>CALYQY010000028.1 GCA_945291235.1 uncultured Gilliamella sp.
TCAGAAATCATAATGCCAATATCCCTATTGGATTACTCATCTATGCTAACTTAGTGTTCAAAAATGGTATTGATAACTTCTATGCCAAGTGCGCTAAAGCAGGGATAGATTCAGTATTGATTGCAGATTTACCTGTTGAGTATGCGCAAGAGTTTATAGGCTCAGCTGAAAAAAATGGTATTGCCCCTATATTTATTTGTCCACCTAATGCCGATGATGAAGTGATTAAAAATATTGCTAAATATGGTAAAGGGTATACTTATTTGGTGTCTCGCGCTGGTGTTACAGGAACTGAAAATCGTGCCAATAAACCCCTTACCCATTTATTGAAAAAACTCATTGAATTTAATGCACCTCCTGCTATTCAAGGATTTGGTATATCTGATCCTAACCAAGTAAGTGAAGCAATTAAATCGGGAGCAGCGGGAGCAATTGCTGGTTCTGCGACAGTCAAAATTATTGAGCAACATTTGGATAACCCTCAAAAAATGTTGCATGAATTAGCCATTTTTGTCAATAAAATGAAAAATGCAACTATAAAATAGCCTCCAAAAATCGTTATTTAATATTAATCACAAAAACACGTTTTTCCGCTGAAAAATCAGCGGAAATCCTTATGATTTCATTAGAAAATATTATAATGTAATTTAATGTGAGTAATTAAAAAAATAAGACAAAATGACTATCTGAAATATTTCAATAACTTCAAGTAAAACTGTTAAAAAAGCGTGATTTTCAGTTGCATTTTTTTCAAAATATAGTATACTCATCAACCATCTATCGCGGGGTGGAGCAGCTTGGTAGCTCGTCGGGCTCATAACCCGAAGGTCGTTGGTTCAAATCCAGCCCCCGCAACCACTTAACTTTTCATCCATAACCATTTATCCTGTTATTATTGCATGAAAGTTCGAAACAAGTGGCTTCATTATAGTTAGTTTTAAATGTAAGCCTCGCATGTCGAGGTTTTTTTACGTTTCGATTTAAGCGTAAGTTTTTAAGGAATGTTGGGCTTCATGCCCTTTTTTATTTTCTGCAGTGGAGGTTTGTTTGGCTAATATAGAGCAACAATTGACCGATATCATTCAAGAGCCTGTTAATGCGCTTGGTTTTGAATTAGTCGGTATTGAATATATCCGTGGCCGTTACCCAGTGTTACGAGTTTATATTGATAGTGAAGAGGGTATTTCTGTTGATGATTGTGCTGATGTTAGCCGACAAATTAGTGCGGTACTTGATGTCGAAGATCCTATCAAAGATGCCTACAATCTTGAAGTCTCATCACCAGGTATGGACAGACCATTATTCACGCTTGAGCATTATAAACGTTTTATTGGTGAAGAAATTACGATGAGTTTACGTATCCCTGTTGCTAATCGTCGTAAATGGAAAGGACATATTAAATCCATTGATAATGAGATGATTACATTAACAGTTGATAATAATGATGAGGTATTTGCTTTTAGTAATATACAAAAAGCAAACATTGTACCTAATTTTAACCTTAAATAGAGTACGGGTGTAAAGGATGAATAAAGAAATTTTAGCTGTTGTTGAAGCGGTATCAAATGAAAAAGCACTTACGCGAGATAAAATTTTTGAAGCGTTAGAAACCGCATTAGCGACGGCAACCAAAAAGAAACATACAGTTGATATTGATGTTGTCGTTAAGATTGATCACAAAACGGGTGATTATGACACATTCCGTCGTTGGCTTGTTGTGAACGAAGTCACTCAACCGACGAAAGAAATGACTTTAGAAGCTGCGCAATACGAAGATCCTTCAGTAAAAATTGGTGATTACGTTCAAGAGCAGATAGAATCGGTTGCCTTCGACCGTATTACTACGCAAACAGCCAAACAAGTGATTGTGCAAAAAGTTCGTGAAGCTGAACGTGCGATGGTTATCGACATGTTTAGAAATCGAATCGGCGATATCGTAACGGGAATAGTTAAAAAGACTAATCGTGATAGTGTTATCCTTGACTTAGGAAATAATGCTGATGCGATGATGTCCCGCCATGATATGTTACCACGCGAAAACTTTCGTATAGGCGATAGGGTTCGCGGGATCTTATATTTAGTTGAACAAGATAATAAACCGGCACAACTTTGTATCAGTCGTTCAAATCCACAAATGATGGAAGAGTTATTTCGCATTGAAGTACCAGAAATTGGTGAAGAAATGATTGATATTAAAGGTGTTGCTCGTGATCCAGGCTCACGCGCTAAAATCGCAGTAAGCAGTAATGATCGTCGTATCGATCCTGTTGGTGCTTGTGTTGGGATGCGTGGTGCGCGTGTTCAGGCTGTATCCAATGAATTTGGTGGTGAGCGTATAGATATCGTTTTATGGGATGACAATCCGGCACAATTTGTAATTAATGCTATGGCGCCTGCCGATGTAGTTTCTATTGTTGTTGATGAAGATAAACATACAATGGATGTTGCTGTCAATGCCGACACTTTACCACAGGCAATTGGTCGTAACGGTCAAAATATTCGTTTAGCTTCGCAGCTGACCGGCTGGACATTAAATGTCATGAGTACCGAAGATTTGCAAGAAAAGCATCATGCAGAATCATTTGCAGCAATTAATAATCTGATTAAACATCTGGACATTGATGAAGAGTTAGCAAAACTTTTAGTAGAAGAAGGATTTACTTCACTGGAAGAACTTGCTTACG
Source organism: uncultured Gilliamella sp. (assembly GCA_945291235.1). The sequence continues at coordinate 2,685 of CALYQY010000028.1, forward strand.
TTCCTGTTGATGAATTGCTTGAAATTGAAGAACTTGATGAAGAACTCGTTGAAGCATTAAGAAACCGAGCTAAAGATGCATTAACCACAATAGCATTAGCGAATAGTGGTGATAAACGACCTGCGCAAGATTTATTAGATTTGCCAGGTATGACACAAGAATTAGCCTATCAATTAGCCCAACATGATGTAATCACCTTGGAAGACTTAGCTGAACAAGGTACAGATGATCTAGTCGGGATTGAAGGTTTAACAAGTAATCAAGCTGGCGACTTTATTATGGCTGCTCGTAATATTTGTTGGTTTGCAAATGAATAATTGAGGGATAGTAATACATGACCAAAGTATCAATCGAAACACTGGCTCAAGAGATAAATACTCCAGTGCAAACACTTTTGCAACAGTTTGCTGATGCAGGTATTAAAAAAACTGCAACAGATACTGTTACACAAAAGGAAAAAGAAGCTTTGCTTGCGCATCTAAATCCTCAGCAAGGCCCAACAAAATTAACGTTACAACGTAAAACACATTCTACCTTGAATGTATCGAGTGGCGGTGGCAAAAGCAAAGAAATTAAAATAGAAGTACGCAAAAAACGTACAATTGTTAAGCAAGATCCTGCTGAACTTGAAAAAGCACGACTTGAAGCTGAACGCAAAGCCAAACAGGAAGCTGAATTAAAAGCACGTAAAGAAGCTGAAGCACAAGCACAATTAGCTGCTCAAGAAGCCAAAAAACGTGAAGAGGCCGAAGCTGAAAAACGTGCACAAGAAGCAAAAGCGAAAGAAGCTGAAAAAGCAGCAGAACAATCAGTGACACCTAAGGTAAAAAAAGCACAAGAAGAAAAAGCGCGTCTTGAAGCCGAAGCTAACGAAATTAAACGTAAAGCTGAAGAAGAAAATCGTCGCAAACTAGAAGCCGAAGCTAAACGCATGGCTGAAGAAGCGCGAAAATTAGCAGAACAATATAGTGATGCTGATGATAATGACAATGACAACAATGGTGATGAAGAAGATTATCATGTTACTACGTCTAAATTTGCACGCGCAGCAGAAGACGATACCGACCGTGAAGTTGAAAGCGCACGTGGTCGAGGTCGTAATGCAAAACAGACCAAACAGAAAAAAGGCAGCAAATTATCTGAAGGTAAAGCAGAACGTGAAGAAGCACGTGCTGTTACTCGTGGTAATAATAAAAAGAAAGGTAAAAGTACCTTACAACAAAGTTTTAATAAACCTGTACAAGCGGTTAACCGAGATGTAGTTATCGGTGAAACGATTACCGTTGCTGAACTCGCTAACAAAATGGCAGTAAAAGGTTCAGAAGTTATCAAAACGATGATGAAAATGGGGGCAATGGCAACCATTAATCAGGTTATCGATCAGGAAACAGCTCAGCTAGTTGCTGAAGAAATGGGACACAAAGTCGTTCTTCGTCGTGAAAACGAACTAGAAGAATCTTTAATGAGTGATCGTGATACGGGTGCGGAAAAAGTGTCGCGGGCTCCGGTTGTGACCATTATGGGACATGTAGACCATGGTAAAACTTCATTGCTTGACTATATTCGTAAAGCAAAAGTTGCCTCAGGCGAAGCAGGTGGTATTACTCAGCATATCGGTGCTTATCATGTTAAAACAGCAAATGGTGAGATCACTTTCTTAGATACACCGGGACATGCGGCATTTACTTCAATGCGTGCTCGTGGTGCAAGAGCAACTGATATTGTTGTTCTTGTCGTGGCAGCTGATGATGGCGTCATGCCTCAAACTATCGAAGCAATCCAACATGCTAAAGCTGCAAATGTACCTATGGTTGTTGCCGTAAACAAAATCGATAAACCCGAAGCCGATCCAGAACGTGTAAAAGGTGAACTTGCACAATATGGTGTCATGTCAGAAGATTGGGGTGGAGACACACAATTTGTTCATGTATCAGCTAAAGCTGGAACAGGTATAGATCAACTGCTTGAAGCCATTTTGTTACAAGCGGAAGTGCTTGAACTCACAGCTTACGAAACCGGTATGGCTAGTGGTGTGGTTATTGAATCATTCCTTGATAAAGGTCGTGGTTCTGTTGCTACAGTACTTGTTCAATCAGGTACCTTACGTAAAGGTGATATCGTATTATGTGGATTTGAATATGGTCGTATTCGTGCAATGCGCAACGAATTAGGTAAAGAAGTGACCGAAGCAGGTCCATCAATTCCTGTTGAGATTTTAGGTCTATCGGGCGTACCTTCTGCTGGTGATGAAGCAACAGTTGTACGTGATGAAAAGAAAGCACGTGAAGTGGCATTATATCGTCAAGGAAAATTCCGTGACGTTAAACTTGCTCGACAACAAAAAGCGAAACTCGAAAACATGTTTACTAACATGACTGAAGGTGATGTATCTGAACTTAATATCGTGCTAAAAGCCGACGTTCAAGGTTCGGTTGAAGCGATTTCTGACTCACTACTTAAACTCTCAACTGATGAAGTTAAAGTTAAAATTATTGGTTCGGGTGTTGGTGGAATTACCGAAACGGACGCATCGCTTGCTGCGGCTTCTAATGCCATAATTTTAGGCTTTAACGTACGTGCCGATGCTTCAGCTCGTAAAGTGATTGAAACAGAAAATTTAGACCTTCGCTACTATTCAGTTATTTATGATCTGATTGATGAAGTGAAACAAGCCATGAGTGGTATGCTAGCTCCAGAGTACAAACAAGAAATTATTGGTCTTGCCGAAGTCCGTGATGTGTTTAAATCACCTAAATTTGGTGCAATCGCTGGTTGTATGGTTACTGAAGGTGTGGTTAAACGTCATAATCCAATCCGTGTTTTACGTGATAACGTGGTTATTTATGAAGGCGAACTTGAATCACTACGTCGCTTTAAAGATGACGTTAATGAAGTTCGTAACGGAATGGAATGTGGTATTGGTGTACGTAACTATAATGATGTTCGTGTTGGGGATTCAATCGAAGTCTTTGAAACTATCGAAATCAAGCGTACAATTTAATAACGATGACATTACCATGTTATAAGCAAGGTTTATGCCTTGCTTATTCATATTTTAAGGAAAATAGATATGGCAAAAGCATTTAATCGCTCTTCTCGTGTTGGACATGAATTGCAAAAAGAGATTGCAATCATACTACAACGCGAAATCAAAGATCCACGTCTAGGCATGGTTACTGTTTCGGGTGTTGATATCTCACGCGACCTTTCCTACGCGAAAGTATTTGTAACTTTTTTAAATGATGATGATCCGCAAGTTATTGAACAAGGTCTAACCGTACTCAATGATGCGAAAGGATATATTCGAACTTTAATAGGCAAAGCAATGCGTTTACGCATTATTCCTGAAATCAAATTCTTTTATGATGAATCATTGGTTAAAGGTATGCAAATGTCTAGTTTAGTCTCTGATGTTATCAAACAGGATAACGAACGTCATAAAGATTAACATAAAAAATGCCATGATTTTGAACTAAATCTAGTTGGTTTTATTTTTTAAGATAAAGAAATTAACAATGAATATTAAAAAAATTCGCCGTGAACTTCACGGCGTTTTGTTATTAGACAAGCCGCAAGGCATGACCTCGAATGATGCTTTGCAAAAAGTCAAAAGACTCTTTAACGCTAAAAAAGCAGGGCATACAGGTGCGCTCGACCCTTTAGCGACAGGCATGTTACCCATCTGTTTTGGTGAAGCGACCAAATTTTCTCAATATTTGTTAGATTCTGATAAACGATATCAAGTTATTGCTAAACTAGGTGAACGAACAGATACGTCAGATGCAGACGGTCAAATCATCTGTTCTAAACCTGTCAATATTACTCAATCACAAATTGATGAAGCGTTAACGCATTTTCGTGGGGATATTTTACAAGTGCCAACCATGTTTTCGGCATTAAAGCACCAAGGTAAACCACTTTATGAATATGCTCGGCAAGGCATTGTCATTGAACGAGAAGCAAGACCCATTACTGTTTACGAAAATCAATTTATCCAATTTGATGCCAATACTCATGAATTAACTTTAGAAATACATTGCTCTAAGGGAACGTATATTCGAACGATTATTGATGATTTAGGAGAATTACTGGGTTGTGGTGCACATGTCATTTATTTAAGACGTCTGCAAGTTTCTAATTATCCTATTCAACAAATGGTAACTTTAGATGCACTACACAATTTAGCTGATAAAGATGCTTTATTAATGCCAGTAGATAGCCCAATGAATGCGTACCCAAAGGTCACACTCACTGAACAACAAGGTAAGCATATTTTATTAGGTCGAACGATAGAAATAGATACGGTCATTAACGATGAGATAACTTCACCTCAAGAAACGTTAGTCAGGATTTATCAAGATCAAACATTTATCGGGGCGGGCATTCAGATAAAAAATAAACTCTCACCAAAACGATTGATATCATCATAGTCATAAAACAGAATCCAATAGAAATAAACGTTCTGCCACTATTAATAACAGCGACGATGTTTAATTATAGACTAGTTAATAAATAGGGATTCTGTTTCAACAAGGTGGTATTGCAATGTTGATGCAGTTTTTTGTTTGAGTATGTCACAAAGTAAACGGGCTGATTTTTTTCCCATTTTAGATAAAGGTTTATAAATTCGGCTAAGCTGGTCTAATTCATTATATTGACGATCTTTTGAATGATTAATATAAGTAATAGCGATAGGGGTCGTTAGCTGATCCTTGCTTTGATTCACTTGATGCAATATTCCCAGTACCGCAGCAAAAGGGGGGTGAGAATTTTTTTGATCATAATATTGTTCATCCAAATAATTTAAATGAATATTATCCGAGCAAATAATCGCAGTGGGTGGTTTGTTACTTTCTATTAATTTTTTGATAGCCGATCGCCCTTGCTCATAACTAAAGCAATGATGAATTAGGTAATTAGGATCAAACTTAATGTTAGACCTCAGAAGGGCTTGCTGATAACCTTGTAAAAAAAGAGTTGAACTCTTTTTATGACTGTCATTGATGATAACTGCGATTTTTTTATGTATTTGATGCACTAAATATTGAGTAATATTATAGGCTATGGTCAAGTGATCGAAATAAACGCAATTAAAATCAAGCGAAAAATGGTTAACTAAAATAATAGGTGGTAAGGTGGATTTGTAGTTTTTGAGGATATCTAAATAGGGAGCATCATTAATGATCACGATACCATCAAAAATGTTTTGGGTTGCATATCGAATTAAATGATGAATATCATTTGGGCTGGAATAGGCGAAGCGTAAATAAAAAAATTGGTATCCCGCTTCTTTTAAACCACTTTCTAAACCAATATTGATTAAACTTTGCGAGAATAATTGATTATCAATAATTAAAATTTTTTGCGTTTCACACTCTACATGATAGGGTTTAGTATTAAAGGGTGTATCAATCCCCAACTCCTCAATTGCTTTATAAACACGTGATTGTGTTAATGCAGAAGTTAAATTGGGCGTGTTTATTACTCTTGACACGGACGCAATTGATAAATTTGCCTTTTGGGCAATCACAGCTAAAGTAACTTTATTCATAAAATAGGATTTTAACGTGTAACATGGTGCATCACTTTAATCATAATTTTATAATATGTAACGGATAAAAAATGAATTTGTCGATCTTGCTTCCAAAATTAATAGCTCTTTTTTTTCAGCTATCCTCACAAATATAATGTTATAATCTTTGATAAATTTTATTGATTGGGTTTATATATGTCAGCATGGAATATTGCCATTGTTGGTGCGACAGGACAAGTAGGTTCTGCGCTCATTGAGTTACTACAAGAGTATACTCAGAAAAATCATAGTATTGAAATTGATAATCTCTACCTAGTCGGCAGTGATAACAGTGCTGGCGAGATTATTCGATTTGCAGGTAAAAATTTAACGGTTATTGATAGTGCTCAAATGGACTTTAGTCAATGCCATTTTGCTTTTTTTGTCGCGGGTGCGAAAACCAGTGAAAAATATGCTCAACAAGCAGCACAAGCAGGATGCATTGTGATTGATGCAAGTGGCTATTTTGCTGATCAAGATCATATTCCACTGATTGTGCCACAAGTGAACAATCATGTTTTGGCTGAATACCGTAACGAAAACATTATTGCGGTAGCCAGCGCCCCCGTTTCTCAATTACTTCGCTGTGTTGCACCTTTAACAGATATCGAGTTACTCACTAATTTGCATGTAACAAGTTTCATTCCCTCTTCAATGTATGGCAAACCAGGCGTTGAAGAACTGGCTGGTCAAAGTGCTCGATTATTAAATGGAATGCCTGTTGATAATGACTTATTCGACAAACAGCTTGCTTTCAATCTGTTGCCTATTTCACATGAATCTGATAATTCATCATACGGTGAAAAATCACTGATAAATCAGATTCGTAAAGTTATCAATAATTATCAGCTGCCAATATCGATTGAATCTGTTATTGTTCCGGTATTTTATGGACTTGCTCAAGCGGTAAATGTTTCTAGCAGTTTACCGATTGAATTAGATATGGCACGTTTTAGCGAATATGGTGTTGAATTACAAGGGGATACGCTTTCAACTCCTGTTACTGAAGTTAATGCCGAATCAGAATCTAATTTGACGATTAAATTATCCAATTTAAGGCATAGTTTTGGTCATTATGAACAAATCCAATTTTGGTCAGTTGCTGATAATATTCGCTATTTAGGTGGAATAATGCTCATCCAGACGCTTGAGATGCTGATTAATGACTACCTCTAAAATTGCACTGGGTATTGAATATGATGGCAGTGGATATTTTGGTTGGCAACGCCAACAATCCGTTGATTCAGTCCAAGAAAGATTAGAGTCTGCTTTATCGGTTATCGCCGATGAGCCTATTACGGTTTTTTGTGCAGGTCGAACGGATGCGGGGGTCCATGCAACAGGACAAGTTATTCACTTTGAAACAAAAGCACAACGTTCTCACAGTGCTTGGACAATGGGGGTCAATTCCCACTTACCGTCAAATATTGCGGTGCGGTGGTCTCAACCTGTTGCGGAAAGTTTTCATGCAAGATTCAGCGCAACTGCTCGACGTTATCGTTATGTGATTTATAATCACCGTTACCGTCCAGCAATTTTATCAAAAGGGGTTACGCATTACTATTTACCCCTTAATGAAAAGCTCATGCATGAAGCTGCACAATATCTGTTAGGAGAAAACGACTTTTCATCATTTAGAGCCGCACAATGTCAGTCGTTAACGCCTTGGCGAAACATTCATCAAATTAGTGTAACCAGACAGGGTGACTATGTGATTGTGGATATAAAAGCGAATGCATTCGTACATCATATGGTAAGGAATATCGTCGGCAGTTTGCTAGAAGTTGGCGCTGAAAATCAAAAGCCGCAATGGATTGATGATTTATTGAAAGCTAAAGATAGAACACGGGCGGCAGCAACAGCAAAACCGGAAGGTTTGTATTTAGTTCAGGTGGATTATCCACTAGAATATCAAATACCTAATCTTGCATTAGGCCCCTTATTTTTGAGCTAGCTAAATGATAAGCTCAAATATGAATTAAATTAAAAAAGATGAATCTAATGAATACTGATGAAATCATTACCAATAAAGAAGGTAATAATCAAAATGCGAAAAACGCAAAACTACATAGCTTAAAATTGCCTCCCCATTCCATAGAGGCAGAGCAAGCTGTTCTCGGTAGTTTAATGCTGGATAATCAGCGTTGGGATGTCGTTGCTGAAATGATAACCGAACGGGATTTTTATTCACGTCATCATCAACTTATTTTCGCTGAAATGCATATTTTAGTGGGTAAAGGAACACCAATAGATTTAATTACGCTTTCAGAAAGTTTAGAAAGTAAGGATTTGCTTGCTGACGTGGGGGGATTTGCTTATTTAGCTGAATTATCAAAAAACACCCCGAGCGCCATCAATGTTGTGGCATATAGTGATATTATTCGGCAACAAGCTATATTGCGTGAACTTATCAGCGCATCAAATGAGATTGCAGATAACTGTTATGCGACAGAAGGGCGAGACAGTAGTGAAATATTGGATTTAGCTGAAAGTAAAATCTTTCAAATTGCTGAAAGCCGTACCAAGCAAGGAGAGGGGCCAAAAAGCATAACTGAAGTGCTGGAAGCGACGGTTGCTAAAATCGAAGAACTTTTCCAACGCCCACATGATGGTGTCACTGGTGTTTCTACAGGTTTTCTTGATTTAGACAAAAAGACAGCTGGCTTGCAACGTTCAGATTTAATCATTATTGCCGCACGTCCTTCTATGGGAAAAACAACTTTCGCCATGAATTTGTGTGAAAATGCAGCAATGATGCAAGAAAAACCGGTATTAATATTCAGTTTAGAAATGCCTTCAGAACAAATTATGATGCGTATGCTCGCTTCACTTTCTCGAGTAGACCAAACACGTATTCGTACTGGTCAATTACAAGATGATGATTGGGCTCGTATTTCAAGTACCATGGGTATTTTGCTTGAAAAGAAAAATATTTACATCGATGACTCTTCCGGATTAACGCCAATGGAATTACGTTCACGTGCCAGACGTATTTATCGGGAACATAAAGGGTTAAGTATGATCATGGTCGATTATCTACAGCTGATGCGTGTACCGAATATGTCTGAAAATCGAACGTTGGAAATTGCTGAAATATCACGATCATTAAAAGCATTAGCAAAAGAATTACAAATTCCGGTTGTTGCACTATCACAGTTAAATCGTAGTCTTGAACAACGGGCAGATAAAAGACCAGTGAATTCGGATTTACGTGAATCCGGATCGATTGAACAAGATGCCGATGTAATCATGTTTATTTATCGTGATGAAGTGTATAACGAAGCATCTGAACACAAAGGAATTGCCGAAATTATTTTAGGTAAACAGCGTAATGGTCCAATAGGTAAAGTAAGATTAAAATTCCAAGGTCAATTTTCACGCTTTGATAATTATGCTGATTCCAGCAAATATATGGATGATGAATAGTTAAAAAATTCCAAAGCGAAAATTGCGTAAATGTCATGACGACTAACAAGTCACATTTACGCAATTTTATTAATGGTTAATTTTGACGGCTTTTAATATAGACATAACTTTGTGTAAAAACAAAAATAGTAGCTTGTAGAATCACAATGCAAGCACTGGTAGATGCATCTAAATGATAACTGATCAATGTTCCCATAACGGTTGAAAAGACAGAAATTAACACCGCAATAACTAACATTCTTTCAAATCGTTTACTGATTAAAAAAGCAGTAATACCCGGTGCAATCAACATAGCAATGACCAATATAACCCCAGCTGCTTTTAGCGATCCTACAATAGTTAAAGCTAGAATACTCAGTAATCCATAATGTAATAATCGAACGGGTAATCCAACCACTCTTGCTTGAACAGGATCAAAACAATAAAGCATGAGATCACGACGCTTAATGATAACAATAATAGACACAACAGCAGCAATAAAAATAATCTGTATTAATTCTGCATAACTTGTACCAAGTACACTACCAAATAAGATATGGTTCAAATGTTGCGACGTATCAACTTTAGAAAATAACACTAAACCGAATGCAAACATACCGGAAAACACAATTCCCATGACGGTATCTTCTTTAATTCGGCTGTTTTCTTTTATAAAACCGGTAGCGACTGAGCAAAATAAACCTGACACAAAAGCCCCGATAATAATGGGAATTCCGGCTAAGAAGGCAAGTACAATACCGGGTAATACTGCATGTGATATAGCATCGCCCATCAATGACCACCCTTTCAAAACTAAAAAGCACGATAGTAGGGCACAAACTATACCGGTTGCAAGCGCGGCTAAAATGGCTCTTTGCATAAGAGGAATTGTAAAAGGATGAAAAATAAAATACCCTATATCAGTCATACTTAATCCCCTTTACTTAAGCGAAGTTGTCTAATTTTGCGGCGATTAGAAATTAATCCTTGTTTAGGCGCAAATAAAAAAGCAAAAATAAAAACTAACGTTTGCAATGTGACAATAACGCCACCTGTTTCACCATTTAAAAAGTAACTAAACCACGCTCCAATAGCACTGGTTAGTGCACCAATTATTACCGAAATAATCAATAAATGTGAAAATCGATTAGTCAGCAAATAAGCGGTTGCACCGGGCGTGACAACCATTGCAATAACTAAAATTGCCCCAACCGTTTGTAAAGCTGCAACTGTGCAAGCACTTAAAATAGTAAAAAAAAGGATTTTTAAAGGTAAAGGTCTTAAACCGATTGATCTGGCATGAATTTCATCAAAAAATACAACTAATAAATCCTTCCAGAATAATAATAAAAGTACAACCGAAACCAATATGATAATCTGCACTTGCCACATATCACTATCATCAATACCTAAAATATTACCAAAAATAATTGTCTGGGCATTAATAGAAGTCGGATTTAATGAAAGAATTAATAAACCAATCGCAAAAAAAGTAGAAAAAATAAAACCAATAATGGCATCCTCTTTTAATCGGGTCATAGCTCTTACCATGGTAATAGAAAGTGCAGCCAATAATCCCGTAAAAAAAGCGCCTACCGAATAAGGTAAACCCAGTGCATAAGCTCCGGCAACACCAGGGACCACTGAATGAGATAAAGCATCGCCCATTAATGACCAGCCCTTTAACATTAAAAAGGCAGATAAAAAAGCACAAGCTGCGCCGACAATGCTACTTACCCAGATGGCTTTTAGCATAAAGTCATAACTAAATGGTTCAAGAAGGAGTTCCATTTATTGCTGTCCTTTTGGTTCATGATCATGATGTTCAACAAGTAAATCTTGATGAGGAGAATCATCTTTACCTTCACCATAAAATATTGCTGCACGTTCATCATCGGTTAAAATAGATACCTTGCGAGGATCTTCATCTTCATGTAACTTTTCACCCGAAAGACTTAAATAACGCAAAGCACCGCCAAAAGTAGTCATTAAATTTTGAGGAGTAAATGTGGATTGAGTTGATCCAAAAGCCAGAACAGTTTGATTAATCAAAACAACTTGATCACAAAATTCAGGTACACTACCTAAATTATGGGTAGAAACTAAAATTAAATGCCCCTCATCACGAAGATCTTTCAAAAGTTCAATAATGGCATTTTCTGTTTTAACATCAACCCCAGTAAAAGGCTCATCTAATAAAAGTACTTTACCTTGTTGAGCTAACGCTCTGGCTAAAAATACACGTTTTTTTTGACCGCCAGAAAGCTCGCCAATTTGTCGATGTTTAAATTCGAGCATATCTACACGCTTTAGGGCAATATCAACTTGTCTTTTATCCTCTTTACTTGGAATACGTAAAAAAGACATATATCCATAACGTCCCATCATTACTACGTCAGACACTAACACAGGAAAATCCCAATCAACCTCTTCCGTTTGGGGTACATAAGCAATAATATTTTGTTTTAATGCTTGTTTTACAGGCGTATTATTAAAAGTCACTTGTCCCTTAGTTGGTCGTATCATCCCCATAATGCTTTTAAACAGTGTAGATTTACCACTACCATTAACGCCAACCAGTGCACATATAGTGCCACCATGTAAGCTAAAACTTGCATCATGAATAGCAGTGTGACCATTATTATAAGTCACAGTAATATCATCAACGTTTAGGCAAATTTGAGTCATCAGTTTTCAAACCCCTTAGCTATTGTTTCAACAGTCACTTTTAATAAATCGATATAGGTTGGTACTGGACCATCTTTAGTTGAAAGTGAATCAACATATAACACACCTCCATACTTAGCACCTGTCTCTTTACTTACCTGCTTAGCCGGTTTATCCGAAATCGTACTTTCACTAAAAACAACCGGAATATTATTTTTACGAACCGTATCAATCAGATTTTTAACTTGTTTAGGTGTGCCTTGCTGCTCAGCATTAATAGGCCACAAATACGCTTCTTTAAGATTATAATCTCTTGCCAAATAACTAAAAGCCCCTTCACTGGTGACTAACCAACGCTGAGATTCTGGAATTTTGGCTAGGCGTTCTCTTAAAGGCGCATCAATAGCTTTAATCTTAGCAACATAATCGGCAGCATTTTTATTGTAAATATCGGCATGTTTCGGATCATATTTAACAAAAGCTGCACGAATATTTTCAATATAAGTTAAAGCAAGTGTCGGAGACATCCAAGCATGTGGATTAGGATTACCTTTATAACTTCCTTCCTGAATCGGCATAGGGTCAATTCCTTCTGTTACCGTAACCGAAGGAACATCTTTAATATCTTCAAAAAAACGCTTAAACCAAAGTTCTAAATTAAGTCCATTCCATAATACTAAATCGGCAGAAAGTGCTTTAGTAATATCTTGAGGGGTTGGATCATATTCATGAATCTCAGCACCAACTTTAGTGATTGACTCAACTATCGCTGTATCGCCCGCAATATTTTGTGCGATATCTTGAATCACGGTAAATGTCGTAACAACTTTAAATTTTTTTTCTTCAGCGATTGCAGAGTTAGCCACGCCAGTAAGAATAATTAATGATGTAAAAATCAAATTTAATAAAGTTTTACGACTTTTGATAGAATTGAATTTCATTAGCAACTCCTATTTAATAATATACTCAATCATCTTCAAGATACCGAGAAATCAAGGAAAACGTGAAAGCTAAAAAGAAATCCTTTTCATAATAGCTTCCTTTAACTATCTAATAAAGTGATAAAAATAAATACACTTTAAATGTTAATGAGAATTATTATCATTTAAGTCGCTAAAGTCAAATAAATTTGTTTAATTTAGTCAATTTTTAAATTATTAGATAACGTATTTTAAATAAATATTTATTGAAAAAGGAGATAGCCTTATCTATTAAAATAATAGCCATTTTAATAATTGATTTATTGAGTTAACTATAGTTAAAAAAATTTAAAAAACATTTTAAAAATTGAATTAGCATTAAATTTAATAAAATTTATTTAAAAATGATTAAAAAACAATCCATCAGTTCACATCTGCGACATCATAAAAACCCTTTATTTTGCTAGAAAAATAAGCAAATTTTAAAAAAAATTCTTTATGAAAAAATTAATTAATTTAAGCGTTAAGATTGTAATTAATTCGTAAATCGTGTAATTTATTCACAACTTAAGGGTAATTATTTATTTTAGCCTTTAAAGGGAATGGAAATTTAGGAGAAATTATGTCAAACAGTTATCAAAATGAAGTCCCAGCTGCCCGCGTGAATATCAGTTTAGATTTACACACTGGCGGAGCCTCAAAGAAAGTTGAACTACCACTTAAAATATTGTCAATTGGCGATTATGGTCGTGGAAAAGATAAACGTTCACTTTCTGAAAAAGAAAAAGTATCGATTAATAAAAATAATTTCGATGCAGTGTTAAACGATTTTAGACCAGAAGCTAAAATAAGTGTACCTAATACACTTGCAGATGATGGTAGTGACATCAGTGTTGATTTGGTGTTTGAATCTATGAAAGATTTTTCACCAGAACAAGTCGCTAAAAAAATCCCACAACTACGTTCTTTACTTGCAATGCGCAATCTATTAAGAGATTTGAAATCAAATCTATTAGATAACGCTACTTTCCGCTATGAACTTGAAAAAATAGTGAAAGATCAACAACTCTCTGATGAGCTCCGTGCTGAATTAGAATCAATTGTATCTGAAAGTAAAAAATAAAATTTTAATCAATCAAAACTCAATTTGCACAGCAAAATATAAAGTTTGATAAAAATTAAGAGATAAAAGTAATGAACGTACAAAAACAAAGCAATGCTAGTAAAGCAACCGTAGTAGAAGAGAATGGTAGTGTTTACCAATCTTTATTTGATAAAATCAATCTAAGTCCAATCAAAAAAGCGGGTGAAATTGATAAATTTGAAGATAACGAAGTATTATTCGAAGCTTCACAAGATGAACGTGTCACAATGGCGATTGATATATTGCTAAAATTGATCCAAAGTTCATCACAAAAAATTGAAAAATTAGATAAACACCTATTAGATTATCATATCAGTCAAATAGACCAAAAATTAAGTCGCCAACTTGATGCTATTATGCATCACGAAACGTTCCAAGAAATCGAAGGAACATGGCGTGGTTTAAAATTCTTAGTTGACCGTACTGATTTCCGTCGTAATGTTAAAATTGAACTTCTAGATGTCTCAAAAGAAGAGTTACGTCAAGATTTCGAAGATGCGCCAGAAATCATCCAAACAGGTTTCTACCGTCATACCTATATTCAAGAATATGACACACCGGGTGGTGAACCAATTGGTGTAACAATTTCAAATTACGAGTTTGATCGCAATTCACAAGATATTGCTTTATTACGTAATATCTCTAAAGTTGCAGCTGCTGCACACATGCCATTTGTAAGCTCTGTTGGTCCAAAATTCTTTGGTAAAGAAACCATGGAAGAAGTTGCCGCAATTAAAGATATTGGCAACTATTTCGACCGTGCAGAATACACAAAATGGAACAGCTTCCGTGAAACTGATGATTCACGTTACATCGGCTTAACTTTACCAAGAGTACTTGCTCGTCTGCCTTATGGACCTGATACAATTCCAGTACGTAGCTTCAATTATGTTGAAGATGTTAAAGGACTTGATCACAACCGTTATTTATGGACTAATGCATCTTATGCGTTTGCAGCAAACATGACTCAAAGCTTCATTCGTAATGGTTGGTGTGTACAAATTCGTGGACCGCAAGCAGGTGGACTAGTTGAAGATTTACCAATTCACCTTTATGATTTAGGTACTGGTAATCAAGTAAAAATTCCTACCGAAGTGCTTATCCCTGAAACACGCGAATTTGAATTTGCTAATTTAGGATTCATCCCATTATCTTTCTATAAAAACAGAGATTATGCATGTTTCTTCTCTGCGAACTCAACGCAAAAACCAGCACTTTATGATACAAAAGAAGCAACAGCAAACAGCCGTATTAATGCTCGTTTACCTTATATCTTCTTATTGTCACGAATTGCTCACTACTTAAAAGTTATTCAACGTGAAAATATCGGTGCAACTAAAGACCGCCGTATGTTAGAACTTGAATTAAATAAATGGATAAGCAACCTTGTCACTGAAATGACAGATCCAAGTGATGAAGTTCAAGCGGCTCACCCATTAAGAGAAGCAAAAGTCATTGTTGAAGATATTGAAGATAATCCAGGATTCTTCCGTGTTAAAACATTCTTAATTCCTCATTTCCAAATCGAAGGAATGGATATTAATTTATCAATGGTATCACAGATGCCAAAAGCTAAATCATAAGTATTAGCTTTTACTTGATTTCATTAATATCTTTTAAGGAGTGTTAGGACACATGAAAATATTTCGTCCTTTATGGAATGAAGGCGTCTTTTTGACGCCTCAACAATTTCAACAACAAGCGTTGTGGGATCAATTCACTTCACAAAAATTAGCCACTCTAGCGGTGGCTAACCCATGGGGAATTGAAAGCCTATCTATTGATTTGCAGGCACTAACCTTCGATCGATTACAAGCAGAATCAATTAGTATCCGATTTTCTGATGGCGTTGTTATCAATACCGATATAGCAGACAAACTACCGGAAGCAAGAATATTAAATACCGATATACCGGTCGAACTTGAAGAAGTAACCGTATTTATTGGTATACCATTACTGCAAGCTAACGGCGGTAACTGTTTACAAGAAAATCAACGTCTTGAACGTCCACTACGATATAGACAAGAATGGGTAGAAGTTACCGACCTATTGGGGCAAAATGTCGAAACTATAGCTGTTGAGCATTATGCGCTAACATTCTTATTTGATTTTGAAAATCATAGTGACTACCTAACTTGTCCTGTAGCTCGTCTAAAACGAGATCTAAATGGGCGATTTGTACTTGATCAAGAATACCTTCCACCAATGTTAAATCTGCATACACAAAGCGGAACATTAGTTAAAGAACTTGAATTATTATGTGTTCAAATGCAAGCCAAACGGCAACATTTAACAGGAATGCGCCATGAGCGAAATCAACAAATGGCTGAATTTGCCACCGCTGATGTGTCATTATTCTGGTTATTAAATGCATTAAATACCTATGAACCTCAACTCAAATTTTTACGAGATAATCCAACGATTCATCCTGAAAAGCTTTATCAAACATTAACAGCCTTGACAGGTGCGTTATTAACATTCTCATTATTAAATAATGTGGATGGTATTCCGGCTTATCAGCATGATAATCTTAATGAAGTTTTCCCTCCATTATTTGGATTAGTACGCAACTTACTAGAAGAAAGCTTACCGTCTCGAGTAATTAAAATTGAATTAGTTCATGACAAAGACACATTATGGACTGGACGACTAAATGATTCTCGTCTAGTTGAAGATGCTGACTTCTATCTTTCAGTACGCTCAAGTATGCCAGGTCATCAATTACAATCACGATTCCCAATCTTATGTAAAGCAGGTGCACCTGATGATGTAAGGCAAATCATACATTCTGCGTTATCTGGTATTCCAATTAAAGCACTTAGCCATGTTCCGGCTGCTATACCTGTGCGTTTGGACAATCAATATTTTGCATTAGATCTTTCACATGAAGCGGCAAAAAATATGTTACTTACACGCTGTTGTGAATTTTATGTACCACGTGCAATGCCTGATATTTCGTTAGAATTGTTCGCCGTATTGCGGTCATAGGATCAAATTATGAGTATAGAATCAAAAGCAATTAATATTGACGAATTACTACGAGACTCCATCTTAGTTGTAGTGCAGTTAAAAGCAAAAGCTGATATTCCATCGGGACATAAATTGTACGAACTTTGTAAGCAACAAGTTATAACCGTACGAGACAAATTACATCAAGCGCAGTATAGCCAAGATGTAATTGATGATATCAGTTATGCTTTATGTGCTTTATTAGATGAAACTGTATTACTTTGTCATCGAGATAATCCGAAAAATCAAGACTATGATGAATGGTTAGGTTCGCCATTACAAGTTATCTATTTCAACACGCACAGCGCAGGTGATGACCTATTCGATAAAATTCGTTCTCGCTTAAGAGCTGATAGAAAAGAAGGAATTGTTTTAGCTTGTTTTGACCGAGTATTAGGACTTGGTTTCCAAGGCTGTTATCTTGATAGACCTCAAATGGAACGAGAGCACCTGATACTCGCGCTACGTGAAGCTTTACGAGAATATGAGCCAGAACAATCATATCCAATCATTGAACAGACCAAAACATATCGTTATCAGTTTAGAAAAACCATTCTACTAGCTTGTACTGTCGTATCGGTTATTGTCGTTATTGGGCTTTACTTTTTATTGGATAATCAACTAGACAACTTAGTTAAGCAACTTGTTGGTTAAAAAGGTTTATTATGAGCGATTACCCTAAGCGCATTCAAATTATATATGCAGTCGTATTGAGTTTATTATTATTGTTTGTTTTCCTACCAATAACAATTGGCTGGAAAATACTTGGATCGATTCTCGTCTTTGCTATTGCCGGAGGTTTTCTTTGGCAAATGCGACGTTATCGACGAGTGCTAGCATCATCAACAGCAAATATCCAATTTTTAACTCAAAAACTTGATTTATTACCGGCAAGACAGCGTTATCGTTTACCAATACTCATGGTTACGGGTAGCGCGGCTAAAGATTTTTTTCCTGAGGATTTATCGCTTGCCGAATCTAATGTATTAGTTTCGTCCGAAGCAGTTTGGATCTACGTTGATGAATTTTCACATCTACCGATAGTTTACGATTCATTAGTGGCGAAATGGCCTGATATGCTGGGTCGTGTAGGTATTTTTCTTGCCTTAACACCAGAAACAGAAGACAAACAGGGCTTATTTGTAGCTAAATTACAAGCATTTCGTCAATCATGGGTGGATACTTGTCGAATAGCTAAATACCAAATGCCTGTTTATCTTTCAACCCATGTTGGACTGAACGACTTAATCTATGACGAAAATAACCCATTACCTGTATATTGGTTTCAATTATTAAATCAAAAATTATATTTGTTAGATCGTTATTTGTCGCCAATTACAAATTGGGTTAATGACATCAAAATTCCAACAGATGAACGTGAACGACGATTAAGACTTCGTCCATTTTTAAGTGAAACAGAAAGTTGGATTGAAGACGTAGTATTAACTACTTTAGTTAATGACAAGCAACCTATTGCTAAATGTGTACCGACTGGTGTAGCAATCTATCCTACCAACCAATCGATTGTTCACGATAATCTCATGCAAAAAATATGGGAAAATGCGACAAGTTTATCATTACCAAATACGCATAAAATACAAGACGGTGTCACCCCGCCAGATGCATTAGTTAAATTTATGCCAATTGCATATCCATTTTCGCCTATTAGCTCAATGATCTGTGGTTTAGTTATTATCACATCATTATTTTTAATGGGAAGTATGGGGGCGTCATATTGGAATAACATCAAATTAATCGATAGAATTCAAAATGATATTCATCATTACCATTTAGTCCCAATGGGCAATTATGATGAGAAAAAAGAGGCACTTGAAGTACTACGAAATGATAAAACCATGCTAAATGAATACTATGCTAAAGGTGAACCTATACGTTTAGGAATGGGGTTATATCGTGGATTACAGCTAGTTGAACCGCTCAATGTAGCCATGAGTGACTACGTAGCAAAACCACCAGAGCCTGAAAAAGTAATTGTTGAAAAAACGCAGGTTATTGTTAAAGAGCCACCTCCGCCAATTCGTCTAGATAGCTTAGCGTTATTTGAAAGCGGACAAGCAAGTTTAAAATCTGGTTCAGAAAAAGTGTTAATTAACGCATTAATGGAAATACAAAAACAGATTAATGCAAATCCTGGTACAGGTTGGTTAATGATCATTACGGGTCATACTGACTCAGTTGGCGATGAAACCAAAAATCAACAACTATCATTTAATCGAGCCATGTCAGTACGTGATTGGATATTGAAAGCGAGTGACATACCAGAAACCTGTTTCGCCATCCAAGGGTATGGTGCAAAAAAACCTTTAGTGGATAACGATACTCCAGAAAATCGTGCAAAAAACCGAAGGGTAGAAATAAATTTAGTTCCTCAAGCGTCAACATGTATTTTGACGAATGAAAACTAAGAGTGTGAAACAAAAACAATAAAAGGAGATAAACAATGGCTGTACCAGCTTATATGTTTTTAAAAGATGACGGCGGTGCCGAAATCAAAGGTTCTGTAACCGTTGTTGGTCGTGAAGGAAGTGTAGAAGTGGTTGAATTCGATCACCGAGTATACATCCCAACCGATGGTAATACAGGTAAATTAACAGGAACTCGTGTACATAAAGCACTTGAATTTGTTAAAGAAGTTGATGCATCTTCACCTTACCTATACAAAGCTGTAACTACTGGTCAAAACTTAAAATCAGTTGAGATCAAATGGTACAAAATCAACGATGCAGGACAAGAAGTTGAATATTTCAATACATTAATGGACGGTGTAAAAGTCGTATCTGTTAAACCTGAAATGCACAACATCAAAGATCCAACGAAAGAACAATACAACCACTTAGAACGTATTGAACTTCGTTATGAAAAAATTACTTGGACTTATAAAGATGGCAACATCATCCACTCAGACAGCTGGGTAGAAAGCCGAGGTTAATTTTAACTTACACAGTCCCTATTTATAGGGGCTGTATTTATTTTATTTAAGATTAAGGAAAGAAATAGTAATGATAGCTGATCCCTCTGTTTTATTAAGACGACTAAATCCGTATTGTGCGAAATCGCTTGAAGCTGCGGCTGGATTATGCCAAACACGAGCACATACCGAAATTACACTTGAACATTGGTTATTAAAATTACTAGAACAGGGTTCAGGTGACATAACAATAATTTCAAGACATTATCAACTCGATATGGATAAAATTTGGACTGGATTACTCAATTATCTAGACGCACTACCGCATACCATTAACACAAAACCAAGTTTATCGCCATCGTTGATAGCAGTAATGCAATCAGCCTGGTTAAAAGCGTCGCTAGAAAATCATGAAGAAGTCATCCGTTCAGTTCACATATTACAAGCACTGCAAGAAATGCCACATTGCTTAAAAGCACAAGATGCATGGCAACTACTTAGCTTATCGCCAGTTTCATTACAAAAAATGCGTTTACAATTGGACGAAACATCAGACGAAAACCCAGCTAACCAATACAGTTATCAATCAGATAGTGTAATGAATGCTACAGACAGTTTTGGTATTGACTCAACTGCCAACTCAGCATTAGCTGCAAACAAAACACAAAAAAATGATGCGAATGATGCTAAAAGTAATAATGACAATCAAATCGCACAACAAAAGCATCATCAAGCGGCGCTTGAACGCTTTACCGAAAATGTCACAGAAAAAGCCAAATCAGGTAAAATTGACCCAGTGTTTGGTCGTGACAGTGAAATCAGACAAATGGTCGATATTCTATCCCGTCGTCGTAAAAATAACCCAATTCTTGTCGGTGAACCAGGGGTAGGTAAAACTGCGCTAGTTGAAGGTTTAGCACTCCGAATTGCTGAAGGAAACGTACCAAAAAATCTTGCGGATGTTAGCATCCTAACGTTAGATCTTGGCTTATTACAAGCGGGCGCTGGCGTAAAAGGTGAATTTGAACAAAGATTAAAAAATGTAATTGATGCCGTACAACAGTCTCCAACACCAATATTACTATTTATTGACGAAGCCCATACTATTATCGGTGCAGGTAATTCAGCCGGTGGCGCAGATGCGGCAAACTTACTAAAACCTGCATTAGCACGTGGAGAACTACGCACTATTGCAGCGACAACATGGTCTGAATACAAACAATATTTTGAAAAAGATGCCGCTTTAGAGCGTCGTTTCCAAATGGTTAAAGTAGACGAACCTGATGACGATCGAGCATGTTTAATGTTGCGTGGCTTAAAATCACGTTATGCTAAACACCATGGCGTACATATCCTAGACGAAGCTGTCAAAACAGCCGTTTCACTATCAAGACGTTATATCAGTGGACGTCAACTACCCGATAAAGCGGTTGACCTGCTTGATACAGCGTCAGCACGTGTACGTATGGGGCTAGATACGATACCAGAATCAATTACACAGCTTGAAGCTAAAATTGCCTCACTGAAAATTGAACAAGATGCAATTAACGCAGATCTGGCATTAGGTGAAAATTTAACGAGCGATCGCTTAAAAGAAATAGACATTCAGTTAGCCAAACTACAAGACAAACTAACTATTCAACAAACTCAATTTGAAAAAGAGAAAAAACAAATTGAAACATTGATTGAATTACGTCAAAAACTCACCAATAAATCAGATAGTAAGCTACTTAAAAAACTTAGCGATGCACAGCAAGAATTAAATGAGCTACAAGGTCATAATCCATTACTTTCACTTGATGTTGACAGTCGCACAGTCTCATCCGTTATATCAGACTGGACAGGCGTTCCATTAGAAAGTTTGCTAAAAGATGAACAAAGCCACTTACTTGCGCTTGAAGATGATTTACGTCAACGTGTTGTGGGACAAGATAATGCCCTGTTTGAATTAGCTAAACGTATTCGTGCAGCAAAAACTGGACTGACATCAGAAGATGCACCAATGGGCGTATTTTTATTAGTTGGTCCGTCAGGTGTGGGTAAAACCGAAACAGCTTTAGCATTAGCAGATACCTTATTTGGTGGTGAACAATCACTGGTAACCATTAACATGTCAGAATACCAAGAAGCGCACACCGTATCACAACTTAAAGGATCACCTCCAGGATACGTAGGTTATGGTCAAGGTGGGGTATTAACCGAAGCCGTTCGCAAACGACCATACAGTGTTGTGTTACTAGACGAAGTCGAAAAAGCACACCGTGATGTACTTAACTTATTCTATCAAGTCTTTGATCGTGGCTTTATGCGTGACGGTGAAGGTCGTGAAATCGATTTCCGTAATACCTTAATATTAATGACATCTAACTTAGGTAGTGATGAGCTTATGGCGCTTTTCGAAGAAATGCCAGACGCCGATATTGCGACACAACAAGAACTTCTACGTCCGATCATTCGTGAACATTTCCAACCGGCATTATTAGCACGTTTCCAAACAGTAATCTATACACCACTTGGTAAAGACGCATTACGCAAAATTGTTGAAATGAAACTCAATAAAGTTGCCAGCCGACTACAAAAACACTACAAAATTGTATTTAATGTGGGCGAAAAACTTTACGACACCTTGGTATCAGCGTGTTTACTACCAGATACAGGTGCACGAAACATTGACAGTATCTTAAATCAACAAATTTTACCTGTGGTATCAAATTTATTACTACAACGAAGCAGTACAACTAACAATCAAGTACCAACGTTAATTCTTGATTTTGACGAATCAGAAGGAATCGTACTTGAATGGGAAAGTGAGCAAACTAAAGCAAAATCTGCTAAA
>CALYQY010000029.1 GCA_945291235.1 uncultured Gilliamella sp.
CTTTTTTACTGAATAAAAATACAATGGCATTGCCTATATCATTGACATCAGTAAACGGTTAAAAATAATGCCGACACTAAAAGCGGAAATCATTACTCCCATTGCTTTAGGAAATTTTCATTAGGTGTATTCTTAGCTGTATAGGCAAACAATGTAGCCGGAACTGACGATGCAAAAAAACTATTAATGACATAATGATTAAATAGAGATTGAAGAATTCGTCGATACTGGATATACCAAGACAAATAATGGTCTCAATACTTCCAAACACCACTAATAATTTTGTTGATACTTAATTTGATAAAGGACCATAAATAAAAAAAGTACATAGCATAAAAAAATAAGATAATCTAAAAATACTTCTTGCATCTAAAATATCAATATTAAAACATTTTGAAATTTTCTGAAAAATGAGTTGTCTGATATAAACTGAACCGACCAAAATTACAATGATTACGACAGAAACAAGAATACTTATGATTATTTATTCTTGTTTCTGTAATGATTTCATAATCTGATTTATCTTTTGTTTCGATGAATACTCATTGCTACACCTTCGCCACCACCGACACATAATGCTACGATACCGACATTGAGTTTCTGTGATATTAGTTGATGTATAAGTGTAACCAAGACACGACAACCTGATGCACCAATTGGATGTCCTAATGCAATTGCACCACCGTTAACATTAAGTTTATCGTTAGGTAACGCTAATACTTTTTGGACAGCTAAAGATTGCGAAGCAAATGCTTCATTACATTCAAACAGATCGACATCATCAATAGACATACCTGTTTTCTTCAAACAAGCTTCTATGGCACTAATCGGACCCAGCCCCATAACAGAAGGATTGATACCAGTATTGGCAAAAGCAGATATCGTGACCATAGGTGTTAATCCTAAAGACATTGCTTTTTGTTTACTGCATACTATTACTGCTGCTGCACCATCATTAAGGGATGATGCATTACCAGCAGTGACAACTCCCTCTTTTTTGAAGACAGGTTTTAATGTTGATAATTTTTCCAGTGTTGTTTCTCTCGGTCCTTCATCTTTATCAATCACGACTTCCCCTTTTTTGGTGGCTAAAGTTATTGGAATGATTTCATTGGCAAAACAATTATTCTGTATTGCATTTAAGGCTTTCTGATGCGAGGACAGTGCAAAAATATCTTGTTCTTCACGAGTAATATGATGACTTTCTGCAATATTTTCAGCTGTTACCCCCATGTGATACTGATGAAAGGCATCGGTTAATCCGTCATGAACGAGTGTGTCAATTAATGCCGAATTCCCTAAACGGTTACCTTTACGAATTCCTTTAACAGCATGCGCTGCGGTTGACATGCTTTCTTGTCCTCCTGCGATGATCATTTGCGCATCGCCATTTCTAATTGCTTGAACAGCTAAATTGATAGCCACCAAACCCGAACCACAGACTTTATTCACCGTTAATCCCGTTACTTTTTCGGGTAAACCTGCTTTGATCGCTGTTTGTCTTGCTGGATTTTGTCCACAACCAGCGGTTAAAACTTGTCCCATAATGACTTGATCGATTTCGTTAGCAGGAATATTCGATTCTTTTAGCATATTTTTAATGAGCATTGCGCCTAATTCTGTTGCTGGTATGTCAGCAAAACTACCAAGAAATGCTCCAATAGCGGTTCTATTGGCTGCTACAATTACAATTTCTTCCATATTAAAATTTCTCCAATCTAAATGTTAATTATCTTTAACATTGCTTTTTTTAAATCATAAAACTTGCCAGTTATTTTGTTTGGCAAGTTGTAACATCGTAGGATGATCGCCGACGTAAACAGAATGACCGACACAAGACAACATATTTAAATCAGAAATATCGTCTCCATACCCGTAGCTACTGCTTAAATCGATTTCTTGTTCTAAGGCAAATTTTTCGATTGCGGTGGCTTTACCCGCTCCAATAGTTTGTATCCCTGTAATTTCACCTGTTAAAATTCGCTGTTGGTCAACAACTGGATTAACACACAAAATGTCATCGACTTTTAAATATTCAGCAATCGGTTTTAAAAGCGGTAGCATTGACCCAGAAACAAATACTGTTCGTTCGCCTCTAGTTTGATGTTGATGTAAACGATCAACTGTTTTTTGAATAAAGGCATTGTTGTTGACAACATTTTGCTCAAACCAAATCTTACCGATTGAAAATAGTTCATCCATGCTCATACCCGAAAGTAATTGGTAGTACATGGAATTGAGTTCTTCTCTTGGTCGATTGTTAGCTCTTGCTTGTTTGAATGCGTCATCAAATTGAACTTTGAGATCATGAAGTTTTTTTACTTCAGACAGATATTCAAAAAAATTAAACATACTTTTGATCGTTATAAGTGTTTCATCCACATCAAAAAATGCAGCTATAGCTTGATTTGTATTACTTTTTGTTTGCATCATGCTCAGCGTCCTTACTTATATAAGCCCTGCTTTTGGTTAGAAAGTTAGGATCAGTTCCTATCACGCCTGCATCTGACCACCGTGAAGGGGAAACTTCTTGAAGGCTAATCGAGATTTTATCGATAGGGCAACCTAAAATTTTTTGCGTCGCAACTGTTATTTCTTCGAGTAATTTTTTAGCTTTTTCATCATCAGATATCGGCCAGCTGATAATATTGAAATGTGGCATGTTATTTCTCCTTAATTGGGGTTGTAATTAAATGGTCAAATAAATCTATTTGACTCAATTTGAGTTGGGCATGGACATCGCCTCCTAATCCGAAATATCCAATTGCACCGCCATAAGACTGTTGTGAACTCATGAACAGGACAATGACGTTGATAATTCGATTACTGTCTTTTTCATGTTTTGGAAAAGGATTGTTCAAAATGGCATAATAGTTAGCAAAACCGTTACTATCAGTCACAAAAACATTAGGAATTCCTAAAGGCCCAGGGCGAGTTAATTCTTGCGGATTAAGATCTTTTTCTCTTAAGCTCATTACGGTGTAAAGGCTATTTGGTATTAAGTTTTTAAAACAAAAATCAAATCTAGCAACGGAACCATCAATGGTTACATCAAGTGTTCCTTGCGCTTTTAACCAATCACTCAGTACAATTTTATTGAGTTTTCGAAGTCCGTCATTTTCCCGATAGTCATAGATATAACCATTACTTAATGGAAGACTAAAGCGTTGGATTTGTGAAGGATTAGGGCATTGTTTCGGTGCAAAGACTATTGGATAATTATTTAAAGGTAGTGAAAGTGGTAATGAAAAAAATTCTATTTCTGCGAGTCTTTTTTCGTTTTTAATATCTAATTCTTCAAGAATTGTATAAGCACTTGTTTCCCCAAATTTGGGTAATTGGCTTTTTTTGGCCCCCCCCCATGAGATTGCATTATCCTCCTTGATTAAATTTAGCACAACAACAAAGTTACCGTGCTTATTAACTACTTCAGAAGGCGGATATAAGGGACCTTGAGTTGTTGGAATTAATTGGAATTTTGACACAAAGCTTTCCTTATTCTATGCCATAAAACTTTTATATTCAGTCAAATATAGATCCAAAGTATCTTGAGCTAACTTTGATTCTCTTTCTAAAAGTTCTTTCGCTGGATATACCACGTAACTGGTCAACATTGTGGCGCAAATTTTATCTGCCTGTTTAAGCGTTACTTTTGCTTTCAGTTTAGACCGATAATCATTTTGGTCTATGTCGAGAAGTTCGAAATGAATAATGGCAGGTAAAGGAAATAAAAAGTTTTCAAAATTGACATTCATTTCATTGATGACAAAATAGGTGTCTTTTTTATTTTCATTTGCGAGAAAAAATTCTTCTGTTATTGCAATGAAAGTTTGTCTGAAAGCTTCAGTGATAATCATTCCCTGTACATGACTACCAGTTTGATGATCACCCATAAGCATATTTCTTTCATCAAGAATAAAAGGTAATTCGAAATTAGATTGATCCAATTTTTTTGCTTGACCGATTAGCACGTTATAAGTGTTGTGTTGATGAGTATAAATATTCGGTGCAAAATTATTACCATAAAATGAAAATAATGAACTCAAATCCAAATGTTCAGGGCTATTGTTGCTAATGTTAAATTTTCTTACTTCATCATTTTTACACCCTAATCCAGGGAATAAATGTTTTTTATTGTTAAAAACTTTTGCAGGCATTTGTGCCATTATGGCAAGTTGGCTTAACGTAATCGTTCCATCAAGTTTTGCAAATTCATTGAATTTATCACCAACAACGACCAATTTATTCAAAATGATTCTCCTTTTAATTAATAGTATAAATCTATTGGAAAGAAAATTTTAATAGATTTTTGTGCAAAGTCCTTTTTTATAGAAACTTTTATTACTGATAAGATATTTTGCTTTTTTAAAAACAAATTCATGAATTTCCTTTTTTATTTCTTTTTCACAGGATAACGATTTATTAATAAATATAGATATGGCATATTTTATTTCCTTTATTTATTGGCATACAAAAGTGATCATTAGTTGTACAAGTATGTAAAGACTAAATGGAAATAACAAAATACAAAAATACTTATTTTGTGATATGAAATTGATATCAAAGAGAATATTTTCTGTGTTAAGTCGATTGAATTTGATTGGAATTATTAAACTTTAACTTGATGATTTAATTGACAATTAAATGTTTTTCTTAATATGATTTCGTGATGATGGTTAGAAATTTAGAATGAAAGGCAGTGTGTTATACACAAATCATTCAAGAGAGTGTGTTTTGATATTGACGCAAGGATTTGAATAACTAAATTCCATTTGTCTGATCTAAAAAGATGGGTATTGAGTTTTATTATGATTAATCTGTTATCGCCATATTATTGTATTGTGATACTCTGAATTGCCATGACAAAACTCGCTAATAAAGATATTTGTTCAATAATGTGGTCAGTTGCCACACTATTAAATCAGTTTGTGAATATATTTATTACATCGTTTTGATTAATCCTTTTTCATAACAGTTTTATACGCACCTGTTGCACCTATAACGCCACCAATCACCATGAAAGCACCGATTAACTGTAAAGCAGTTGGTATCAAGCCATTTATAAAAGCCAATAATAGAGTAAAAACGGGGACTAAATTGAAAAATACAGACGTTTTTGCCGCACCAAGATTTTTTATACCGACGTTCCAAAATAAATAAGCCAGTACTGAACCAATTATTCCCATGTAAATAAGTATTAAGTGATGACACAATGAAATATTAATGATTGCATTCACTAAATTACCCTGAAATATTGTAAATAGAACAATGCCTACTGTACCTATTAACATGGTAAAACTTGTGGTTTGTAGTGGTGTTGAGTTGCTGATAAATTTACGACATCCGACAGTATAGATTGCCCAGGCTAAATTACCCAATAAAATGATTAAATCACCACGGTTAAAATGCAACTTGATAATATTATTAATATCGCCATTACTTATAACAAAAATCACACCAACCAAACTTATTAACATGCCAATTACTTGTGACCATAACACTCGATATTTATCAACAATTGACGCAATTAACGTTGTTGTGATAGGTGACGTTGCCATGATAAGTGCACCATTAATCGGAGATGTTGTTTGTAATCCTATAAAGAAAGCCAAATTGAATCCGGTGATACCACATAAACCAAGAAGAGTATACGGTTTCCAATTTGATTTAAATGCAATGATATTATTTTTATCTTTAATAAGCATAAAAATAAAAATGGCAATAGCGGCGATAATAAAACGTTCAGATGCAGCTGTAAGAGGGGTGACAGATGCCACAACAATCGAGCCCGCATTAAAATTAGAACCCCAAAAAAAGGCAGATAAAGTGACAAGTAAAAAAGCTAACTTATTGTTTTTCATTTTGTTTCTCTTATTTTTGAAAAATTATCTAAACTATTGAAGGCATTAACAATTTATTGGTAGCAATTAATTAATACATCTTAAATTTCCTTTTTTAATGCAGTTTTTTAATAATGTTTGTAATCTTAACTAGCAAAAACTTTAGGCCCTTGTGATAAAACATTGTTAATAATTTGATGATAAGTTTTACTTTCCTTTTTAAGAAATAAATTAACTCATAAATTGTTTTTTATCTTTAAAATCAAAAAATTATTAATAAATCAAATAAATTGTATATCATTTTATTGATAATTCATTTATAGTACAATGATCAAAATTACAACATTAAATTTCAAAAATGAAATTATCAATCGATGACTTATTCATATTTGTTAATGTAATTAAAGAAGGTAGTATCGTTAAAGCGTCAACTAAGCTTTCAATACCATCTCCGACAATCAGTAGGCGCTTAACTGAGTTAGAAAAAGCTATTGGTGGTCTCTTGATGTTCAGAAGCAGTAGAAAAATAACGCTGACTACATTGGGACAAATGTATATTGCTAAATTTACCAACTTAGTAGAGGAGTTTGTCGAAACAGCTGAAAATTTAAATGATTATTATAAAAAATTATCGGGCACAATTAAAATAACAGCACCAATAAGCCTAACACATCAATGGTTTGGTAAGTGTATTTTTTCTTTTATGAAAAAATACCCGGATATAAAAATAGATTTAATGGCAACTAATAAAGTTGTCGATTTGGCTGATTTGAATATTGATCTTGCTATCCGAGTAGGAAATCTAACCGATAGCAATTGGGTAGCAAAAAGAATTTTATTATCCAAAAATATATTGTGTACCTCTAAAGAATATTTGAAACGAATGGGTGGTTGCGTTCATCCATTTCATTTATTGGATAAAAATTTAATCAATATTAGTCATAATTTAAGTTGGTCATTGACCAATAAAAATAAACATGAATATTATGAAGTGAGGTCAATTCCATGTTTAGTCATGGATGATACGGAACTGATCATTGAGGCTGCAAAAGAAGGAATGGGGATTTGCTTTGTCCCTTCTCAGTTTGTCAAAAATAGTATATTAAAGGGGGAGTTGGTACAAATATTACCAGAATGGATTGGCAGCACTAGACCTATTTATTTAATATTTAAGGATAGAAATTACATGCCTAATAGAGTAAGAATTTTCAAAGAACATATTGAGAATTATGTGGATTTAAATATATAGAGGTTTAAGGCATAGTGGATATTTATAGTAAAAGGTTACCTACTATAAAGCAGTTACAGTATTTCGTAGCAGTTTGTGAAGAACGTAGTTTTAGAGGAGCGGCTGAAAAGCTAGGCGTAAGCCAACCACCGCTTTCAATTCAAATCAGAGATTTAGAAGAAAAGTTAAAAGTCACCCTTTTTTTGAGAAATTCTCATAATGTGGTTTTAACTAGAGAAGGAGAAGATCTCAAATCCAAAATAACATTATTATTAAATGAGCTTTGTTCAATAACCAAATCGTTCAAATCGCGGGAGGTAAAAAAAGTAGTGCTTGGGGCAACTAAAACTCTTTGTTTTGACTTTATTCCTTATTTTAAATTATTTTTGTCGGATTTTAGTGAAGAAATCGAGATTTACAAACACAACTATACATCTAAGGAACTTTTATTAGAATTACAAAAAGAAAATATCGATTTTGCTTTTGTTTCTGATTATCAAATAAGAGATATCAACGAAAACTCGCAATTAGTCTATAAAGAGCCTATGATTTTAGTTTTACCTAATAGTCATCCATGTAGTAAGCAAGAAAGAGTAAATCTTAATGATGTAACTGATTTACCACTCTTTTGGTTTAAACAATACTTGAACCCAGTTTTTTATGAGCAGTGTGAACGAGTATTCAAAACGCTCAAGCTTCCTATTGTACGGCGTGCAAAACTACAAGATAATTTATCAATGTTACTTGAAGTATCTTTAGGTAAAGGTATGATGCTTTTGCCTCAGTCAATGACACAAGCGAAAGTGGAGGGTGTTGCATATAAAAAGTTAATTAGGAGTCAAGATTTAAAATTAAAAATCGATATTTTTCTTATTTGGCGAAAAAATTTAAGAAAAAATTCCACCACTGATGCAATAATTAATTATTTTAAAAAATCAGAATAAAAGTTAGAAAAATCGATTTAGACCTGAATTCCAATGAATATGGAAACGTTGATTCTTTGAAGAAGATGGCGGAAGCGCAGAGATTCGAACTCTGGGAGGGTCGCCCCTCGCCGGTTTTCAAGACCGGTGCTTTCAACCGCTCAGCCACACTTCCGCAATGGCTGTGAATATTAAAGGAGTCGGGCTTATTTGTAAATAGCTATTTTTGAAAAAAAGCGTGTTTGCTTTAATTTTCGTCAATTTTAAGCATTATTCGCTTCATACTGTGACTTTAAACATCAAAATTAGTGTTGGATTGCATATAATTGAGTATAATATCCAGAAAATAAAACAGCGTACTAAAAAAATGTTAGAACAGATAAAAACAGATGATAACGGTTATTTAAAAAATTGGCAGGATTGGTCTGTTGAACTTGTGCCAGAACTGGCGTTACAAGAATCGATCGAATTAACTCAGGCGCACTGGGATGTTATCTTGTTTGTTCGTGATTTCTATTTGGAATATAAAACGTCACCTGCGATTCGAGCATTAGTCAAAGCATTAGAAAAAAAATTTGGACCAGAAAAAAGCAATAGCCGTTACTTATATAAATTATTCCCAAAAGGACCAGCAAAACAAGCAACGAAATTGGCTGGATTACCTAAACCAGTAAAATGTATCTAGATTAAAGGTAAAATTAAACGTATGAGGCAATGGAAAATAGTATTAATATTGCTGGTGTTACTTGGTTATCTGCAATACTCTTTATGGTTTGGAAAAAATAATGTCTATGATTATCAAGAAAATGTGCAAATGCTTGCAAGCTTGCATGAACAAAACAATAAACTTAAAGTCCGTAATGAACAGATGTTTGCCGAGATTAATGATTTGCAACGTGGTTCAGAAGCTATAGAAGAGCGAGCACGTAGCCATTTAGGCATGGTTAAGCCTAATGAATATTTTTACCGAATCATTATCGACTCAAATTCTCATCAATAATAAGGCATTATGTGAACAACACGAGTAATATTATTGCAATCGTTCCGGCAGCTGGGATTGGTAGCCGAATGAATAGCCAAACGCCTAAACAGTATCTTAAAATTGGTTCAATGACCATTTTAGAACATACATTACAAAAGTTACTATCTCATCCACGAATAGGCAAGATTATTGTTGCTATCCATGCTAAAGATCATCTTTTTGCAACTCTACCTATTGCAACTCATCCTCGAATTCATGTTGTCAAAGGTGGTTCAACTCGTGCTGATTCAGTCTTAGCTGGGCTACAGGTTTTAAATGATGAACAATGGGCTTTAGTGCATGATGCAGCCAGACCTTGTGTTGATCATAATGATATAAATCGTTTGATAAACACCGTGTTTGAAACACAACAAGGTGCTATTTTAGCAACGCGTATCAGTGATACTGTCAAACGAGCTTACCAGACCAATGACAACGTTATCGAATCTTCAGAAGATCGTACGTATTTGTGGGGGGCTGCAACGCCTCAACTATTTAAGGTTGGTGAGTTGAAGTCTTGTTTACAACTTGCTTTAAATAATCATGTGCCAATTACTGATGAAGCCTCAGCGATTGAATATGCTGGTGGACATCCTCTATTAGTTGAGTGCCGTCGGGATAATATAAAAATTACACATCCAGAAGATTTAGCTCTGGCCTCATTTTTTTTAACTAACCAAATGCAAAAAGGTGATTTATGCGAATAGGGCACGGATTTGATGTTCATAAATTTGGAGGGGAAGGGCCCATCACCTTAGCTGGTGTAAAAATACCCTATCAATATGGTTTGGTTGCACACTCTGATGGTGATGTTGTGTTACATGCGATTACTGATGCGCTAATTGGCGCATTAGCACTAGGCGATATTGGAAAACTTTTTCCTGATACTGATTCTAAATATAAAGGTATTGATAGTCGAATATTACTCAAAGAGGTCTATGGCATTGTTCAAGCAAAAGGTTACCAGTTGGTCAATTTAGATACCACTATTATTGCACAAGAACCCAAAATGCGTCCTCATGTTGATCAGATGCGAGTTAATATAGCTGAAGATCTCAATGTTCATTTTGATCAAATCAGTGTTAAAGCCACCACGACTGAACAACTAGGCTTTACTGGGCGCAAAGAAGGTATTGCATGTGAAGCGGTAGTATTACTCTCTCAAAAACGTTAAATTGATTCATTTACTTAATAGGCATTACACGTGTTAGCAGAACTTAATTTTTTATATGGAAAGCCGAAAACAACGGGACAATACAAGCAACAATATGAAGACTTTGTGGTAACAGAAGATCTTGGTTTTGAATTAACCGGCGAAGGTGAACATGTTTTAGTTTATCTTGAAAAAAAAGATTGTAATACTATTTTTGTTGCTGAACAGTTAGCTAAATATGTCGGTATTTCGCCAAAATTGGTGAGCTATGCAGGGCTTAAAGATCGACATGCAGTGACTCGGCAATGGTTCAGTTTACATATGCCAGGAAAGGAATCACCTGATTTTACTGATTTTGATTTGGCAGGCTGTCAAATTCTAAAGGTTACAAGGCATAATAAAAAATTAAAAATAGGTGCGTTAAAAGGTAATTATTTTAATATAAAGCTAACTCACTTAAGTGATACTATTGAACTTGAATCAAAATTAGCTTCCATTAAGCAACATGGCGTACCCAATTATTTTGGCGAACAGCGCTTTGGTCGAGATGATAATAATATAATTCAAGCATTAAAATGGGCTAATGGTGAAATTACCGTTAAAGATCGTAAAAAAAGAAGTTTTTATCTTTCGGCAGCACGAAGTGCGATTTTTAATGATGTTGTCAGTAAACGTATCGAACAAGGTCTGCATCAAACCGTTTTAGAAGGTGATATTTTGCAATTAGCCCAACGAGGAAGTTGGTTTGTTGCGCAATCAAATGACCTTTCATTGTTACAATCTCGGATGTTAAACGGGGAAGTTAATATTACTGCTCCAATGATAGGGGATTCTCAACTTGGTACTCAATCTTGCTCACTTGAATTTGAGCAAAAATGTTTAGTCAACTGGTCACTATTTACTGAATTATTTAAAAAAGAGCGTCTTGAAACCTCAAGACGTTCGATATTATTGCGTCCTCAGCAACTTAATTGGCAATGGATAAATGATAATAGTATTGAGATTAACTTCTATTTAACATCAGGTTGTTATGCAACAAGTGTAATACGAGAATTGATTACAGGAAATGAGTAACTAACATGCAAAGTTTAAAAATGCAGTCTCTAATTCAATTATTGCGTCAGCAAGGAATCAAAGATGAACGTGTATTAGCCGCGATAGCCTCAACACCTCGAGAGCATTTTATTGATGAAGCCCTTTCTCATCAAGCTTATGATGATCGTTCTTTGCCCATTGGTAGTGGACAGACTATATCACAACCTTATATCGTTGCCCGAATGACTGAATTGTTAAAGCTTGAACCCGATTCAAAAGTTCTTGAAATAGGGACGGGTTCAGGTTATCAAACGGCGATTTTGGCAAAGTTAGTTGATCACGTTTGTTCGATCGAGAGAATCAAAAGTTTACAATGGAATACTAAACGTCGTTTAAAACAACTCGACATTCACAATATTGCTACTCGACATAGTAATGGTTGGTTAGGGTGGCCAGAGCGTGGTCCCTTTGATGGGATTATTGTTACCGCAGCCGCTTCTGAAGTACCAATTAATCTTGTTAAACAATTAGCAGATAAAGGTCGATTAGTGATACCCGTAGGGGTAAACCATCAAGTTTTACAATTAATTGAGCGTAGTGGAGATAGTTATATAACGAAAAATATGGGCGAAGTAAAATTTGTACCTTTGGTAAAAGGTGAAATTGAATAATGGCTGTTTATTTATGTTAATGCCAATATTTCGTTAGGTTAACTTCAAAAATTAAAATATCAATTTAGGTTTATCTCATTGCTAGTCAAAAAAATAGAAAATAAGTTTATTATTTTCTATTTTTTGATTATTAAATTATCCATTTAATAGCAATCTGCTAATGATAAACAATATGTTAAGTCGTTTGTTTAGATTCAGATTGTTTCCATTCACAAATACCGTAAATGGCATTGAAAAGGTAGATTAAATATTGCGTTGCGATTACGATATTATTTGTATATATATTTAACCCAATCACTAACACATTTAATATCACCCATAAATACCAATTGAATGAATAACGCATCATTAATAGTAGTTGAGCTACAACGCCTAATCCGAAGATAAAACAGTTTGTAATTAATTGATAAACGGTATTTTCAATACCAATTGCGTTGGTTAAGTAGACGTTGAAAAATACTGCTGCGATTAAAAAAATCAGGGTATATAGAAAAGCATTTTCACTCAACGAACGCACTTTAACATTTTTATGTGAGTCTTGATTTTTTTCCCAAGTGATTAACCCAACAATATGCGATCCAAAATAGTAGAAAGTTGGCAAGCCTGCACCAATATTGTTACCCAAGTAGTTGGCATAACATTCAGCAACCACTGCCAGCATACCGATAACATTTCCCATATTTTTGCGTTTAGCCAATAAAATAACACATAGTAGCCCACAAAAAGCACCAACATAAGAGACAAAATAACGTAAATTCAAATGGGTAAAAGGATCAGTATATAAAAAGGCTAACGTAACACAAAGTACACAAAATAGAGGGTAAAATTTATTACGTCCAATAAATATAGCAAGATGACTTAATTTATTCATAATTAATACTCTTTATCATTAATAAGTTGATTAACCAATTCAATACAACGTAAATAGCGTTCTTCGTAATCAGGCGAATCAATTGGAATATATTTGATATTATTTTTTTCAAGAATTGAGATAAGTAATTGTTGAAAATCTTTACGTTGTTTTGGACTGCCTAGCGAACGTAGTCCGTCAGCAACCCATGGCGTGTTATTACCTAACAGTATCACCAAATCAAAACGATAGTTGTTGATCATCGCCTGTAAAAAAGGGTGTTCTTTACCTTCATATTTTTTACAAAAAGCTTGAGTGGTGACAAAATCAGTGTCAATAAAAGAGACCTTATTGGCATGCTTTATTGCGAAATCAATATATTGTGCGTGACCTAATGCGATTTTATCGTAATCAGCATATTGTAAGGCACGTTCATCCCCCCCAAGCTGTGAAAATACATAATCACGACCATATTCCCATGCACTAGTCGTATTGAATACATTGGCGAGTTTATTAACCAGTGTTGATTTTCCACTGGATTCTCCGCCTAAAATAGCAACGGTTCTAACAAAAAATGGTCTTACTTCAGTCGGAATATATTGCCAATTTTGCAGCGGTGCTTGACGGATTTGAGTCCCACTGACTTGCATAAATTTCCGTTCTGGATCGATAAGTACTGTTTCTAAATCGAATAAATCTTTATACATAGCGACATCTTGAGGTTCACTCGAGTAGACACAATTGGGTTTTATGCCTTTTTCTCTAAATAGTTTTTTGACACGATCACTCCACTCAAGCCAACCGTTTGGATACGCAGGAATTCCATCTTCTTTTAATAATTCAATATGGATATTTTTTTGATATTTAAACGTTTGCAGTAACCAACGAATACGATCATTAATTGTTGGTTGGCGAGACATTGCACTTTGTTCAAACAGTGCCATATCACGGATAGTATCTGAACAGAGCACAACATAAAGTTCATCGACTTGACTAATGGCTCGTTGAATTAAATGAATATGCCCAGTATGTAATGGGTAAAACTTACCAAATATAACACCAACTTTTTTATTTATCGTCGATTCTTCAATTTGTAAATAGTGATGAAGGGATTTTAGTTTTTGTGCGCTAGGATTTTTAACCTTATCATTGATAAGTTGACTTAAATAACCTTTGGTCATTTTACAAGCATCGGCAACGGTTTGTAGGGATAAATTTTTTCGCTTAATTGCCTGTTTTAGATAGCTAAAATTACTCATAGCAACACCTCTCTTTTTGTGTTTTATATCTGTAACATAATTTATATTAATTTTATGAAATGTTCAATATATTAAACAAAAAAATATCAAAAAATATTAGAT
This sequence comes from uncultured Gilliamella sp., assembly GCA_945291235.1. The sequence continues at coordinate 14,083 of CALYQY010000029.1, forward strand.
TTTTTTATTAATTAAGACAAAATAGTCATGTCCTCGGGAATAGTTCAATAAAATGAAAAATGTAAATTTATTATAAACAAAGGAAAAACAATGAAAAAATTATTATTATTAAGTGCGTTAATATCAAGCAACGTATTAGCCGCTAATGACGTAATACTCAATAAGGTAACGTTGTTTCTACAAGGTGCTGAATTACAAGGTCAGTCGATAGTTTCATTAAAAATGGGTGAAAATGCAATTGTTTTAACAGGTATTGCCAATGGGGCAAAAGCAAATTCGATAAGTATTGGATTTAATAATAACAACGTAAAAGTATTGTCGACTTCATTAAATAAGAACTATGTTGATAATGATGAACAAAATCATGATACCAAACCATTACTTGAAAAGTTACAGCAATTGCAGGAAAAATATGATATTACTGCAATTCAATTAAAAGCTGTATCTGAGCAAATCAACCTTTTACAAGGAAACCATTTAGATCAACTCACTAAAGTGACTAATGATAATGTAAACGGAATGAAAAATATATTGGATTTTATTAAAGCCAATTTAGTGTCTGCATTGAGCGAACAATACACATTAGAAAAAGAAGTCCAACAACTTGAACAACAAATCGAACAATGTCAGGAAGAATTTGAAAAGTTAGCAAGAACAACAAAAAACTTAACGAATGCAATTGATGTTAAAGTGTACTCAGATCAAGATATCACGTTACCGATTACTTTATCTTATGTTACCAATGAAGCAAGTTGGAATCCCTCTTATGATGTACGTGTTGATGATATTAATTCCCCAGTACAATTAACTTATAAAGCTGAAATTCATCAAAACAGCGGTTTAGATTGGAAAAACATTGATTTTAAATTATCCACCTCGAATCCTAGCGAAGGAATAACAGCCCCTAATTTATCTCCTTGGTATATAAAAACCAGTAATCCCGATATGGGTGATTACAGGCTAGGTATTGGTTATCCATTGTTAGAAGATAGAGATGATATGATGTCATTGAGTCATACAAATACTGTAAATAATGCAACGATTAACACTTTAGGTATAAGTACTATCTTTGAAGTTATCTTACCCTATACTATCAAATCAAATACTAATGATAATATCCTGAACTTACAAAACAGAGAGGTTGTAGCAAATTATCATTACGTTGCAACACCAAAAATCAATAACTATGTCTATTTACAGGCACAAATAACAGATTGGGATAGACTCAATCTTTTACCAGGAAAATTGACAGTTTTTTTCAATGGTAGTTATATTGGCGAAAGTTTTATCGATACCAAATATATTAAAGATACTCTCGACATCGCTTTAGGACGTGATAAAAATATTTTGATCAATCGTAATCGCAATGTGAATGAAACATCTAAACCTTCTTTCTTTGGTAATAATATTTCACAAAAATATGCTTATACCATTGATGTAAAAAACAGTAAATCATTACCGATAGATATTATTGTTTATGATCAGTTACCGGTAATCTTAAATAAAGCCATATCACTGGATGATGTTAAATATGGTAATGCGGACTATGACAAAGATACAGGTAAGCTTACGTGGAAATTTAACTTAAATCCAAACGAAAGTAAAAATCTTAATTTAAGTTTTAAATTATCTTATTCAAAAGATGATGTTGACGATATAATTGGATTATAAATCAGTTAAAACAGAAACTACGCATGGTAAACGAGTGGTTAAACCAATTTAAACAAGACAGTCAAATTAGTTTACTTGACATTCATTTGGCTGCATTTTTAAGTCATAAAGCAAAATTAAATGATGATCTCACACTTAAACGCTTTAGTTATATGGTGCTATCACTAAGTAAAGAGGTAAGATTAGGGCATGTTTGCCTTGATCTTACTTTATTAAATCAGTCATCCATTGATCCTAAATTATGGTTAGATTTAGAATCCCCTCAAGATGTTGATTGGAAACATACACTCAAACAAGCTCAAAATAATCAGGTTGTGAGTGATGGACTTACGCTAACGCCACTAATCTTTATTAACAACAAACTCTATTTTCAACGAATGTGGTTAGATGAAAAAAATGTTGCATACTATTTTAATCATACAACATTTAATGAAAAAACAGATAGCAGCGTTAATTTCAACACCATACTTGATCAATTGTTTACCGAACATCACACCGAAATAGATTGGCAAAAAGTCGCTGTTGCGGTGGCATTAACACGTAAAGTTGCGATCATTTCAGGGGGGCCTGGGACAGGGAAAACCACAACAGTTGCCAAAATTTTAGCCGCCATTTTACAAACACAACCTACCGCTCGAATTGTCACGACAGCACCCACAGGTAAAGCGGCCTCAAGACTGACTGAATCACTAAGCCAAGCCTTAAATAAGCTTCCTTTTGAATCTTTAAATAATAAAACAGAAGCAATAACCTTACATCGATTATTAGGTGCAAAAGCGGATAACCGATCATTTACCTATCATAAAAAAAATCCACTCAATTTAGATGTATTAGTCATTGATGAAGCATCTATGGTTGATTTAAATATGATGGCGAGAGTGATCGAGGCATTACCGCCATCAGCGCGTTTAATATTATTAGGTGATAAAGATCAGCTCTCATCAGTTGAAGCGGGTGCTGTATTTGGTGATCTTTGTCATTTTATTGAGAATGGATATAGTGAGTCAAGAGCATCAGAACTGAGCCAATTAACCGGATATGTCGTTCCTTCTATACCCAGTGTCGCTTCTATTACCGATAGTATTTGTCTGTTAAAAAAGAGTTACCGATTTAATGAATCTTCTGGGATTGGACTATTAGCTAATGCAGTAAAAGAAGGATATGACAGTAAAGTTAGCCAGTTATTAGGCGATGAAATATTGGATGACATTAATTATCATCCTTTGTCATCAAAATCATCTTATCAAGCTTTATTACACGATAGTGTAAAACATTATCAGCATTATTTAGATGCGATAGTGCACCATGGCAATAATGATATAGCTTTAATTCTAGAAAAATTTGCACAATATCGTTTATTGTGTGCTGTCAGGGATGGTTTATTTGGTGTACAAGGTTTAAATAAGCAAATTGAAGCGTTATTAATTAAGAAGAAATTAATACAGCCAAAGCATAAGGACGGCTGGTACATCGGTCGACCGATTATGATTTTACGAAACAGTACCGCTTTGGGATTGTATAATGGTGATATTGGTATTACGCTCACCGCTGAACATGATAAGTCAAAATTACGGGTCTATTTTCCTTTTTCGGATGGATCAATTAAAGGTTTTTCACCTTATCGATTGCCAGAACATGAAACCGCCTATGCAATGACGATTCATAAATCGCAAGGATCGGAGTTCGATCATGTAAATATTATTTTACCTACTGATTATTCACCATTGTTGAATCGTTCATTACTTTATACGGCGATTACTCGAGCGAAAAGAACGGTAGCGATTTATGCTGAAAGTAAAATTTTAGCGTTATCGGTAAAAAACCAAATACATCGTGAAAGTGGTTTAGCGCAGCAAATTAAAGGAAGTAATAAAAAATAACGCCAAGTATATTATTTGTTTGAAATGATCTAATATAATAACTTTGAGCCATTTACAATCTTCTTAATGGAAATCAAAAAGATAAATAGAATTACACTTTAAAAGGATCAGTCATTGTTTGTTTGAAAATTTAAGACTGTATTGCTCAGCTTAAAAAGAGAGAAATTAAAAAAGCACTTGATGAAATAACAAGTGCTTTTTTGTTTTTAAATATTAATGAATAATCTTTGCTAAAAAGTCTTTAGCACGATCTGATTCTGGGTTACTAAAGAATTGCTCTTTAGATGTATCTTCAATAATCTCGCCAGCATCCATAAAGATAACACGATGTGCCACTTTTCGAGCAAAGCCCATTTCATGGGTCACCACCATCATGGTCATGCCTTCATAAGCTAGTTCGACCATGACATCTAACACTTCATTAACCATTTCAGGATCAAGTGCTGAAGTCGGTTCGTCAAACAACATGACAATTGGATCCATACAGAGTGCACGTGCAATGGCAACACGCTGTTGTTGACCGCCAGAAAGTTGCGCAGGATATTTGTTGGCATGTGCAAGTAAACCAACACGATCTAACAATGATAATGCTTTTTCACGCGCTTCTTTTTCAGATCGTTTTAACACTTTGATTTGAGCTAACGTCAAATTCTTTAAAATCGTTAAATGTGGGAACAGTTCAAAATGCTGAAACACCATCCCGACTTTAGAGCGTAATTTTGCTAGATTAGTTGATTTGCTGGTCACTTCAGTGCCATCAATAATAATTTTACCCTTTTGTACGGGCTCTAAACCATTAACCGTTTTAATCAGCGTTGACTTACCTGATCCAGAAGGACCACAAACTACGACAACTTCACCTTTACCAACTCGTGTAGTACAGTTTTTTAATACCTGAAATTGTCCATACCATTTTGATACATTTTCTAAGGAGATCATCGACTTATCCCTTTTTTGAAATAATTAACTAAACATGAAGCAGTAAAACAAATTATAAAATAAATTGCTGCTGCAAAAATAATCATAGAATATTTGACTGTGCCGCCTTGCACACTACCAATTTGAGTGACACTTGCACCAAACAGGTCAATTAAGCTCATTACATAAACCAAAGACGTATCCTGGAATAAAATAATTCCTTGAGTTAACAGTAATGGAATCATTGATCTGAATGCTTGAGGTAAAATAATCAAACGCATGGATTGGCTTTTTGTCATTCCTAAAGCATAAGCAGCATGATATTGACCTTTAGCAACAGCGCTAATTCCTGCTCGAATAATTTCAGAATAATAAGCGGCTTCAAAAAGCGCAAAAGCAATCATAGCCGAAGCAATACGCACATCTGCATAAGGAGGAAGATTAAACAAATGTTTAATAACCTGTGGTAGTGCCAAATAGAACCATAACAGCACTAATAAAAGTGGAATGGAACGGAATAAATTGACATAGCACTTGGCAAAAACATTCAATATTTTAATATTTGATAGACGCATTAACGCCAGTACCGTTCCCCAAACTATACCAAAAACAACGGCAATAAAAGTAATTTTGGTTGTTAACCATAATCCACTTAATAATAATGGATAATTTTCGATGACCAATGAAGGGATATCGGCAATCCAATTAATTAACTGCATATTATCCTCCTTGACTCATATTTGGTAAGCGCATGTGTTTTTCAACATTTCGCATAATAAAAAGAACCGCATAGTTTATCAACATGAAAGCAAGAGTTACGCCACATAACACTTCAATAATACAGTTTGTTGCATCATTGATACGTTCGATTTGTCCAATTAAGTCGATCAACCCAATTGTAGAAGCAACGGATGAATTTTTAATAATATTGGTCATCTCGGAAGTTAATGGCGGAATGATGCGCCGATAAGCATTTGGTAATAAAATATAACAATACGCTTGTCTGTTTGTTAAACCAAGAGCAATTGCCGCATATCGTTGACCTTTTGGCAATGTTTGAATACCTGTTCTTACCTGCTCAGCGATACGTGCAGAAGTAAATAATCCCAACGCAATTGCGGCGGTAATAAACGCACTGATATTTGGGGATAGTTCCGAAACAAACCATGTTTTGAAACTTCCACTTAATAATTCAGGAAATAACATATACCACAAAAACATTTGTACCAATAAAGGAATATTACGGAATAGCTGGACATAGCAAGCAGCAAACTTGTTTAACAGCTTGTTGTCTAATGTTCGGCAAATACCAACTAATGATCCCAGTATAAATGCAATGATCCATGCGGTGATTGCTAACGAAACTGTCACAAAAATGCCATCGAGTAGCCAGTTTAAGTAAATACCGTCTCCATAAGGTGTCGGTTCAAAAAATAGCATCCAATTAAAGCTCATTATGGAATCACAAAGATGTTTCCAAAAGGCTGTAAAAGGTTCCAAAGCTAGTATTCGATTAAAACTCATAATATATTTAATTCACATAAATTAGATTATGTACTAAATGTTTTCACATTTAGTACATGGGATTAGAAAGAGAAGAAAAGTGTTAATCTAATGCTTTATCATTAGGATTTGCAAATAACTCAACCATTTTTGGTGAAATTTCAAGTTCCATATTGGCCCCTTTTGGTGGCACAGGTTGAGTGAACCATTTGTTATATGATTCTAATGCTTTTCCGGATGTTTGAGCATCAGCAATTGCTTTATCCATTAATTGCTTAAATTGGACATCACCTTTTCTTAACATACAACCATAAGATTCATATGAAAGTGGTTCGCCAATAATTTTCCATTCACTTGGATTAATGGCACGAGAACGCTCTCCTGCTAATAAAGCATCATCCATTAAAAATGCTGCTGCTCGACCGGTTTCAAGCGCATTAAAAGCATCACCATGATCTTTTGGTGTAATAATACGAATATTTAATTTTTCCTTATTGTTGATTTGATTTAAACGGATTTCTGACGTTGTTCCTGCCGTAGTCACAACATTCTTACCTTTAAGGTCTTCAATACTATTAATATTGCTATCTGCTTTAACTAAAAAGCGCGTGCCAACAATAAAGATGGTATTTGAAAAACCAACCGTTTTTTGACGCTCAAGATTATTGGTTGTTGAACCACATTCAAAATCATATGTGTAGTTATTCAGTAATTGTATACGTGTCTTAGAAGTAACCGGTAAATATTTTACTTTAAGATCAGGCATATTTAACTCTTTTTTGACGGCGTCAACAATCAAGTTAGAGTAATCTTGTGAATAGCCAATAACTTCTTGATTTTTACCATAGTAGGAAAATGGAATAGAAGATTCACGATGACCAACAACAATCACACCACTATCTTTAATTTTGGCTAATGTGCCAGTCAGTTCTTCAGCAACTGCTGAACCACTTATTAGACCTAACATTGCAAATGATAACACTAATTTGGTTAATTTTGTTTTTATGTTCATACTCATCTCCTACTGTTTAATTTGTATCATATTAAATATATTTAATATTTTTACAAAGGGCGTATATTATAACTTATTTTTTACTATAAAAGTACTTTTTACTGTTTATTTATATATCATTGGAGCTAGATGCGAACAATTGTGACCAAAATTTTGTCACAACTGAACGAAGTAATTTTAATCAGAATTAGTTAGATTTAAGCAATAATTATGCCAGTCTCAACATCACTTCCTTTTTTTTATAAAAAAAGGAAGTGTCATAAGAAGCATGATAATTAAATAAGGTCTGTTTCCCCATCTTGCATAAGGTGTTAAACCGATTGTAGGGGATAAGGTTTGAGATAACACTGATGTTTCAAATTGAGGTAATTGTTGGATGATTTTACCATGATGATCGATAATGGCTGTGATGCCATTATTGGTACTCCTTATCAAAGGACGACCAAACTCTAATGCTCTGGCTTGTGCCATTTGAAGATGTTGCTTAGGCCCAATACTGTCACCAAACCAAGCATCATTAGAAACGGTCAGTAAAAAGTCAGTATCAGCAGAAAAATTTTGCCATATTAAATCAGACAAAATCACTTCATAACAAATCACGGTAGTAAATTTAAACCCTTTCATTATTAATGGGGCCTGCTTTATGTCACCTGATTGCATCGATGACATGGGAATACCCAATAGATTCGTAATCGGTTTAAGTACGGATTCCAATGGAGTGAATTCACCAAATGGCACTAAGTGGTGTTTTTGATACCGATTATTGGTTGGATATTCATAAGGTGTTTTATCACCTAATACCAGTAGCGTATTATAAACATTACCGTCATCATCATATCTTCCTCCATTGAAACGATAATCGATGATACCAACGGCGATTTCTGTCTCATTTGCTCTGGCTTGGTTATCAAGATACTGCAATAATGATTGTTGATTTATTTCAAAATCTGTAATACTGGCTTCTGACCAGATAATGATTTTATCTTTTCCAAAATTTGCTTTGGTTAATTTGGTATAGGTATCAATAGTTTGATTTAGTTGTTGATGAGTCCACCTTAATGATTGTGCTATATTACCTTGTATCAACGCAAAATTAGCCACTCGGTGTTTATCTACCTTAGTCCAATTAATCTGATTGAATAAAAATGGTGCAATCGAGAACGCAAAAAGTGCAATTAATGCACCAAAAAAGTGCTTTGTGAAAGCTTTTTGTTTAAGTCTAAACAAACAATATGTTATTAAACCACTTAAAATGGTGGTTAATAATGTTACACCATTTATACCAATAAGGGGAAAATAAGCTCGTAATGGGCTGTCAAGTTGACTGTAACCTAACTCAAGCCATGAAAAACCAGTTAAAATATAACCACGTAAAAATTCAGTTAATTGCCAAAAAATAGGAGCAGCAAAGACTAGCTGTTTCAATGAAAACGGCGGTGCAAATCGTTTTAAGCAGCTAAGTAATAGCGCAAAAAGCATTGGATAAAGTGACAGGTAAAGGATCAAAAATCCTAAAATGATTAATGCCACAGATGATGGCAATTCGCCGTACTGTTTAATACTAATATAAATCCAATGCACACCGGCTGTAAAATAGCCGATTCCCCAGCAAAGCCCTATCAGCATCGCTTGCTTTTTAGACTTATTAGCTATGAGCCATAACAGTCCTGCAAAGGATATAAATGCTAAAGGCCAAATATGAAAAGGAGCATAGCTGAAAACAGCGATACTCCCGAAAATTATAGCTAATGCCAGATGTTTAAGCATTTTCAGGTAACTCTAGATTAGGAACGGTTGCCCCTTCAGGAATAGTGACATGAAGCTGAATGATCCGTCGACGATCGGCAATGGTCACTTTAAATTGATAACCATCAATAGTGATACTTTCGCCTCGTAAGGGTAAACGTCCAAAATGTTGCATGACTAACCCCCCAATGGTATCCATTTCTTCATCACTAAAATCGGTTTTAAAAACATCGTTGAAGTCTTCAACAGGTGTTAGTGCTCGAACAGTATAGACTTGAGGGGATAAGCGACGAATATCACGATCTTCAATCTCATCAAATTCATCTTCGATATCACCAACAATCAACTCTAAAATATCTTCAATGGTGACTAAGCCAGAAACACCACCAAATTCATCGATAGCTATAGCCATATGATAGCGTTCCATTCGAAACTCTTTCAACATATGATCAACACGTTTGCTTTCTGGCACAACAACAGTAGGGCGTAAAATTTTTTTCAGATCAAAATTATCCACACCTTGACGAATAAACATAAGAAGATCTTTAGCTAACAAAATACCTTCAATGTGATCTCTATCTTCACTTATGACAGGATAACGAGAGTGTCCATGTTCAGAAATAATATTCAAACACTCATCAAGCGTGTAATTATCTTTAATTGTTACAATTTGAGAACGAGGAATCATAATATCGCGAACACGCTGTTCTGCAATATCCATTACTCCTTCGATCATGTCGAGAGTATCAGGATCAATCAGTTCGTTTTCTTCGGCTTCACGAATTACTTCAATCAGTTCTTCTTTATCTTTGGGCTCTGAATTGAATAACTGACTTAACCATAAAGTAAACCCTTTTTTAGGGCTCCGGTGATTATCATCACTCATTTGCTTGATTCCTTAGTTATTTTGCATGATGTAAATTATTCTTATACTCAGCTTAGTTAATGTGAATTATAAATTGAATGAGAATAGTGTAATGATTTGTTTTAATTAGTCAATGGGTTGATAAGGATCATCAAATCCTAACTGTTTCATAATATCAATTTCGATACTTTCCATTTCTTCCGCTTCTTCGTCAACAATATGATCATAACCGAGTAAATGCAAACAGCCATGCACTATCATGTGAGCCCAATGCGAAATTAATAATTTATGTTGTTCTTGTGCTTCTTTTTCGACGACTTGTTTACAAATAATGAGATCACCTAAAAGTGGCACTTCAATATCAATTGGCGACTCAAAAGGAAAAGATAACACATTGGTCGGTTTATTTTTTTGTCGATAGGTATGATTTAATTGTTGGCTTTCAGCTTCATCAACAATACGAATCGTTATTTCTGCTTGATCCATAAATTGAGGCAGAATAACGTTTAACCACTGCATGATTTGTTGTTCAGTGGGAAGGCGATCAGTTTGCGTTGTTGCTATTTGCAGATCTAAGATAATTTCACTCATGATAAACTCTGTCATTATTCACGATGATAAGGATGATTAGTGGTTAAACTCCAGGCTCGATACAGGCTTTCAGCCACAATAACTCGAACAAGAGGATGAGGTAAGGTAAGGGGGGATAATGACCAGCTTTGTTCTGCTGCTGCTTTGCAAGCTGGTGAAAGTCCTTCAGGCCCACCAATTAATAAACTGACATCACGTCCATCTGTCTTCCAACGTTCCAATTGCTCGGCTAAATTATGAGTAGTATAAGGTCTACCGGGAATGTCTAGCGTGACAATACGGTTACCTTTGCCACAAGCACTAAGCATCGATTCGCCTTCTTTATCTAAAATACGAACGATATCGGCATTTTTAGTACGTTTTCCTGCCGGTATTTCGATTAATTCTAAAGGCATATCTTTCGGAAAACGAAAGCGATAATCATCAAAAGCTGTTGTGACCCAATTAGGCATTTTAGTGCCAACAGCGA
>CALYQY010000030.1 GCA_945291235.1 uncultured Gilliamella sp.
CTTTATTTTTCTGTCTTTGAGATTTTGAGCGGCTTTTATGTATGTTTTTTCCTAATAACAATCTCAATATTTACTATTTTCTGGAATGAGAGTTAAAAATCTTTATACTTAAACATAGGTATTTTCTGAAACTTCTTGACAAAACTTACCCGCTCTTTTATCGCAATAAATCCAATCTGTATTTTTCGCCTTTAAGATTTTGAGTCGCTTTTGAGTATGTTTTTTTTCCTAATAACAATCTCAATATTTACTATTTTCTAAAATGAGAATTAAAGATTTTTATACTTAAACATAGGTATTTTCTGAAACTTCTTGACAAGACTTACCCGCTTTTTTATCGCAATAAATCCAATCTTTTATTTTTTGCCTTTAAGATTTTGAACCGCTTTTTTGTATGGTTTTTTCCTAAAACGGTTTCAGTATTTAATATTTACTAAAATGAAAACTACGAATTTTTATACTAAAACATAGGTATTTTCTGAAACTTCTTGACAAGACTTGCCCGCTCTTTTATCGCAATAAATCCAATCTGTATTTTTCGCCTTTAAGATTTTGAGTCGCTTTTGAGTATGCTTTTTTCCTAATAACAATCTCCACATTTACTATTTTCTAAAATGAAAATTAAAGATTTTTATACTTAAACACAGGTATTTTCTGAAACTTCTTGTCAAAAAAGAAAAACAACTTATGATGATTATAAAAATTATTTAAAAAATAATGCCCTTATATTCTATTTAAATTTTAATAATCAATAAGCTACATTTTATTATTAGCTTCATTAATAAGTCTCATATCAGTTATTAGAAGATTGACTTATAAGTAATATTTATTTGACCAAAATTGCATTTTTCTTTAATTTCTTAGCCAATATGGGATTAATGCCTATACCTTCACAAAATATAAAAGCGATGAATTAGAGGCAATGATATGTTATATAACCAGAATCTTGAAAAAGATAACTGTGGATTTGGTTTAATTGCACATATTGAAGGGCAACCAAGTCATAAAGTAGTACGTACTGCAATTCATGGATTGGCAAGAATGCAACATCGTGGCGCAATTTTATCTGACGGTAAAACTGGCGATGGCTGTGGGCTTTTATTACAAAAGCCGGATAGATTTTTTCGATTAGTTGCGCAAGATGCCGGTTGGCGCTTAGCGACAAATTATGCGGTAGGCATGTTATTTCTCAGTCAGGATGAGCAAGAAGCACAAGCCAGCCGGGAAATTGTAGAACAAGAGTTAGCCGATGAAACCTTATCCATTTTAGGTTGGCGAGAAGTGCCAATCGATAAAAGTGTGTTAGGTGAAATTGCCTTATCTTCACTTCCTAGAATTGAACAAGTCTTTGTTAATGCGCCGGCAGGCTGGACTAAGATTGATCTAGAACGTCGACTGTATATGGTACGTCGCCGTATTGAAAAACGTGTACAAGACGACACCTTTTACGTTTGTAGCTTTTCCAATCAAGTCAATATCTATAAAGGCTTATGTATGCCTAAAGATTTGCCTCGTTTCTATCTGGATTTAGCAGATATTCGTATGGAAACAGCGATTTGTTTATTCCACCAACGGTTTTCCACCAATACTGTGCCACGTTGGCCATTAGCCCAACCATTTAGACATCTGGCACATAATGGCGAAATTAATACCATTGAAGGCAACCGCCAGTGGGCTAAAGCACGTTCTTACAAATTTAAAACTCCGCTGATCCCCGATTTACAAAATGCCGCACCATTTGTCAATGTGACCGGTTCTGACTCAAGCTCACTTGATAATATGTTAGAGCTGTTTTTAGTTGGGGGAATGGATATTGTTAGAGCGATGCGTTTATTGGTACCGCCGGCATGGCAGAATAATCCCGATATGAATGAAGATCTCCGTGCCTTTTTTGATTTCAATTCCATGCATATGGAGCCGTGGGACGGGCCGGCAGGTATTGTGATGTCAGACGGTCGTTATGCAGCGTGTAATTTAGACCGTAACGGACTGCGCCCCGCTCGTTATGTTATCACCACTGATAAACTCATTACCTGCGCTTCTGAAATTGGCATTTGGGATTATCAGCCCGATGAAGTAGTGAGTAAAGGACGAGTTGGTCCCGGTGAATTACTGGTTATCGATACTGAAGAAGGCCGCATTTTACAATCATCTGAAACTGATAACGATTTACAAAAACGTCATCCTTATAAAGAGTGGATGGCAAAAAATGTTAAGCAGCTTATCCCTTTTGAAAATTTACCGGATGAGAATATTGGTTCTCGCAGTTACGATGATACGCTCCTAGCCACTTATCAAAAACAGTTTGGTTATAGTGCTGAAGAGATCGACCAATGTATCCGTGTGCTCGGTGAAAATGGGCAAGAAGCAACCGGTTCAATGGGCGACGATACCCCGTTCGCCGTTTTATCGAGTAAACCACGTTTGATCTATGATTACTTCCGACAAAAATTTGCTCAAGTCACCAATCCACCGATTGACCCACTGCGTGAAGCACACGTGATGTCGCTCTCTACCAGCATCGGTCGAGAGATGAATGTTTTTGCCGAAGCGGAAGGACAAGCACATCGGGTGGCGTTTAAATATCCGGTATTGGTCTACTCCGATTTTCAACAATTAACGGCTCTAGAATCTCGCTACTATAAATCCGAAACACTTGATATCACCTACGAAATTGACGGTAGTTTGCGTGATGCCATTGAGCAGTTATGTGGCGATGCCGAAGCCAAAGTCCGTAACGGTACCGTTTTATTAATCTTATCAGATAAAAATATTGCTGCTGACAGATTACCGATTCCAGCACCAATGGCCGTGGGCGCCGTTCAACAACGGTTAGTTGAAAAAAACTTACGCTGTGATGCAAATATTATTGTGGAAACGGCAAGTTGTCGTGATCCGCATCAATTTGCTGTGCTCCTCGGTTTTGGTGCAACGGCAATCTACCCTTACTTAGCTTATGAAACCTTAGCTCATCTGGTTGATAATGGCACTATCAATAAATCTTACCGTGAAGCGATCGTCAATTATCGCAACGGCATTAATAAAGGTTTATATAAAATTATGTCGAAAATGGGCATCTCAACCGTTGCCTCTTACCGTTGTTCCAAACTGTTTGAAGCAGTGGGACTACATCAAGATGTGGTTGAACTGTGTTTTCAAGGGGTAAGTAGCCGTATTAGTGGTGCAAACTTCGATGATTTTGCGCAAGATCAGTTTGAACTATCGAAAAAAGCATGGTTACGCCGTAAACCATTGGAACAAGGTGGCTTGCTTAAATATGTCAATGGTGGCGAGTATCATGCTTATAATCCTGATGTGATCCAATCGCTACAAAAAGCGGTCAACAATGGTAACTATGAAGATTATAAAATTTATGCCGATATCGTCAATAATCGGCCACCGGCGACACTGCGGGATTTATTAAAGCTCAATCCACCGCAAAATGGTGCAATTGCGCTTGATGAAGTCGAGCCGGAAACGTCACTTTTTCAACGCTTTGACTCAGCTGCAATGTCAATTGGGGCACTAAGTCCGGAAGCGCACGAATCACTTGCCCAGGCAATGAATACTTTAGGCGGATACTCCAATTCCGGCGAAGGGGGCGAAGATCCGGCTCGCTATAACAGCATAAAAGTATCACGCATAAAACAAGTCGCTTCTGGTCGATTTGGTGTCACGCCGGGCTATTTGATGAGTGCCGATGTGATTCAAATCAAAGTCGCACAAGGGGCGAAACCCGGTGAAGGTGGTCAATTACCGGGCGATAAAGTCACGCCTTATATTGCTAAATTACGTTTTTCAGTACCAGGCGTTACGTTGATTTCGCCACCGCCACATCACGACATTTATTCAATCGAAGATTTGGCACAGTTGATATTCGATCTTAAACAGATCAATCCTCAAGCGATGATATCAGTAAAATTAGTCTCAGAGCCGGGCGTTGGCACAATTGCTACCGGTGTTGCTAAAGCTTATGCCGATTTAATTACCATTTCCGGCTACGACGGCGGTACCGGCGCCAGCCCTTTAACATCGGTAAAATATGCCGGTTCACCATGGGAGCTTGGTTTAGTTGAAACCCAACAATCACTTGTTGCCAATGGTTTACGCCACAAAATTCGATTACAAGTTGACGGCGGATTAAAAACCGGTACTGATATTGTTAAAGCGGCGATTTTAGGCGCGGAAAGCTTCGGTTTTGGTACTGGCCCAATGGTGGCATTAGGCTGTAAATATCTGCGCATTTGCCACTTAAATAACTGCGCTACCGGCGTTGCCACACAAGATGAAAAATTGCGTCAAGACCACTACCATGGACTACCGGAAAAAGCCATGAACTATTTCCGCTTTCTTGCTCGTAATACAAGGGAAGTCATGGCTGAGCTTGGCGTAAGTCGTATTGTCGATTTAATCGGACGCACAGACTTACTGTTAGAGCTTGACGGCATTACCGCTAAACAACAAAAACTTGATTTATCCGGACTACTTGAAACCGCCACACCACTTGAAGGTAAACCGGTGTACTGTATTGAAGACAACAAACCGTTTGATAAAGGTGTTTTAAATAACGAGATCATCACGCAAGCACAACAGTTTGTTGATAATCGTCAAAGTAAAAACTTCTACTTTGATATTCAAAATACTGACCGTTCTGTCGGCACAAGCCTATCTGGCTATATTGCTAAAAAGTATGGCGATCAAGGTTTAGTTGCCGATCCGATTTCACTGCACTTTAACGGTACCGCCGGACAAAGCTTTGGTGTATGGAATGCCGGCGGCGTCGATTTAACCCTAACCGGTGATGCCAATGACTATGTAGGCAAAGGTATGGCAGGCGGGCGCATTGTTATTCGTCCACCGCAAGGCTCAGCGTTTTTAAGCCACGAAGCGACCATTGCCGGTAATACCTGCTTGTATGGCGCAACCGGCGGTAAATTATTTGCTGCCGGCCGTGCCGGTGAGCGCTTTGCGGTGCGTAACTCAGGCGCAATTAGTGTGGTTGAGGGCATTGGCGATAATGGCTGTGAATATATGACCGGTGGGATTGTTTGCGTACTGGGTAAAACTGGCGTTAACTTCGGTGCCGGTATGACTGGCGGTTTTGCTTATATTTTAGATACCGACGGCGATTTTCATAAACGTATCAACAAAGAGCTGGTTGAAATGTTAAATGTGGCTGATTATTCGATTCATGAAGAGCATCTACGTGGCTTAATTATGGAGCATGCACAATTAACCCACTCTTCACGTGCGGAAGAAATTTTAGCCAACTGGGAAAAGTTTGCTAAACAGTTTGTTTTAGTCAAGCCGAAATCGAGCGATGTAAAAGCCCTGCTCGGTCATCGTAGCCGATCATCTGCTGAACTACGCATTCAAGCACAGTAAGGAGAGCACGAAAATGAGTCAAAATGTTTATCAGTTTATCGATTTACAACGTGTTGATCCGCCAAAAAAATCGTTGAACATTCGTAAAATAGAATTTGTTGAGATTTATGAAGGATTTTCTCCTGCCCAGTCGCAAGCGCAAGCCGATCGTTGCTTAGCTTGTGGTAACCCTTATTGTGAATGGCGTTGTCCGGTACATAACTATATTCCTAACTGGTTAAAGCTGGTTAACGAAGGGAAAATTTTAGAAGCTGTCGAGCTTTCTCACCAAACAAACAGCTTACCGGAAGTTTGCGGTAGGGTTTGCCCGCAAGATCGTTTATGTGAAGGCTCTTGTACATTAAATGCCGAATTTGGCGCCGTAACCATTGGAAGTATCGAACGCTATATTACCGATGAAGCATTTAAAATGGGCTGGAAACCGAACTTATCCAATGTTGAAAAAACCGGCTTAAAAGTGGCGATTATTGGGGCGGGGCCTGCCGGGCTTGCCTGCGCTGATGTGTTAGTCCGTAATGGCATAACGCCGGTGGTGTTTGATCGTCATCCCGAGATTGGGGGCCTGCTAACCTTTGGTATTCCGGCGTTTAAACTCGACAAAGAGGTATTGATTAATCGTCGCCATATTTTCACCGAAATGGGCGTTGAATTCCGTCTTAACACCGAAGTGGGCAAAACGGTGCAACTTGCTGATCTTATCAATGAATTTGATGCGGTGTTTGTTGGTGCCGGGACTTATCAGTCCATGCGCGCAGGGCTAGAAAATGAAGATGCCCATGGCGTATATGATGCCTTACCATTTTTGATCGCTAACACCAAACACATTATGCAGCATCAACAAAGCGATGATACGCCTTATGTTGATATGAAAAATAAACGTGTTGTAGTACTCGGTGGCGGGGATACCGCTATGGACTGCGTTCGCACCTCTATTCGTCAAGGCGCAACTGAAGTCACATGTGCTTATCGTCGGGATGAAGCCAATATGCCCGGCTCTAAGCGAGAAGTGAAAAATGCTAAAGAAGAAGGTGTACAGTTCCAATTTAATGTGCAACCGCTTAGCATTGAAATCGACAGTAAAGGGCAAGTGACCGGGGTAAAAATGGTCAGAACGCAATTAGGTGAAGCGGATGCTAAAGGCAGACGATCACCTGTGATAATTGAAGGCTCCGAATTTGTGTTACCGGCTGATGCGGTGATTATGGCGTTTGGTTTTAAACCGCATGCCATGCCGTGGTTAGCAGAGCACGGGGTCGAGTTCGATGCGCAAGGCCGTGTGATTGCACCGGAAATTAAAGGCTTTCAGACAACTAATCCTAAAATCTTTGCCGGCGGTGATGCGGTAAGAGGATCGGATTTAGTGGTAACCGCTATTAGCGAAGGTCGCAAAGCGGCAGAAGGTATTTTAGATTATTTAGAAGTGTAACTGCGGTTTTAGATTAAATCCAAAAAATAACCCCACTTTCGCAATGTTAGCGGGGTTATTTTCTAGCAAAATCTTTAATTATCTGTGTAAACAATAAGGCTTAACATCGTAACAAAACTGCGTGCTTTCAATCCATCATTTCTCCACGCTTTGATACCTTTAGGATGACAAATCGTTTCAATGTAATAAGCTAAAGTTGAGCTTGTCTGTCTATGATAATTTTTTAATCTTAAGCATAAAGGCGCATAAAATGCATCTGCCAATTTTTTAGTAAATGGATTAATCAAAGTATTTTATCACCACTCAAGGTCGCATAGACCAGGTAGCGTCGTTTTTATTGCCGAGATAAAGTGTGTCATTCATTTTAAACTACCCGGCAATAAATACCCATTTTGAAATTTTTAGGTGCTAATCTCACTGAATAGTTTCATTAAAAACCTTCACTATCACAGTCTACAACGTTATAAATAAACCACATGTGTGCCTTTTTCTGGTTGAAAAGTCGCTTTACCAAATTCATCAAGGAAATAAGCAATATGATCGGTTTTATCACCTAATAAACGTCCTTTAACTTTATTCCACGTTAATAGTGCAATAGTCGAATCAGGCTCACAGCAGATTAACATCGGTTGTTCGAATTCTTGATTCCAATAAAACTGACCGCCATATAATTTATGGGCAGTTAATAATAAATAACAGCCATATTCTTGCGATATCATATCAATTTGTTCTTCTGGTAAGCCAAAGCTTTTATCGGCCATTTCGGCAATAATCATCTCGACAACCGTAATACTTTTTTCGGAATAATCGAGCTGGTTAATACTCCACGTTGGACTATTTAAAACGGCATTTTGTGCCCATGCTTCGATCTCTTGATACAATTCATTTTTTTCAGTCATTTTTATTCACTTCGCTAGATAATTGTTCAGATTGTTTGACAATTTGCCATGCATCTTCCATTTCTTCAAGTGTTGCATCGGCTAAATTGTCCTTTTTATGTTTCAGTAATGCTTCAACTTGTTTAAAACGCCGAATAAATTTGTTATTGGCATTTTGTAAGCATAACTCAGATTTAACTTTTAAATGTCTGGCTAAATTAACGGTGGCAAAAAATAGGTCGCCAAGCTCTTCTTCAATTTTGGATTGATCTTGTGTGGTTTTATTCAATTCCTCTTCCACTTCACAAAGCTCTTCTTTTACTTTATCGATAACGGGTTTTAACTCAACCCAATCAAATCCAACTGATGCGCAGCGTTTTTGTATTTTTTCAGCTTTCATTAGCGCCGGAATGGCGTTGGGGATATCATCTAATAGTGAATATTGCGCCCTTTGATCACGTTCTTTTTGCTTTAACTGCTCCCAGTTCGGCTTTTCAGCGGTTTTATCAGCAAAAACATGTGGATGACGGCTGACGAGTTTATCGGCTACTGACGAACAAATATCGTCAAAATTGAACTCGCCTTGATCGCTGGCAAGATCAGCATAAAACACAATTTGAAATAAGAGATCGCCCAGCTCTTTTTTTAGTTCGTCCATGTCTTTTCTATCAATCGCATCTAAAACTTCATAAGTCTCTTCGAGAGTATAAGACTTTAATGAATCAAAAGTTTGCTTGCTGTCCCATGAACACCCTTTAATCGGGTCACGTAACTGTTTGGTAATCGCCTGTAAGCGCTTAAGTTGGTTCACTGGTTTTCTCTTAATAGTTTAGATTGGTCATTGAAAAATAAGTGTAACACAACTTGACCATTTTTACTGTCTACTGGCACTTTCAGCTTTAATTTTGTTTTTTAAAGCCTGTTTTTGTTAAAAAACAAGCATAAAAACGGTTAAAAACTGTTAAAAAATATAACTTGTAGCAGATAAACACCAATTAAGTATATAATGTTCACATAACAAATTAACTTAATTACATTTAATGAATAATTTACGCGAACTGACATTGAGAGGTACAATTCTTGGTGCCCTTATTACAATTATATTTACCGCATCAAATGTTTACCTTGGCTTAAAAGTGGGGTTAACTTTTTCTTCCGCTATCCCAGCCGCGGTGATTTCCATGGCGGTATTAAGGCTATTTTCCGGCTCAACCATATTAGAAAACAATATGGTGCAGACTCAAGCATCGGCAGCCGGTACACTTTCCTCGATTATATTTGTTTTACCCGGATTGTTAATGATCGGCTATTGGCAAGATTTCCCGTTTTGGCTCACTTTTGCTATCTGTGCCGCCGGGGGGATGCTTGGAGTACTATTTTCAATTCCACTACGCCATATTATGGTGGTAAAAAGCACCTTACCTTATCCGGAAGGGGTTGCCGCTGCCGAGATATTAAAAGCAGGCTCAAAAACTGAGGGTGATGATTCCAATGCCGGATTGAAAGATATTTTAGTTGGTGGCGTTATTGCCTCTGGTGTGAGTCTGTTTACTAACGGTTTTCGGGTTTTGTCAGAAAGCGCCTCTTATTGGTTTACTGGCGGTAAATCAATCTTCCAATTACCGATGGGCTTTTCATTAGCTTTACTCAGTGCCGGTTATTTGATTGGTATTATTTCCGGTATTGCCGTGTTAATCGGCACCATTATCGGCTGGGTGTTTGGCATTCCTATTTTAAGCGCAATGACCGACTATGACACCAGCGAATCATTAGCCAGTGTGGCTATGGGGCTTTGGGCTAAAGATATTCGTTTTATCGGCGCCGGTACCATTGCAATTGCTGCAATTTGGACACTACTGACGTTAATCAAACCTGTGATTGAAGGATTAAAAATCTCATTTAGAACATTACGTGCCGATGTTTCGGTTGATGATATTGCACCAACCGAACGTGACTTATCACCAAAAGCGATCTTTTCGATTATGGCTGGTATGGTTGTTATCTTAGTCGCCACTTTTTATGCGTTTATTTCCGACAGTGGCTTATCCGCTGGTGTTGCTTGGATGTTAGTTATTTGCGCTGTGTTATTTGCATTTATTATGGGCTTTCTTGTTGCGGCGGCGTGTGGCTATATGGCAGGTTTAGTCGGCTCTTCAGCAAGCCCAATGTCCGGTATTGCCATTGTTGCTGCAATTGCCATTTCACTTATTTTATTGGTAATTGGGCAAGCCAATGATTTGTTATCTACCCCTGAAGGGACTAATTTTGCAACCGCATTAGCGCTATTTACTACCAGCACAGTTTTAGCCGTTGCCTGCATCTCAAACGATAATTTGCAAGATTTAAAAACCGGTTATTTAGTCAATGCAACACCATGGAAACAACAAGTCGCACTTTTAATTGGTTGTGTTGTTGGTGCCATTGTTATCGCACCTATTCTTGAAATTTTATATAACGCTTATGGATTCACCGGCGCCTTACCTAGGGCAGATATGGATCAATCTCAAGTATTAGCGGCGCCTCAAGCGACACTAATGACCACCATTGCCAAAGGGATATTTTCTCATCAGCTTGATTGGACAATGATTTTAATTGGCTTAGCGGTTGGATCAATTATTATTATTATCGATTTAATTTTAGCTAAAAACCAATCTAAGTTTCGCTTGCCGGCATTAGCTGTTGGTTTAGGGATCTACTTACCACCAACCATTACCACTCCGATTTTTATTGGTACACTACTTTCGTGGATAATTAAGCGTAAAGCTTATGCTAAAGCCAAAAAAGCGAACCTAGATCCGGAAGAACAATTTAAAAACGTCGATCGCAAAGCGGCATTAATTGCATCGGGGTTAATTGTCGGTGAAAGTTTAGTTGGGGTATTGCTAGCTATCGTTATCGTGATTAGCATTACCAGTGGCGGTAGTGATGCGCCGCTTGCAATATCAGCCGATCTAGGGCTATTACCACAATACTTAGGCTTAGCGGTGTTTGTGATTATCTGTTTATATTTTATTCGTCGGGCACTGACTGCGATTAAAAAATCCTAATACTGCGTAAGCGAAAAATGAAGCCCTTTAACTTAAAGGGCTTTTTTATTAGCACAATGTTTTACCGATTTTTAAGGTTAATGCAATATTTTTCGAGGTGTGATAAAGATTCGCTTCAGCGACTTTTCGATTCAGTGCTTGAGATAAACTTGACACTTGACTAAGAATACTAAACATAGCAGTTATGCCATAAGGATAGACCGCCTCAGCTTTATCGCCTAAACTGCCAACAATAGCAATAACCGGTTTATTATACTTTTTGGCGATATTTGCCACCCCAACCGGGACTTTACCGTTGACACTCTGATAATCTAACCGGCCTTCGCCGGTCACCACTAAATCGGCTTGTTCAATTAAGCTATCTAAATTAAGTAATTCGGTAATAATTTCAATGCCCGGCCTCAATTTTGCTTGCATAAATGCCAATAATGCCGCGCCCATTCCGCCCGCCGCTCCGGTACCGGGAACGGTCTCTATGTCGATATTAAAGCAACCTTTAATCAGACTGGCAAAGTGTTTAAGATTTGCATCAAGTAATTGAATATCTTGCGGTGTTGCCCCTTTTTGTGGACCAAAAATAGCCGATGCGCCATTTTCACCGGTAAGTGGATTGGTGACATCACAAGCGACTTCAAATTCACATTGCTTTATTCTCTCATCCATTTGGCTGATATCGATACTATCAAGTGCACTGAGCGAAACGCCACCAAAACCTATTTGGTGACCAAATTTATCTAACAGTTTGACACCTAATGCTTGTAGCATCCCTGCCCCACCGTCATTGGTCGCACTGCCGCCAATACCGATGATAAATTTTTTACAACCCCGATCTAAGGCATCTTTGATAAGTTCACCGGTACCATATGAGGTGGTAATTTTAGCATCTCGCCGTTCAAACGGAACACGTTCAAGCCCGCTGGCGGTCGCCATTTCGATAATGGCAGTTTGTCCGTCTTGTGATATGCCATAAAAAGCATGTCCCGGCTCGCCTAACGGGTCAGTTACTGTGACTGTCACTTTATGTCCTTTTAATGCATCAACCATTGCATTAACGGTACCTTCTCCGCCGTCAGCGACAGGTAATAACGAGTATGTTGCATCAGGGTAAACCTGTAAAAATCCCGCTTTTATTGTCTTAGCAACATCTATGGCACTCAGACTTTCTTTAAAAGTATCAGGCGCAATGACAATGTTCATAAATATCCTTTTGGAATTGGTCAAGGTGATTGAGTATGTTGCCATACTCAATATTGACATAAATTACTTAATTTCGATTTTCGCTAAAGCTTCATAATAACGAGCAAGGGCACTATGGTCACTTTCGCCCATACCGTCGGTTTTCAGTGCTTGCATCATCTCCATAACAATTGCTGTTAACGGTAATGAAGTGCCCACCCCATGAGAGGTATCTAAAGCATTTTGCAGATCTTTGATATGGAGATCGATTTTAAAGCCCGGTTTAAAATTGCGTTCTAACACCATTGGCGCTTTGGCATCTAACACCGTACTACCGGCAAGTCCGCCGCGTATTGCTTGATATACGAGTTGCGGGTTAACCCCAGCTTTGGTGGCTAAAACCAATGCTTCTGACATGGCAGCAATGTTAAGTGCTACGATGACTTGATTAGCAAGCTTAGTCACATTACCTGCGCCAATTTCACCGGTATAAACCACTGAGCCAGCCATAGCTTTCATTAAATCATAATGTTTATCAAATACCGCTTTATCCCCACCAACCATGACAGATAAGGTGCCGTCTATCGCTTTAGGCTCGCCACCGCTCACTGGCGCATCTAACATCACTAAGCCTTTTTTAACGACTTCATCATGAATCTCCCGGCTGGCTAATGGCGCAATCGAGCTCATATCAATAATGGTTGTGCCGGCTTTGGCGCCTTCAACAATCCCATTTTCACCTAAGACAACCTCTTTCACATGCGGTGAATTAGGTAACATAGTAATAATCACATCACATTGTTGAGCAACTTGTTTTGCGTTGGTGGCACTTTGTGCACCCGCTTTGGTAAGTTCATCAACTGAAGCTTGATTTTTATCGCAAACGACCAGTGAATAACCTGCTTTTAGCAAGTTTTTGCTCATCGGTTTACCCATTATTCCTAAACCAATAAAACCAATTTTCATTTTACTCTCCTTTATTACGCTTATAGTAATGGCTGTTATTTTAGAAATTTATCGGCTAATGATTGCGTTGCCATTCTTAGCAAGCCCAGATCATTGCCGACGGCAACAAACGTTGCCCCCATTTCGATATAATGATGTGCGTCAGCTTCTATCGGGGCTAATATGCCACAAGCTTTCCCTTGTTTTTTTGCTTCATCAAATACCTGTTTGATCGCCGCTTGCACCTGTGGATGTTTTGGATTACCAAAATGTCCTAACGAGGCAGAAAGATCACTCGGCCCAACAAAAATGCCGTCGACGCCGTCAACAGCGGTGATTTGAGCAACGTTATCCACCGCTTGTTGGGTTTCAACTTGAACGATCACACAAATATTTTGATTAATTTTTTCAAAGTAATCCGGTATTGTGCCAAACGCATTACTACGATGTGAAACCGACACACCCCTTAAACCTTCAGGTGGGTAGCGTGTATAAGAAACCGCTTGTTTTGCTTGCAAAGCCGTCTCGACATACGGAATTAAGAAGTTATAAAAACCAACATCAAGCAGGCGTTTAATCAGTACTTGATCATTCCAGGCTGGGCGCACAATTGGCACGCTCGGGCTATCTTTTAAGGCCATTAATTGCGGGACAAACGACACCACATCATTAATGGCATGCTCGCCGTCCAGCAGTAACCAATCAAAACCGGCTAAGCCTAATATTTCTGTTGAGATCGGACTACCTAATGCAGCCCAACAACCAATCAATTTTTTTCTTGCCAACATGTCTTGTTTAAATTGATTGTGACAAGTGAGTTTTTTCATGCAATTACCTCAATTTTTATCTATTTTTAATCATCCATGCCAACTATCTGACCAAACAGGGTTTCTTATTGTCGAATTGCCAGTTAGGGATGAGATATTGCATAGCTACGGCATCATTCCGATTGCCCAGCCCCATGCTTTTAAATAGCTCGTGGGCTTTGAGAACTTGATCGATATCAACCTCGATACCTAAACCCGGTTTTTCCGGTACTTTGATTTTGCCATTGACAATTTGTAATGGCTCTTTGGTTAAACGCTGATTACCTTCTTGCCAGATCCAATGTGTATCTAACGCAGTTGGTTCACCCGGCGCCGCCGCGCCAACATGGGTAAACATGGCGAGCGAGATATCAAAATGATTATTGGAGTGTGAGCCCCACGTTAAGCCAAACTCATGGCACAGTTGCGCAACCCTTACTGAGCCGTTCATTGTCCAAAAATGCGGATCAGCAAGTGGGATATCGACCGATTGTAACGATAAAGTGTGTCCCATTTGACGCCAGTCAGTTGCAATCATGTTGGTTGCTGTTGGCAAACCTGTCGCACGGCGAAATTCAGCCATAATTTCTCGTCCAGAGTAGCCTTGTTCAGCGCCACACGGATCTTCTGCATAGGTCAAGGTATCTTTTAAGTATTTGCCGATTTGTATCGCTTCATCTAATAACCACCCGCCATTTGGGTCGAGCGTTACGCGTGCTTCAGGGAATTTTTGCTTAATGGCAATCACGGCTTCGGCTTCATCTTGCGCAGATAACACACCGCCTTTTAATTTAAAATCACAAAAGCCATATTTTTCATAAGTTGCCTGCGCTAAACGAGCAATTTTGTCTGGGGTTAAGGCTTCTTCATGTCGCAGGCGATACCAATCGCAATGCTCATTAGGTTGGCTTTGATAAGGTAAATCGGTTTTTTGCCTATCGCCGATATAAAACAGATAGCCAAGCATTTTCACTTCATCACGTTGCTGTCCTTCGCCTAAAAGCGAAGCAACGGTAACGCCAAGATGTTTGCCTAGCAGGTCTAACATTGCCGCTTCAATCGCTGTCACCACATGAATGGTTGAGCGCTGGTCGAATGTTTGATTACCTCGCCCACCGACATCACGGTCAGCAAATGCCGTTCGGACACGATTCATAACATTTTTATATTGGGCAATCGATTGTCCCACAACCAGCGGTTTGGCATCTTCAAGGGTTTGAGTAACTCGGCCTACGCAAGGAACTTCCCCGACGCCAATGTTACCGGAATTATCTTTAAGAATAACGATATTACGGGTGAAGTAAGGGGCGTGTGCTCCACTTAAATTCAGTAACATGCTGTCATAACCGGCCACCGGATAGACATGCATTTGCGTAATAATCGGCGTTGATGAACTCATAGTTTTTACCTCTTTTATTTCTCAATTTCTTTAAATCTGTTTTAACGAACCATGCATGGGCGCTTGCGGTCAAATTGCCAATTTTCAATGAGATATTGCATGGCAATGGCATCATTACGTGCCCCATTTGGTAATTTTTTATAAAGCTCATGTGCGCAATTGACTTGCTCCATATCCAGTTCAATCCCAAGGCCGGGCTTGTCGTGCAATTTGATCTTGCCATGGCGAATTTGCAGCGGGTCTTGCGTTAAACGGGCTTGACCTTCTTGCCATATCCAATGGGTATCAAGTGCAGTTGGATTACCGGGCGCAGAGGCACCGACATGGCTAAACATTGCCAGTGAAATATCAAAATGGTTATTCGAATGGCACCCCCAAGTCAGCCCCCATTCATGACAAAGTTGTGCGACACGACTGGCGCCGGTTAATGTCCAAAAATGGGGATCGGCTAGCGGTATATCGACCGCTTGCAACATAATGGAATGGCACAGTTCACGCCAGTTGGTTGCAACCATATTGGTGGCAGTTGGTATACCGGTTGCCCGACGAAATTCAGCCATAACTTCACGCCCGCAATAGCCATGTTCAGCGCCACAAGGGTCTTCAGCATAAG
The DNA here is from genome assembly GCA_945291235.1 of uncultured Gilliamella sp. The sequence goes on from CALYQY010000030.1 coordinate 15,676, forward strand.
TCAGCACATTATTAAGCCCTTTACAAAGTTTAATGGCATCATCTAACCACCAACCACCGTTTGGATCTAAGGTAATGCGTGCATCGGGAAACTGCTTTTTAAGTTCTATGACTGTTTCAATCTCTTGTTCACCCGCTAACACTCCACCTTTCATTTTGAAGTCTTTAAAGCCGTAGCGATCTTGTGCCGCTTGCGCCAGCTCAACCACTGACTCAGTTGTCATAGCTTGTCGCCGGCGAATGTTGTACCATGGATGGCCTTTCGTTGCGGGTTGGTCATAATCGAGATCGGTCTTGTTGGCATCACCGATATAAAACAGGTAGCCAAGTACGGTAACTTCATCTCGCTGTTTACCTGCTCCAAGTAATTCAGCAACCGGTACATTTAAAAATTGCCCCATTAAATCGAGTAATGCCGATTCGAGTGCCGCTACGGCATTGACTCGTAATTCAAATGTCCATGCACCTTTACCAAAAGAGTCATAATCATCATCAAGGTAGCCTTGATGCATATCATTAACAATTCGATTAAGGATAGAAATAGGTTGCCCTTCGACATGTGCAATAGCTTGTTTCAGAGCGTTTTCAATCGTCACTCCGCCGGGTGCTTCCCCTAAACCGATATGGCCGCTATTGTCCTTCAAAATAACGATATTTCGGGTAAAATAGGGGCTATGTGCACCACCAATATTCATCAGCATGCTGTCATACCCAGCCACCGGAATAACTTGCATGGAGGTAATCACTGGCACTGATTGCGTATTCATATTCGATCTCTCCTAGGTAGTTAATTCAATAAGCACGTTGTCGTTAAGGTTTTTTCTTCAGTTCCATACGTTTAATCGGGCCAACAAGCACCAAATAACTAAACGCTGCAACAAAAGCATGACCGGCGACAAACACTAGCGCCCATTCAAATCGACCTGTCCATGCCACGATATAACCGATAATAATTGGTGAGATGATGCTTGATGCATTACCGAACATGTTAAATAATCCGCCAGCCAGTCCACTCATCTCTTTGGGTGCGGTATCGGCCATTACTGCCCAACCGAGTGCACCGACGCCTTTACCAAAGAAAGCCATGGACATAAATAAAATGACTAATCCAATTGAATCGACGTAGTTACATAAAATCATGGTCATTGAAAACAACATACCTAAAATGATTGGTGTTTTACGGGCAATAGAGAGCGATCCGGTTTTTCGCATCAGAAAATCGGAGAACACGCCACCACTGATACCACCAATAAATCCACAAATAGCCGGAATCGCAGCGGCAAAACCAACTTCTTTAATATTCATTCCTCGTTGAGTGGCAAGATAGATAGGAAACCAAGTAATAAAGAAAAACGTTAAACAGTTAATACAATACTGACCAAGGTAGACGCCTAATAACATTCGATTCGTTAAAAGTTGGGTAAGATAAGCTAATTTTGGTCCCTCTTTTTTCGTCTGGCTTTTTTTCTGATCCATATCAACCAATGCCCCGCCATCGACGATATAATCAACTTCGGCTTGATTTGCCCATGGATGATCTTTAGGGTTGTGAATTACAAAGAGTGTCACCACACTAATTAGTACACCTAAGCCACCCATAAAGAAAAACACCGATTGCCAACCATATTCATGGGTTAACCAGCCCATAATGGGCGCAAATATTACCGTAGCAAAATATTGTGCAGAATTGAAAATAGCGACCGCAGTGGCTCTTTCTTTAGCCGGAAACCAAGCGGCGGTAATTCGGCTATTGCCGGGGAATGACGGCGCTTCAGCAAGTCCCATTAAGAAACGGAACGTAAAGAGCATAATTAACGCCCAAGCCCCGATAAAAAAATGTACGGTGCCTTGTAATAAAGTAAAAATAGACCAAAATAAAATACTGCAAAAATAGACACGTTTTGAACCAAATCTATCTAATAGCCAGCCTCCCGGTAACTGCCCGATAACATAGGCAATACCGAACGACGACATAACCCAGCCCATGGCTGCGGCATCAAAACCCAATTCGCCTGACATTGCTTTGCCGGCAATACCTAAGGTCGCCCTGTCACCATAATTGATAGCAGTGACAATGAATAAAAAAATGACTGTTAACCACCGAGTATTAGTCCTTTTTTGTTTTGCTGTGTTTATTTCCATGTTTAGCCCCTACACTGATAATGAAATGTTGATCTTGAATTTTTTACAGATGTTGCTGAGTAGAAAATAAATAGATTTTGAGTCTGTCTAAGTAATCCACTATTAACGTTAAGTATGGATAGTTAAGATGAAAATTTCATTGGCAAAACCAACAAAATAATAGGTGGAAATTGATTTATTTATGTGCAGATGAACAAACAAATGTTATGTCCTTCACAAAATTTTTGGCAGTAGGGGGATTTTTGTGACCTATCACACATTTTTATGTTGATAGTGACAAATTTAAACGGAATTATGCACGAAAAATTGTGAACATTCACAATGCTATTTGTCTATTTCAGATTTAAGATATGTCTAATCAGATAAGAAACTGTGACTGATAATAATAAATTAAAAGATAGGCGTTGAATGGGAGTTAAGCAATGGAGCATCACAATAACAAGCCGCTTTATATCAAAATCAAAGAATCGGACAATGTCGCTATTATCGTTAATGATAATGGATTGCCAAAAGGTACGGTATTTGCTGACGGGTTAACATTGATTGAGGATATTCCTCAAGGTCATAAAGTGGCGTTGAATGATATCAATCAAGGGCAAGCGATTATTCGCTACGGTGAAGTGATTGGCTATGCAAAGGTGGAAATTAAAAAAGGAGCTTGGATCAATGAATCTGTCACACAAATGCCAACTGCCCCCATGCTACACGAGCTTCCCATTGCCACTAAAAAAGCGCCGGTATTGCCACCCTTAGACGGTTACACTTTTGAAGGCTATCGCAATAAAGATGGATCGGTCGGCACCCGCAATATATTAGGGATCACAATGAGTGTGAATTGTGTTTCTGGCGTTGTGGAGTACGTTTGTAAAATTATCGAACGTGACCTGTTACCTAAATATCCAAATGTCGATGGCGTTGTGGCGTTAACGCATCTTTATGGTTGCGGGGTGGCAATTGATGCGCCGGCGGCTATTGTGCCGATTCGTTCGATTCATAATTTAGCCAAAAATCCTAATTTTGGTGGTGAAATTATGGTTGTCAGTTTAGGTTGTGAAAAACTGCAACCGGCAAGGTTATTAAAAGGCACCGAAGATACTATCCCGATCAGAATCGAAGATGATGATCTGGTTACACTGCAAGACGAGCATGGATTTAAAGCCATGGTTGACCATATTTTAATGGTGGCTGAAAAACATCTGCAAAAATTAAATCTTCGAAAAAGAGAGACCGTGCCGGCATCTGAATTAGTGGTCGGTATGCAGTGTGGCGGCAGTGATGCTTTTTCCGGGGTAACCTCGAATCCGTCAGTCGGTTATGCTTCTGATCTATTAGTCAGATGTGGGGCGACGGTGATGTTTTCGGAAGTAACCGAAGTGCGTGACGGTATTCACTTACTTACGCCTAGAGCGGCTGATGAGGCGGTCGGTAAAGCGCTGATTCGTGAAATGCAGTGGTATGATGAATATTTAGCCGCAGGAAAAGTTGACCGCAGTGCTAATACCACACCGGGCAATAAGAAAGGCGGATTAAATAATATTGTCGAAAAAGCAATGGGATCGATTGCTAAGTCGGGCACCAGTCCTATTGTGGAAGTGTTATCGCCCGGACAACGCCCAACCAAAAAAGGATTAATTTTTGCTGCAACGCCAGCAAGTGATTTTGTTTGTGGTTCGCAACAAGTTGCTTCCGGCATCACGTTGCAAGTTTTTACTACTGGTCGAGGAACGCCTTACGGTTTGGCTATGGTACCGGTGATAAAAATGTCCAGCCGTAATATTGTTGCCGAACAGTGGTTTGATTTAATTGATATTAGTGCCGGCGATATTGCGCTTGGTAAAGCAACGATTGAAGATATTGGCTGGCGTTTATTTCATTTAATTTTAGATGTGGCAAGTGGGCGAAAGAAACCATGGTCAGATCATTGGAAATTATACAATCCATTAGCCATTTTTAATCCGGCACCTATCACGTAATATTTCGATACTCCAGCCAATTAATCGCTTAAATGTTATATTGTTCTTATTGAATATCGGTAAGAACAATAAGCCTCTCTTAGGCATGTTTGTCTAATTGTAAGCCAATATACAAAAGCAATCGGTCATCAAATTTTGCTAAATTTAATTGGGTAAGCTTAGCAATTTTATTTAGCCGATACTCTAATGTATTACGATGAATAAACAGTTCTTTGGCGGTGTCGCTATTTTGAACGTTGTTTTTAAACCACGTCTGTAACGTTTTTTGTAATACCCCATTATTATCGCCCATTTTGAGTTTTTTAAGCGGTAGTAATAACTCCTCAGCTTGCCAATCGTAACTTAATCCATGTAACAGTACCGGTAAAATTAGCTCTTGATAGTAGTAGTTACGCACATTAGGCATTCTTTGTTTACCTATCAGCATGGTGGTTTTTGCTGTTTGATAAGATTTTACTAGTGGGCAAAGATGCTGTTCAAAGTAATTACCCAGCGAAATTCGAATATCTAATTGAGTCATGTTTTTAATGGTAATAATGAGTTGCTCAAGTTTTTTCTTGTGTTCGGATAAATCCCAACGACCATATCGATTCAGTGCCGGAATTAAAATCACTAATTCAGTAATCGATTTAATCGCTACTAAGTTATTATTACTTAATAGCTGTATTTGGGTTTGCAGATTCTGTAATTCACTCATCGCCGTATCAATACCCAATTGTCCACTATCCACTTCAATCATACCGACAACTCTGGGTAGATTGAGATCAATATCGAGCCGTTTGACCCATTGAATCATACTATCGGGTAAGATCTCTTTTTCAATAAGGGTAAGAATCAGCTCTTCTTTTAAGCGATTATCATAGGAGAGTTCTTGCAGTAATTGAGTTTGCTCCATCATCATTTCAGCAGACATACAAACAAGTTCACCAAATTGGCGTATATCGGACGGTTCACCAGTTAGCCCTATCACCCCAACGATTCGATCGTTGAGTTTCAACGGTAAGTTAATACCCGGTTTAACACCTTGTAAGCTTTTAACTGTGTTACTGTCAATTGATACGGTGCGTTTTTGCGATATCGCTAACATCGCCCCTTCATGTAGTTCGCCAATACGCTCTAAATCCCCACTACCAATAATACATCCGTTAGCATCCATAACATTGATATTACAATCAATAATCTTCATGGTTCTATCAACAATCTGTTGAGCAATTTTTGGGGTGAGGCTATAAGGACTCATCGCCATTTTAGATATCCTATTTTGATTTTGCATAACTCTCAATTTTTGTTAGGATAGCATATTTTATTTTGAATAATAGACAACAATATCATGATAGTATTTGATTCCATTCAAGTTCGTCGGGGCGTTAATCTACTTTTAGATAATGCTTCTGCCACGATTAATCCTAAACAAAAAGTCGGTTTAGTTGGCAAAAATGGTTGCGGAAAGTCTACGCTATTTTCATTAATAAAAGGCGAAATTCAAGCTGATGCCGGCACGGTGAGTTTTCCCTCTCAATGGCAACTTGCATGGGTAAATCAAGAAACCCCGGCATTAGACACTCCAGCAATTGAATACGCCATTGACGGCGACCGAGAGTATCGCCAATTAGAACAAAAGTTAGCCATTGCCAATCAAGAAAATAATGGTGAACAAATCGCTATTATCCATGAAAAACTCGACAATATCGATGCGTGGACTATTCAAGCTCGAGCGGCAACCCTGTTACACGGTTTAGGCTTTTCCAACGAGCAGTTGCAATTACCGGTTAAATCCTATTCCGGTGGGTGGCGTATGCGTTTAAATTTAGCGCAGGCTCTGATGTGTCGTTCCGATCTGCTCCTACTAGATGAGCCAACTAACCATTTAGATTTAGATGCGGTTATTTGGCTGGAAAAGTGGTTAAGCAATTATCAAGGCACACTAATTTTAATTTCCCATGACCGGGACTTTTTAGATCCATTAGTTAATAAAATTATCCATATTGAGCAAAAAAATCTATTTGAATATACCGGCAACTACTCTTCTTTTGAAGTTCAGCGTACAGCGAAGTTAGCTCAGCAACAATCGCTTTATGAAAGCCAACAACAAAAAGTGGCGCATTTGCAAAGCTATATTGATCGCTTCCGAGCAAAAGCGACCAAAGCTAAACAGGCACAAAGCCGAATTAAAATGTTAGAAAAAATGGAGCTTATTGCACCGGCACATGTGGATAATCCTTTCCATTTCAATTTTAAACCTTCTGAATTTTTACCAAGTCCATTATTGATGATGGATAAAGTGGTTGCTGGTTATGGAGATAAAATCGTCCTTGAAAAAATTAAATTAAATCTTGTTCCCGGTTCGAGAATTGGTTTATTAGGACGGAACGGAGCTGGTAAATCGACTTTAATTAAATTATTAGCGGGAGAATTACAACCTAAAGAAGGTCATATTAATTTAGCCAAAGGTGTTCAATTAGGCTATTTCGCTCAGCATCAGTTAGAGTATTTGCGTGGTGAAGAATCCTCACTTTGGCATTTAACCAAGCTTTCTGATCCTAAAATAACAGAACAAGAATTGCGTAATTACTTAGGTGGTTTTGATTTTCATGGCGATAAAGTCAATGAACCTGTAAAAACATTTTCAGGTGGTGAAAAAGCTCGATTAGTTTTAGCATTAATTGTTTGGCAAAAGCCAAACCTACTGTTACTTGATGAGCCAACTAACCATTTAGATTTAGATATGCGCCAAGCATTAACTGAAGCGCTTATTGATTTCGAAGGCGCGTTAGTTGTTGTATCGCATGATCGCCACTTACTACGTTCAACAACTGATGAGTTTTATTTAGTTCACGATCACAAAGTTGAACCATTTAATGGTGATCTCGATGATTATCAAAAATGGCTTGCCGACGAGCAGAAAGCGGAAAATCAGCCACCACAACAAGATGATAGTCATAATGACAATAGCAAAAATCTTTCTGCACAAGACCGTAAAGAACAAAAACGCAAAGAGGCCGATCGGCGAGCACAAATGCAACCGCTGAAAAAACAATTACAAAAAGAGGAACAGACGCTCGAACAGTTAAGTAAGCAATTAAAATTGATTGAAGAGCAATTAGCCGATTCCTCTATTTATGAAGCAGATAAAAAGAGTGAGTTAACACAATTATTATTACAACAAAGCCAGTTAAAAGGTAAGCAAGAAGAGTCAGAATTGGCATGGTTGGATTTACAACAACAACTTGAAGAGTTTGAATCGGCATAAAACGATTGGTAAGAATTGATAAAAACCATGGAGTATAAGTCAATTCAGATATCGCCTTATTAATACTGTTCTACATTAATAAGCCAAAAAAAATCACAGAATTAATTCTGTGATTTTTTATATGGGTATTTTGAGATATTAGCTTTTTTCGACTTGGCTAAAATCAAGTTCAACCGGTGTTGAACGACCAAAAATGGATACCGATACTTTTAAGCGGCTTTTCTCATAATCCACTTCTTCAACCACGCCATTAAAGTCAGCAAATGGACCGTCATTAACACGCACAAGTTCGCCCGGTTCAAATAAGGTTTTAGGACGTGGCTTATCGCCAACTTGTTGTAAACGATTCATGATAGCATCAACTTCACGTTGGCTGATTGGTGCAGGTCGATCTGATGTACCACCAATAAAGCCCATTGTTCTTGGCACACTTTTTACTAAGTGCCATGTTGCATCATTCATCACCATTTCAACTAAAACATAACCCGGGAAGAATTTACGTTCACTTTTACGGCGTTGACCACTTTTCATTTCAACAACTTCTTCGGTCGGTACTAATACTTCACCGAAAAAATCTTCCATGTTATGTAATTTGATATATTCACGTAATGATTGTGCAACACGTGCTTCATAGCCAGAATAAGCTTGAATAACATACCAGCGTTTTTGTTGTGTTTCACTCATATTAGCGTCCTAATGATGTTAGATAAAAGACAATTGAACGGAATACCGAATCCATTCCCCAAAGAGCTAATCCAACAATAACAGTTACAGCAGCAACGAGCAAAGTTGTTTGCACTGTTTCTTTACGTGTCGGCCATACAACTTTTCGAAGCTCTTTTCTCGATTCTTGTAAAAATACAAAAAATGCTTTGCCTTTATTTGTTGTGTACGCAATGAATAAAGTAAATAGCGAAATCGCAACAACAGCAACAATGCGGACGATCGTATTAGGTTGATATATATCATTAGGACCAGAAAAATAAGAATTTCCCCAGACAATAAACGCAATCAATACTAGAACTAAACCCCATTTGAATTTGTCTAGAATCGTGTTTGTAGCTTGACTCTCGTTACTTACTAGCATATAAAACCTATGATTATGTTATTTAATAATATCTATTTTCCAAAATGCTCTCACAATAAAAAAACATTTTGCTAAACAGACGAGATAAGAAAGGGCATCTAGCGATACCCTTTCTATGGTTATTCTTACTTTAATTATTTGATAACCTTAGCAACCACACCAGCACCAACAGTACGACCACCTTCA
>CALYQY010000031.1 GCA_945291235.1 uncultured Gilliamella sp.
TTTGTTTGAAGTTTAATTAATGAGGAGAAATTATGATTGATACAATTTCATATGGAGCCGAATGGTTTATCGGCTTATTTCAAGAAGGTGGAAAAGTGTTTGTCGGTATGGTTACGGGAATATTACCACTGTTAATTTCACTGTTAGTAGTCATGAATGCCGTAATCAAATTCATTGGGCAAGACCGTATTGAGCGCTTAGCGCAAGCTTGTGCAGGCAATCCTATTTCACGATATTTATTGTTACCTTTAATAGGCACATTTGTTTTTTGTAATCCGATGACGCTTAGCCTAGGGCGTTTTATGCCCGAGTTTTATAAACCTAGTTATTATGCGGCATCTTCTTACAGTTGCCATTCAATGAATGGGCTATTTCCTCATGTTAATCCCGGTGAACTTTTTGTTTATTTAGGTATCGCGGCCGGGTTAACAACCTTAAACCTTCCTTTAGGACCATTGGCTGTAAGTTATTTTTTAGTTGGCTTATTCACCAACTTTTTTAGAGGTTGGATTACTGATTTTTGTACTGCTATTTTTGAAAGAAAAATGGGCATTAAATTAGATCGAAAGGTACATCTATAACTAAAAGGAATAAACAAGGAAATGAACATGATGAAATTTATTCGAATTGAAAAAGGTGAAGCCGGTTGGGGTGGACCTTTAGAGCTGCCAATTATAGCGGGTAAAAAAATTGTCTACATTGCAGCAGGTACACGACCAGCAATTGTTGATACTTTAGAAAAATTAACGGGTTGGCAAGCTATTGATGGTTTTAAAGAAGGGGAACCGCCTAAGGATGAAATTGGGGTTGCTGTCATTGATTGTGGTGGCACATTAAGATGTGGTATCTATCCTAAAAATAGAGTGCCTACGATTAATATTCATGCGACAGGTAAATCAGGGCCGCTTGCCCAATATATTTTGGAAGATATTTATGTCTCAGCCGTAAAATCCAATAATATTAGTGTGATTGAAAAAGAGATGGATAGTGACATCCAGAAAGCATCTGTTACAAACAATTCACATCAAAAAGTGCACACAAATAATTTTAAAGAGTATGACAGTAGTAAAAAAATTACCGAACAAAGCGATGGTTTATTAGCAAAAATCGGTATCGGTATGGGATCAGGTGTTGCCGTATTCTTTCAAGCTGGTCGAGATACGATTGAAACTGTACTTAAAACTATTTTACCGTTTATGGCATTTGTATCGGCCTTAATTGGTATTATTATTGCCTCAGGATTAGGTGATTTAATAGCTCATGGCTTAGTTCCATTAGCTGATAATCCACTTGGTCTGGTTATTTTAGCGCTTATTTGTTCTTTTCCATTACTTTCGCCATTTTTAGGACCCGGTGCGGTTATTGCACAAGTCATCGGGACGTTAGTTGGTGTTCAAATTGGTCTTGGTAATATTCCGCCACACTTAGCTTTACCTGCTTTGTTTGCCATTAATGCTCAAGCTGCTTGTGATTTCATTCCTGTCGGTTTGTCTCTTGCCGAAGCGAAACAAGATACCGTGCGTGTTGGGGTTCCCGCTGTTTTAGTCAGTCGTTTCTTAACTGGCGCGCCAACTGTTTTAATTGCGTGGGCAGTATCGTTATTTATTTATCAATAAGCAAACGAATAGAGAAGGTCAATGATGTCAAAAGTTATCTACCATTCAAAAGTTAAACAAATTGGTGACTTTGCCAAAGAAGCGTTGGCAGATGGCATGCTAATCCTGTTTAAAGAAGGTGCACCGTCTGATTTAGCCGATTATTGCTTTATACATAGTCATGACGAGTTAAGGCAGAATCTTGAAATAGGACAATGTATTCAATTAGGCAAGCACACTTATCGTATAACTTCGGTTGGGGAAGTCGCCACAACCAATTTTAAAGAGTTAGGTCATGTCACATTAAGATTTGATGGGAATCGTGAAGCTGAATTACCGGGGTCAGTGCATGTTACTGGTGAAATACCTAATCAACTTAATATCGATGATGAAATTATAATTTTAACTATTTAAGGAACAGAAAATGAAACAAGTAGCAGTCATTATAGGTGGTGGACAAACCTTAGGGGCTTTTTTATCTGAAGGTATTGCTGATGCTGGGTATAAAATTGCCGTTGCAGATTTAAATATTGATAATGCAAATAAAGTTGCTGAAGTAATAAATAAAAAATATGGGGTAGGAACAGCAAAAGGTTTTGGGGTCGATGCAACAAATGAGGAGAGCGTGCGACAGCTAGCTCAAGAAGTTGATAACACATTTAAACGAATTGATTTAATGGTTTACAGTGCCGGTGTTGCTAAAGCTGCACCCATTACTCATTTTGTATTGAAAGACTTTCAATTATCCGTCAATGTTAATCTTACCGGTTATTTTTTATGTGCACGTGAATTTGCTAATTTAATGATTAAATATAAAACTGCCGGTCGAATTATACAAATTAACTCTAAATCCGGCAAAGTCGGTAGCAAACACAATTCAGGGTATAGCGCCGCAAAATTTGGTGGCGTTGGATTAACGCAATCTTTAGCACTCGATCTTGCTGACTATGGAATTACGGTTAATTCATTGATGCTGGGTAACTTATTAAAATCGCCAATGTTTCAATCCTTGATTCCACAATATGCTAAAAAACTTGGTATACCAGAAAACCAAGTTGAACAAGTTTATATTGATAAAGTGCCACTCAAACGAGGTTGTGATTATCAAGATGTGCTTAACGTATTGTTATTTTATGCAAGCGATAAAGCATCATATTGTACAGGACAATCAATTAATATTACGGGTGGACAAGTTATGTTTTAACTCAATTTGGTGCGAAGGTATAGCGATGCCTTTCGCACATCTCTTTTCTGGTCTGGTAAAAAGGAGATAATAATGGATACGACATCAACGTTAGCCTTATTGGCTCTAATTGCTTGGAGTATACAGATAATACTTGGCTGGTTTCAAATTCGTCGTTTTAATCGAGCATTTTTATCGATGAAGAAAGGCACTTACTTAGGTGTTGGTCGTAGCCAAACTCAACGTTTTAAACCGAAAGTTTTAATCGCGCTATCATTAGATCACGATAAAAAAGTGATTGATTCAGTATGGATGAAAGGAGTGACCGTTTTTGCATTGCCAAAACCAATACCACAATTATTGGGACTAAATATTACCGATATTATGCCTGAAACCATTTTCCCCAATGATTTTGCGTCACAAAGCGCCTTGATTCTTGCATTAAAAGCAAATAAATAATCCCTATCTTTTATTTTGAAAAGTATTTTCTTTCATGATGAAGTATAATATTTTATACAATAAATTAATTCTGTTATTGAACAGTAATAATGGACTCCAATCATGAAAGTAAGGCAACGACAAACTGCAATCTTAGAATATCTGCAAAAAAATGGGCAAGTGAGTGTTGATGAGCTAGCTACCCATTTTCAAACGACGGGTACCACTATTCGAAAAGATCTTACTCAACTCTATGAAAGTGGGCTTGTACTACGGACTTATGGTGGTGCGATGTTAAATCGCGAAATTGGTGACCGTGCGATTGATCACAAAACTTATATTAATACGGCACAAAAAAAAGCAATAGCACAGGAAGCGGCAACACTTATTCATGACGGGGATTCTGTTATTTTTGATGCAGGAAGTACCGTTGCACAAATGATTCCTATGCTAGCACAATTCAATAATTTAACTATCATGACCAACAGCTTACATATGGTGAATGAGCTCGTTGCTAATGATAATGACCAAAATATTATATTAACAGGTGGCACATTTCGTCGTAAATCCGCTTCGTTTCATAGTAATAATGCTTCCGCTATTGCAGCATTTGAATCCTATTCATTTGATAAACTGTTTATGGGTGCTGATGGCGTGGATTTGGTTGGTGGGGTAACCACTTTTAATGAAAGTTATCACGGCAGTGTGGCAATGAGTAAAGCTGCTGCCAAACTGATTTTATTAGCGGATTCTTCAAAGTTTGGACGACGAAGCCCAAATGTTGTTTGTGATTTAGATGCAGTGGATACTATCATCACTGATGATCATTTAGATGATAAATATTATGATGCTTTGATACAACGGGGTATCAATGTTATTAAAGTTAAAGTAGTTGATAAATAGATTAATACTAAAGTTTGATTGAATGTGGAATTAAATTTCTGGAGTATTTGGCTTCTTACGTAATCTCAATATATATATTGAGATACGTTAGAAACCAAAACCCATGATCAATAACCCTTTAATTGATAATTTTCTTTAGTTAAAATAGTAATCTTGCTCTGATAGTCCCTGCGACATTTTTGAGTTTAATTAATAACTCTTCAGCTTTACTTTGTTCAACCCTATCGATATCAATAACTACATAGCCAATTTTAGGATCCGTTTGTAGATATTGAGCCGAAATATTTAAACCTTGTTCTGCAAACAAAGTATTGATTGCGGTTAATACACCGGGTTGATTATGGTGGATATTGATAAATCGACTCGATCCTTTAGCCGGAATAGGTAAAGAAGCTTCAGGAAAATTAACAGCTGACAGGGTCGCACCTGTGTCGGAATATTTAGCCAATTTAGTCGCCACCTCGATACCAATGTTTTCTTGAGCTTCGCTGGTAGAACCACCAATATGCGGAGTGATAATGACATTATCGAATTCACATAATGGCGATTCAAATGGATCATTATTACTTGCTGGTTCGGTCGGAAATACATCAATGGCGGCACCACTAATTTTATTGGCTTTTAAAGCATCAGTTAATGCATCAAGATCGATAACTTTACCGCGTGATGCATTAATTAATATCGCACCTGATTTCATTTGATTGATCTCATTTTTGCTGATCATTCTGATTGTGGTTGGGTTTTCAGGGACATGCATACTGACAATATCACTCATTGCGAGTAATTCATTCATGCTTGCTACCTGTTTTGCATTGCCTAAAGGTAATTTTGTTTCAATATCATAAAAATAGACATTCATTCCCAATGATTCAGCCAATATACTTAATTGGCTACCTATGTGACCATAGCCAATAATACCTAGATTTTTACCTCTAGCTTCATGAGATCCCGTCGCTATTTTATTCCATTTACCTTGATGAGCTTGAGCATTGGCTTCTGGTACTCGTCGAAGTAATAATATGGCTTCAGCTAAAACAAGTTCAGCAACAGATCGCGTATTCGAAAATGGAGCGTTAAAAACAGGAATACCTTTAACAGTTGCAGCATCGAGATCAACTTGATTCGTGCCTATACAAAAACAACCAATACCGGCTAATTTAGGTGCTGAATTAATAATATCTTCGGTTAAATGAGTTCTTGAGCGAATTCCTATGAAGCGGACATCTCTTAAGGCTGTTTTAAGTTCGGTAGGGGATAAGGCGCTTTTAAGATATTCTATATTTGTAAAACCTGCGGATTTGAGTACCTCAACGGCACTAGGGTGAACACCTTCAAGTAATAAAAACTTATTTTCATCTTTAGTTAAAGCCTGAACAACCATCTTTTCCTCTCTTTCCATATACCACATCAATGCGTAAAACTTTAATAATAACACTCAATTTAATTTGAACAACGGTTTAATGTTAACTCTTTAACACCTGAACTTGAACCGACTAATGCAATGTTTGCACCTCGGTTAGCAAACAAACCAACTGTGACGACACCTGGAATATTATTAATACAATTTTCTAATTCAATTGGGTTTGTGATGACTAAATCATGAATGTCTAAAATAACATTGCCATTATCAGTCACCACGCCCTGACGATAAACGGGTTTTCCACCCAGTTTAAATAACTCACGTGCAACGTATGATCTAGCCATTGGAATGACTTCAATGGGTAAAGGAAATTTACCTAATACATTGACAACTTTTGATTCATCAACAATACAAATAAACTGTTTAGCCAATGCTGAAACAATTTTTTCGCGCGTGAGTGCAGCTCCTCCACCTTTTATCATCTGCATCTGATAATTAATTTCATCTGCGCCATCAACATAAACATCCAAACTATCGACTTCATTACAATCAAGTACGGGGATACCATAGCTGAGTAGTTTTTGGGTGGAAGCTTCTGAACTTGAAACCGTTCCTTTAATTTGACCTTTAATCGTTGCTAAAGCATCAATAAAATGTGCGGCTGTTGACCCTGTTCCAACTCCAACTAATGAGTTGGGTTTTACAAACTTTAAAGCAGACCAGCCGACCGCTTTTTTTAATTCATCTTGCGTCATAATATCACCGTAGTTTTAAATAATTTTTATTCAAAAAAATAAAATTTTGAAAGCAAAATTACTGAAGATATGGCATAGTAACCGTTTGGAAAGCAAAAATCATTAGTATTTTAATAAAATATATTAAGTTTTAGATCTATTTAAAAAATTAGCCGGTTCTAAAAGGTTTGAGTATTCAAGCAAAGATCCCATTATTCGTAAAGAGATTATGAAGCGTCCAGATTATAGAGCATTACAAGCATTAGATGCAGTAATAAAAGAGCGAGGTTTTGAAAGAGCAGCCGATAAATTGTGTATTACACAACCGGCGGTTTCACAACGCATCAAGCAACTTGAAAGTTTTTTTGGTCAGCAGCTTTTAGTCAGAACCATTCCGCCCAAAGCGACCAAGCAAGGGGAACATCTTTTAGGTTTATTGCATCAAGTAGAATTACTCGAACAACAATGGTTAGGCGATAACGATCAAAATCCGACACCATTGTCGTTATCGATTGCAATCAACGCGGATTCACTCGCAACCTGGCTTTTACCTGCGTTAAAACCCGTGTTAGATAAAAATATTTTACGTTTTGATATCCAAGTTAAAGATGAAGAGCATACATTAGAATTATTGCGACTTGGTACGGTTGTGGCCGCAATCAGTATTCAAGCCAATCCATTACCGGGTTGCTTGTCAGATATGTTAGGCGCCTTAGACTATATTTTTGTTGCGTCGCCAGATTTTGCTAAAAAATATTTTCCTAATGGGGTTACCCGTTCTTCCTTGTTAAAAGCACCAGCGGTAGCTTTTGACCATTTAGATGATATGCATCAAGCTTTTTTACAAGAGAATTTTAATCTTACGCCAGGAAGTGTCGTCTGTCATATAACCAGTTCTTCTGAAGCATTTGTTCAGCTAGCCAAACAAGGTTCGGCTTGTTGTATGTTACCAAAACTTCAAGTTGAACAAGAGTTGAAAACGGGAGAACTTGTCAATTTGACAGAAGGTCTTTATCAAAGACGAATGCTTTATTGGCATCGATTTGCCCCTGAAAGTAGTGTGATGCAAAATATTTCTGAAACATTGATCCGTTATGCACAAAATGTGCTTTCTCAACCTCATAAATAATCGATTATATAAGCATATAAAATGTTAAAATAAGATGTTAACTTTAAACGTTTGGATCAATTGTCATAACAACTAAAAGAGTCGATGCTATGTATCAACTAAAAAATGATCGTTATTTACGAGCTTTACAGTGTTTACCTGTTGATTACACGCCTGTGTGGATGATGCGCCAAGCTGGGCGTTATTTACCTGAATATCGTGATTTAAGAGCTAAAGCAGGGGATTTTATGACGATGTGTCAAACTCCCGATTTAGCTTGTGAAGTGACTTTGCAGCCACTGAAAAGATTTGATCTTGATGCCGCCATTATTTTTTCTGATATATTAACTATTCCTGATGCAATGGGGCTTGGTTTGTATTTTGAAACAGGAGAAGGCCCAAAATTTAAGCAATCAATTCAGTGTCTATCTGATATTCAGCAACTCCCCATTCCTGATCCAGAGCAATCATTAAGATATGTGATGGATGCTATTCGGCTAACCAAAAAAGAACTCGACGGAACAGTACCATTAATTGGATTTTCGGGTAGTCCGTGGACACTCGCTACCTATATGATTGAAGGTGGTAGTAGTAAAGCTTTTACTAAAATAAAAAAAATGCTGTATAGTGATCCTAAGGCACTGCACCTATTACTTGAAAAACTGGCTAACAGTGTCGCTATATATTTAAATGCCCAAATTGAAGCTGGTGCGCAGTCGATAATGATATTTGATACTTGGGGCGGGGTGCTGAGTCATCAAAGCTATCAAACGTTTTCATTAGATTATATGAAATTAATCTTATCGCAATTAAAACTAGGTAAAAAGAGTCAAAAAATCACTTCTTATGTACCTGTAACCTTATTTACTAAAGGTGGCGGATTATGGCTAGAAAATATTATAAACTCGGGATGTGATGCGATAGGTGTTGATTGGACAGTTGATCTAAGTAACGTGCCACAAAAAGGACAAATAGCGGTACAAGGTAATCTTGATCCTTCAGTATTATATGCTGATAAGCAAATAATCGAAGCGAATGTAGATGCTGTGTTATCGGAATTTGGCTATCATAATGGGCATGTTTTTAATTTAGGACATGGTATTCATCAAGATATTCCGCTAGAACATGTACAATATTTAATTGACGCGGTTCATCGTCAATCAAAAAGGTTTCATCATGATTAAAAACCCAATTCAATTAAGAATGGAAAAATTGCCTGAATGGCAACAACGTTTATTTATGGTTTGTTTGTGTGAACGAATGTACCCTAACTTTGTTTACTACTGCAAACAAGTTGATAATCAAGAAGATAGTAAAAATTACAAAAAAATACTTGATTTAATATGGGAATCCTTATTAGTCTATGATGTAAAAATAAACTTTGATTTACAGCTAGAAAAATTAGAAGCTATCATTCCTGTTTTTACTAATGAAAGCCCTTATATGGTCTATCCTGCTATTGATGCATGTCAGGCACTTAGCGAGTTGTTACACTCGTATTTAAGTGGTGATATTGCTGAACACACCGCTAAAGTAAGTAGTATATCAGCGACAACTATTGCTGAATTTGAGATGACAAAAGAAAATATTTTACTTTCAGAGGATGAACAACAGCAATTACCTAGTGTAATTGATGAATTTGATTTGCAATGGGAAATTTTCCGATTATTACGCGATGAAAAAAATGAAATGGAAGATTTAATAAAAGGTCTAAAAGCAGAAATTCGAACGTCACAAATGAGCAATATTGGTGTTTTTTTAAGCAATTAAAGCGTTCCAGCCATGATTTTTTTATTTTTTAATAAATTTTTCTTTTATATTAGAGCAATATAGACTACATTTAATAGTAATGTAACCTAAATGTTGTTTACAGTTGGAAAGTTATGTAATTAACTTTCTTTATTATGTTAACTTTAACAATAAAATAAATATGTAAGGATATTTCCATGAATAAAACAGAACTTGTCGATGCAATTGCTAGTAAAGCTGATATTACTAAAGTTGCAGCTAAAACTGCGTTAGAAGCTACATTAGCAGCTATTACTGAATCATTAAAAGCTGGCGAACCAGTACAATTAGTTGGTTTCGGTACATTTAAAGTTAATGCTCGTAAAGCACGCACGGGTCGTAATCCTAAAACCGGTAAAGAAATCAAAATTGCTGCAAGCAAAGTACCTGCTTTCGTATCAGGTAAAAGTCTTAAAGAAGCAATCAAATAGTTTTTTTAAATTGTCGAAAATGTTTTTTTGACAATTAATAACGCTAGGTCATGGAACATCGTTTCATGACCTTTCTATTTAAAAAAATGATTAAAACGTATCAATGCATTACAATGCGTTTAAATTATCTTACATTTAATCTGTGTTTGTTAGTTAATATTATTTAATTAAGCTAAGATGTAATTTCTATAAATTTAGCATTTAATACTGTAAGTAAATCACTAGGTGCCATTTCAATTTCTAATCCTCTTTTTCCGCCTGATACCAGCATAGTGTTTAAATAATTTGCGCTAATATCAATTAATGTGGGTAGACGTTTTTTCTGACCTAATGGACTGATTCCTCCAACCAAATAGCCTGTCGTTTTTTCAGCTATATTAGGATGAGTTAAATCAATCTTTTTACAGTTAAATGCTTTTGCTACTTTTTTAAGATCTAAATGTTTATTAACAGGTAATACGCAAACAGCTAATGTTTTGTCATTGTTGTTTAAACTTACAACAAGCGTTTTAAAAATTTGATCGGCAATCACATTTAATGTTGGATCAAGTTTATTGACAGCTTCTTGACCGTAATTAGTTGTATTAGGGTCGTGTTCATATTGATGAATTTTAAATTGAATTTTTAATTTTTTTAGTTGGTTAATCGCTGGTGTCATATCAATATCCCCTGTAATTCAAAATGATAGGGTATCATTTAATTTTAATCACTCTATAAATTTTTTAATAGAGTGATTAAAAAGAATAGTGGATAATTTTAAATAATTAATTGATATTTTGCTTTGTTTTTTACTGGGTTTTATGCTGGTTTTTTAATAGCATATTGAGACGATAAAGGAAACATATCATAAAGATATTAGCAAATATTATTATTGTTGAATAGATAATATTTATCATCAGTGATGTAATTGAAATTGCCCAATGTGACAATAAAAATATAGCTAAAAAGTAGATTAAAAACATTGGTAAGGTTAATCGCCAATACATTAACGTGTGTGTAAAACAGTCTATAAATTTTTGGAAAAAATCTTTTGTTGAAGGTTCAATAATTAAACTATTGAATTGGAAATAAACTATCGATATAACAATCATAACAACAATCGTGACCGTTAAAATTAAAAGATTCATGATTTGGATGGGTAAAATCAGATTCAAAACTGAGCATATTAATAACATAAATATTAACCCAGTAACGATTAAACATGCACAAACTAAATTTAAACCGATTAAATTTAATATGTTTGGTAACAAACGGGACAATATTAAATTGAAATTAAATTTATTGCTGATTGAATAATTATATATCACAGCAAGTATAATCGCCTGTGTCATAAAATTTATCACCATATAAATCATTGCTGGTTTTAATAATTGCAATAACACGGCATAGAGAGATTGGTTAGATAATTGCTGAAAAAGTTGTTTATCAAATAAATTATTTAAAATTGGTGTGGTAGTGGCACTGATTAAAAAACAGATGATAATGATTGGCTGAAAACGATTTCTAATAAAATTAATTGTTTCATTTAACAATCGAGAAAAGGATAATTCGGTTTGCATTTTTTAGCTCTAAGTCATTAAGTGGTAACCAAAATAGGCTACCACAAGTGTTGATATATATTTATTATGATTGTAATAATGAGATATCTGCAACTTTTAAAAATAAACTTTGTAGTTTTTTCAATAATGATAAACGATTAAGTTTTATTTTTTCATCATTAACCATGACCATAACTGAAGCAAAAAATTCATCAACGGGTGCTTTAAGCGTAGATAACTCAACGAGGGCATCTTGATACCGTCCTTGATTAAAATATGGGGCTAATTTATCCATTAACACCGCAACATGTTTTGCTAACTCTCCTTCTGCACTGGCTTCAAGCAATGAAGCATTAACACTATCAGGAATTGCTAGTTCTGCTTTAGACAATATATTCGATACTCGTTTATTTGCTTCAGCTAATGATGATGCTTCTGGCAGTGTTCTAAAATGTGTTACGGCTTTTACACGCGCATCAAAATCGGCTGGTTTGGTAGGATTAAGAGCCAATACGGCTTGAATAGTATCAATGGTGAAACCAAGTTCTTGATACCAAGCACGAAAACGACCCTGCATAAAACTAACAATATCAGTTACAACATTTTGGTTATTTAATTTATCACCATATAATGAAACGGCAAATTCAGATAACGCAATAAGATCTAACGGTAAGTTTTTTTCCACAATGATTCTTAGCACACCAATAGCCGCACGTCGCAATGCAAAGGGGTCTTTATCGCCTTTAGGGTGTTGCCCAATACCAAAAATACCGGCTAAAGTATCCATTTTTTCAGCGATTGAAACAGCACAAGAAACAGCTGTACTTGGTAACTCATCACCGGAAAAACGAGGTCTATACTGTTCTTCTATGGCGGTGGCGACTTCAACACTTTCACCATCTTTAAGGGCTAAATAACGTCCCATAATCCCTTGCGTTTCAGGAAACTCGAAAACAGTGTTCGTGACTAAATCGCATTTAGTCAATTTGCCTGCACGTTTTGCTTGCGCTACATCTGCACCAATTTGCTCAGCAATGAAACCTGACAATGATTCAATACGTAATGCTTTATCTTTTACAGTACCCAACTGTTGTTGAAATAATACCGTTTCAAGGCGAGGTAAGCGATCTTCTAAACGCTGTTTTAAATCTGTTTTATAGAAAAACTCAGCATCGGCTAAACGTGGACGAACCACTTTTTCATTACCAGCAATGACCACTTGCGGATCTTTTGACTCAATATTAGCAACAAAAATAAAATTCGGTAGCAATTTTCCTTGTTTATCATAAACAGGGAAGTATTTTTGATCGCCTTTCATAGTATAAACAAGTGATTCGGCAGGGACGTCTAAAAAACGTTCTTCAAATTTTGCTGTTAAAACAACAGGCCACTCAACCAATGAAGAGACTTCTTCTAATAAACTGTCTGTTAAATCCGCTTTACCATTAAGTTTTGCCGCTGCGGCTTCTGCTTGTTGTTGGATAATTAATTTACGTTTATCATAATCAGCAATAACTTTACCGCGTTGTTCTAAAATTTCAGGATATTGATCGGCATTATCGATAGTAAACTCCTGTTCACCCATAAAACGGTGTCCACGGATCACCCGTGCGGAATCAATGTCTAAAATAGTACCGGGTACCAGTTCATCACCATATAACATCGTCACAGTATGGCTTGGGCGAATAAATTCAACTTGACGGGCTGCCCAGCGCATTGGTTTTGGTATTGGTAATTTGTTTAAAGCATTTTTAACCATATCACATAACAAATTGACAACAGGCTGTCCTTTTTGATTTTGTGTATAAGAAAGCCATTCCCCTTTATCTGTTTGTATTCGTTCTGCTTGATCAACCGTAATACCACAACCACGAGCCCAACCTTCTGCGGCTTTTGTTGGATTTCCTGCTTGATCGAATGCTGCACTTACTGCGGGGCCTCGTTTAACGATTTGGCTATCAGGTTGAGTATCATTCAGATTTAATACTTTCAATGCTAAACGTCTTGGTGATGCATACCAAAGGACTTCACCATGTTCTAAATTTGCATTATCCAGTTGTTCGATAAAATTAGCCGCAAAACTTTCAGCCAAAGTTCGGAGCGATTTTGGTGGTAACTCTTCTGTACCAATTTCCACTAAAAATGTTTTTTGCATAATATATATTCCTACTTAGATGATGCACTTTCGCTTGAAGGTGAATTTTGGCACATAGGGAAACCGAGCGCTTCACGTGATGCATAATAGGCTTCAGCAACCATTTTAGTTAATGTTCGAATACGTAATATATAGCGTTGTCGCTCTGTAACCGAAATGGCTTTACGGGCATCAAGTAAATTAAAACAGTGAGCGGCCTTTAAAATACGTTCATAAGCTGGTAAAGGAAGTGGCTTTTCTAACTCAAGCAAAAATTTTGCTTCTTTTTCGTGTTGTTCAAAACAGTAAAATAAGAAGTCAGTATTCGCATATTCAAAATTATAAGTTGATTGTTCAACTTCGTTTTGATGGAAAACATCGCCATAAGTCGTTTTACCGAATGCTCCATCACTCCAAATCAAATCGTAAACACTATCGACGCCTTGAATATACATGGCTAGTCGTTCCAAACCATACGTTATTTCACCTGTTACTGGCTTACATTCAAGTCCACCGACTTGTTGAAAATAAGTAAATTGGGTTACTTCCATACCATTTAACCACACTTCCCAGCCAAGCCCCCAGGCACCTAAGGTTGGGTTTTCCCAATTGTCTTCAACAAAGCGAATATCATTGATTGTTGGATCTAGACCAAGCTCCTTTAACGAACCTAAATAAAGTTCTTGGATATTATCGGGTGAAGGTTTTAAAATAACTTGGAATTGATAATAATGTTGTAGCCTATTTGGATTTTCACCATAACGACCATCAGTAGGGCGACGAGAAGGCTGAACATAAGCAGCATTAATTGGCTCAGGTCCAAGCGCACGTAAACAGGTCATTGGATGTGATGTACCTGCACCCACTTCCATATCTAAGGGTTGAATCACTGTACAACCTTGATTAGCCCAGTAATCTTGTAACGTAAGTATTAAACCTTGAAAGGTTTTGACATTAAACTTTTGCATGATGTTGTCTTTATGGTTGAATTGATTTTTTCGATATTTAAAACAGTGCTGTATTTTATACTTTTTATGAGTGCTTGTGAAATGTCTAATCGCTTCATATCATAATATATTACTTAACTATCTTAATGTGGTTTACATTTTGCATCTTTACCTATTTGTCGGTATAGTGACATTATCATTATTGCTTGGTAATAAATCTAAAATAAAACACCATGTCTATTTATCAAAAAATTGTTGTCGTTATTTTTATAACATTAATCAATGTTAGTTTTTTGCACGCTGATGATAATCAGAGGCTAGAGTCTTTGCGTCGTTCAATTGAAGAACAAGAAAATCGAATAGCAGAACAAAATAAACAACGCACTCAATTAGTCAAAGACCTTAAACAGCAAGAAACCGAAATAGCAATTTTGTTGACCTCAATTGAAAAAAATGATTTATCGTTAAAAAAACTTAATCAAGAAATTCATATAATGATTGACCAGATAGATGAGCTGGTTAATAAGCAAACACAGCAACGAGCAGTGTTAGCTAAACAATTAATTGGTGCATTTAAAATTGGGAAAAATAGCGGATTAGAACTGGTATTTTCGGGGGATAAGGGGGAACGTAACGAACGAATTATTCAGTATTACGGATACATTAACCAAGCTCGAGAGCAATTAATTAATGAGCTTAAACAGACCCAATTACAATTAAGTGAAAAAAAAGCTGCTTTGCAAAAAAAAGAGTCCTCTCATAAAGTATTACAAAATAGACAAAAGCAAGAACAATTGAGGCTTGAAAAAAATCGTCAAAATCGAAAAAAAACGATAGTATCGCTTGAATCATCTATGCAACAGAATCAACAAAAATTAGCGCAATTACGTGAAAACGAAGCGAAGTTGCAAGCAAAAATCGCTCAAGCAGAAAAAGAAAGCCAACGTATTGCAGAAGAAGAGGCAAGGCAAGCTAAAAATATTGAAGAAAAACAAAAAAATAATAACTATACACTGAGCTCAGATGAACAATCACTCATGGCAAGAGTGAGTGGTATTGGCAAACCGGCTCATCAATTTAACTGGCCGGTAAGTGGGAGTGTGGCACATCGATTTGGTGAGGCATTACAGGGCGAATTATACTGGAAAGGTATGGTCATTAATGCGAAAAATGGTGTGACAGTCAAAGCAATTGCTGATGGAAGAGTGTTATTAGCCAGTTGGCTACAAGGCTATGGATTTATGGTGGTTTTGGAGCACGGAAAAGGCGATATGAGCTTATATGGATATAATCAGCGTGTTTTAGTGGGAGTTGGGGATAAAATTAAAACCGGTCAATCAATTGCAATTGTTGGCTCGAGTGGAGGTCAAAATAATCCCGGACTTTATTTTGAAATTCGGCGTGATGGTAAAGCGCTAGATCCGAGTGGATGGTTAAAATGATTGTACGCTGTGTAAGTTTAGTTTTTATGAGTCTGTTATTATTCTCTATTGATAATGGATTTGCTTCACAACTGGCTATTGTTATTGATGACTTCGGTTATCGTCAGCAAAATGAACAAAAAATTATTTCACTATCACCTAATATTACGATTGCAGTCTTGCCTTATTCACCCCATGCCAAACAGATGTCTATCTTAGCAAATAAACAAGGTAATGAGGTGATTATTCACTTACCCATGGCACCATTATCAAAACAACCTTTAGAAAAAGAGACACTATTTCCTTATATGGGGGAAGAAGAAGTTAATCAAATTATTGCCAATGCTGTTGAGCGCGTACCTTATGCAATTGGCGTGAATAATCATATGGGAAGTTTAATGACATCTGACCTTAAAGGTATGGAGCATGTTATGAAAGCACTTAGCCATTATTCATTCTTCTATTTAGACAGCAAAACAATAGGTAAAACGCAGGTAATTAATGCGGCTCAAAACTATAATATACCTGTTCTTGTACGAGATGTTTTTCTTGATGATAAACAGAATGAAAATGCCATTGCTTACCAATTTGATATTGCTATTGAATTAGCCCGAAAAAAGGGGCAAGCAATTGTTATTGGTCATCCTTATCCACAAACGGTGAACGTCTTAACAAAAAAGCTGTCCGAATTACCTTCAGATATACAACTTGTTAAACTTAGTCAATTAATTCATCCAGAGTCCTTACCCGAAAAACCAACATTAACCTTCAAAGATATATACAAAATATTTGAAAAAATAGGTTATGAAATCTATTATTTATCAATAATTCAGCAATAATTACTTCTTCTCTAAAGTACGGTGACGGACTTGGACTTGTTTATTTTGAGCTCGAAAAATATCAGCTAACTGGTCAGCAATGAACACGGAACGGTGTTGACCACCTGTGCAACCAATTGCAATAGTTAAATAACTTCGATTGTTTTTTTCTAACATTGGTAACCAATTTTTTAAATAATCTGCAGTTTGATAAATAAAATTGGTCACTTCATCATGTTTTAATAGATAGTTTTTGACCGGATCATCTAATCCTGTTAGTGGTCTTAACGATACATCCCAGTGTGGATTCGGTAAAAAACGAACATCAAAGACAAAATCTGCATCCACCGGTAAACCATGCTTAAAACCAAATGATTCAAAAATCATAGTGAGTTCACGCTCTTTTTTGCCTAAAATACGAGATCGTAAAATATCTGATAATTCATGCACGGAAAGATTATCAGTATTAATCATTAAACTAGCATGAGATTTTAAGGGTTCTAAATACTTTTCTTCTTGATCGATGGCTTCTTCAAGGGAAAATTGCTGATTAGCCAATGGGTGAATTCGTCTTGTTTCACTATAACGACGGATAAGCGTATTACGGCTACAATCAAAAAAAATTATCTCAGGCGAAACAGATTGAGGTAAACGTTGAAATATATCTTTATCAAAATCAAAATTGATTGGTAAATTACGGATATCAATACTCACAGCAACAGGGGTTTTATTATTTTTGAGTGAATCAGCTAATTGTGGTAATAAAGCAACAGGAATATTATCAACACAATAAAAACCCATGTCTTCTAACGCACGTAATGCAATCGATTTTCCTGAACCTGAACGGCCACTTACTATCAGTAGGATCACAATTTCAACTCCGATATAATTGATGCATGTAAGTATATAACGTTTATTCGTAAACTTGCAATTTGGAATATAAACAATATTACAACAAACTAAATATTTTTAATATTTAGTTTTTATTTCTTTAATCAATTGTTTAAGAGCTTGCCCTCTATGGGAAATTTGGCTTTTGTGTTCTTTAGTCAGCTCAGCGGCAGTACAATTTAGTTCTGGCACATAAAATAAAGGATCATAACCAAAACCGCCTTTACCTTTTAATTCATTTAAGATTAAGCCATTCCATTTGCCTAAACAGATGATGGGAGTAGGATCGTTTTCATGACGCATAAAAACTAGAGCACAATAAAAATATGCGGAACGCTTTTCTTGAGGAATAGGTTGTAATGCTTGTAATAATTTTTGATTATTACTTTCATCATTACCGTGCTCGCCTGCATAACGTGCAGAATAGATACCCGGTTCACCATTAAGTGCTTCCACAACTAACCCTGAATCATCGGCTATGGCGGGTAACCCAGTTAATTTTGCAGCATATCTGGCTTTTATAATGGCATTTTCGACAAATGTTAAACCTGTTTCATCGGCATCAGGGAGATTAAACTGACTTTGTGCGATGATATCAAAACCCGCATCAGCCAGTAAATTTTGTAATTCATTGACTTTACCCTGATTATTGGTTGCTAAAACAATTTTTTGCATAAAGGTTCCTTAACCTATTGGCTTAATATTTGAGCTGATTGCTTAAACATAATGAGTGTTTTTTATATTTACTTATTTAAAATTCAGGATCACAAGTAAAAGTCATGTTTTCACCTGATTTAGGATGATTAATTGTTAATAATTGTGCATGCAATAGTAATCTTTTTGACATCGAGAAAGCTTCTGGATGGGCATAAAATTTATCGCCTAAAATTGGATGACCAATAGCTTGCATATGCACACGCAGTTGATGAGAGCGTCCTGTAAATGGAAATAATTTAATGCGAGTTGTATTATCGGGATTTCTTGCAATAACTTGATACTCTGTTAATGCATATTTGCCATTTTCCTTATCTACCATTTGTCTAGGACGATTTGGCCAATCACAAATCAGTGGTAATTCAACAGATCCGGTGTCTTGCTCAACATGTCCATGCACAACCGCGATATAGGTCTTTTTAGGAATACGTTCTCGAAATTGTTTTTTAATTTCTCGATCGGCAAGTTTAGATAATGCGACAACCATAATGCCACTGGTTGCCATATCTAAACGGTGTACCGATTCCACATAACTATATTTTTGTTGCAAACGATGAATGATACTGTCAATAAATTGTGGTTTATTACCAGAAACCGATAAGATTCCCGGTTGTTTGTTAACAACAACGATATGATCGTCTTGATATAAAATTGACAGCCAAGGATCAGTAGGGGGATGATATTCCAAAAGCATTTAAATATGACAATTAATAACTAAAAATTGCCATATATTCTAGCAAAATCAACAAAAAGTGCCAGTTCTATAAATTGTTTACTTATGCCATGTTGATTCTTTCGGTGAAAAGAGCTGCATAAACAATATGATCAGACCCACAATAAAATAGCAAGCAAAAATGATGATCATCCATTGTGACATTTCAATCGTTAAAAATGACCAGATTTTTTCAGAGCAAGAACCATAAGCACTAAATACTTCAGGTAACCAAGTATCTAAAGGTAACCAGGATGGAAATTCAGTTTTAATTGAACACGTATCACCAAAGCTTGGCTCGAACTGTAGTTGTGCATGGAATTTTGCTAATCGAAAACCTTGAAATGCACTAATAAGCCAAATAAAAATACCGGCTAAACGAAAAGATGTTTTGCAAGGAGCCAGAAATCCAATAAAGCTTGCTATCATGATACCAAATATTGCACAACGTTGATAAATGCACAATGTACAGGGTGCAAGACCTAAATTGTATTGAAAATGTAGAGCAATTAATTCAAAAACAACGGTTGAAAGAAAAAGTAAAAACCAAGCAAACCTTCTACGTGAGTACTGATTAAGCAGCGATAACATACTATTTTATTCTCCCAGATTCCGTTATAATTGTTTTGCTTTTATTATACTGAAAAAAACTACCTAATTATAATTAAGATTAGTGTAGATTATTTAAGAATAATGTAAACGACTTTTACTCATTGATAGCGGACTAATCATCTCTTATGCACACAAACGCTCCACAAAAAAAATTAAATGTTACTTTTGTGACTATATCTGAAGAAAATGCGACTCAACGTATTGATAACTTTTTACTCACCTATTTGAAAGGTGTACCAAAGAGTATGATCTATCGTATATTACGCAAAGGTGAAGTGCGAGTGAATAAAAAACGTATTAAGCCAGAATACAAATTGAATATTGGCGATGAAGTTCGTATTCCTCCTATTCGAGTTGCTGAAAAAGCCACACCCGAAATCTCAACAAAATTAAATAAAGTGGCCGAATTAGAAAAGGCAATTATTTATGAAGATGAGATGATTTTAGCTATCAACAAACCTTCGGGCATTGCGGTGCATGGTGGCAGTGGTTTAAGTTTTGGTGTGATTGAAGGATTACGAGCATTAAGACCTGAAGCAAAATTTTTAGAGTTAGTGCATCGAATCGATCGTGAAACATCAGGGGTGTTGCTAATTGCTAAAAAACGCTCTGCATTAAAAGCGTTGCATGAACAGCTTCGTCTTAAGCAGATGCAAAAAAACTATTTGGCATTAGTGAAAGGTAATTGGTCTTCTGACTGTAAAGTGATTCAAGCACCATTGCTAAAAAATGTGCTCAAAAGTGGTGAACGCGTTGTGAAAGTTGATAAAGAAGGAAAACCTTCAGAAACACGTTTTAAAGTAGAAGAACGATTTGAGTTTGCCACGTTGATAAAAGCCAGTCCTGTAACAGGCCGTACTCATCAAATTCGAATTCATACGCAACATGCTAATCATCCGATTGCTTTTGATGATCGTTATGGGGATCGCCAATTTGATGCATTATTATCACATACTACACTCAACCGTCTTTTTTTACATGCGGCGAGTGTAAAATTTATTCATCCTAAAACCCAGCAAGAAATGCTATTACAAGCCCCAATGGATGCCACATTGCAAGCTTGTTTAACTCAGCTTAGAAAAGATAAATTTAAACAAGCATAATTTAAAAAATAAATAAGGTAGTTAGCACCAATGAAAGATATCAATTTATATTTAATTAGACACGGTCAGACGGAATGGAATATTAAAGATCAAATGCAAGGCTCACAGAATTCCCCTTTGACAGAAGAAGGAATTTTAGGTGCAAAGGTGACAGGAAAGTACCTTAAAGATATTCCGTTCATACAGGCTTATTCAAGTACTCAACAGCGTGCAATGGAAACTCGAGACTATATCATCAATGAAAATGTAAATGTTATTCCAACCGCTGAACTTTCAGATTTATGCGAAATGGATTTTGGTATTTGGGAAGGTAAACATGTGCCGACATTAAAAAAAGCATTTCCGGAATTTAACACTTATCTCACTGATCCTGCTAACTTTGATGCAACAGTCAATCAAGGTGAAAATTATCAACAAGTTTTGGCACGTATGGAGCGAGCATTAAAGACCATTATCGAAAATACTAAGCAAGATACCGGTAATATTTTAGTTGTTTCTCATGGCACAGTATTACGGATACTACTTTGTGTTTTTAATGGAGGAGACTGGCGTTTACACCGTGATGAAGCGTATTTTCCACGTATGTTAAATACAAGTATCAGTGTGGTTAACTATAAACAAGATGAAAATCAGCCTAAAGGGCAATTTTCGGTTAAGTTTTATAATAACGTTGATCATTTAGCCAATAAATAAATTTGCTGAATGAATATTTTTCTGGCTAATGTGGATGCCATTAGCCAGAAAATTATAAATTTTACCTTTTGTATTTTGCAAAGCGTTTTTGCAGTTGCTTTAATTGATTTATTCTGGCGTCTATTTTAGATAGTGTGATTTGATCGCCTTTAGCTCTATTTTTAGCGTTTTGCAGCAATTGAATAGATTCATCAAATCTACCTTGTAAAGCAATAAGCTCAGCTCTTGCAGTCATTTGTTGTGCTGTTGAGTGCAGCCCACCATAAGCTTTAATCAATTCATCCCAGCCATTCATATCGTCATTATGATCATGGGTATAGCGATGAAGAAGGCTAACCGCCTGTTGGTAATTTTTATTATTATTATAAGCCGCCGCTAAATTTAATTGTATCGCTGTGCTGTTAGGAAATTTTTTTAAAGCTTGCTGTAATCGTGTAATGGCAACACTATTATTATTAAGTTCTAAATCTATATCAGTCATTAAATCAATAAACCATAGATTATCAGGCTGACTATCTAATAATGGTTGAAGTTGCTGTTTGGCTTGTTGATATTTACCTGCCTGATAATCCGCCAATGCGGCACAGTATATGATGGCAATTTTGCTTGGTTGATTATTTAATTTTTTATAATCTTGAATTAATAACAAAGCGGCATTTTTATTTTTAGCCGTAATAATCGCTAATCGAGCTTTAGCTAAATAGTAATCAAGAGAAGAAGTAATATTTTTTTTACTGTATTGCAAAGTTCGGTTGCGAACGTCAGTTAAACGATTATTAGGCAATGGGTGAGTAAGTAATATTTCAGGCGGTTTACTACTAAAGCGCGTTTGATCAGCAAGTTTTTGCAAAAATTCAGATGATGCATAAGGATCAAATCCGGCTTTGACTAAAGTCCTAAGACCAACACGATCCGCTTCTTGCTCATTGCTCTGAGTAAAACTAATCATACTTTGTGCAGACCCCGCCATTGTACTTGTCATTGCAGCCATTCCAGCTTCAGGATTTGCTAATGTAAGTAATATAGAACCTAACGTAGCTCCCCAAAAATAAGGACTGTTACGATTTTGGGCTTCGATTGCACGGGCTAAATGTCTTTGGGTGACGTGACCTATTTCGTGAGCCATGACCGACGCTAGTTGACTTTCGTTATCCGTATCAAGTATTAACTTAGAATGGACAACGACATTACCACCAAAAAAAGCGAAAGCATTAAGGACATCGCTACGCATGATATAAAAGTGAAAAGGGGTTTGTACCGATTCTGATTTTGAAACTAATTTTTGACCCAAATCATTAATATATTGATTCAAAACAGGATCATTTAGAATAGGGGCTTGAGCGCGTAACATTCGCATGTAATAATCCCCCATTTCCATTTCTTGACCGATACTTAATGTTGATGCAGCCGCTGTACCAATATCGGGCAAGTTAATGTTATCTGCATATACCAATGAGGTATTTTGCAATAGCAATGAAGCCGAGATTAAAAATGCAATTGTTTTTTTTAGCATTATTTTATTCCATAGGGATAATATAATTATTAATAGTTATTTTAGCTGAAAAAAAACACAATATCACTTCGAATTTGTGATTAAACTTTACATAAAGTTAATAAGCCTAACAGATAGCATCTTTAATCAATGACGTTGTTTAGGGTTATCAAAATTTCTATCTTTTTATTGAAAAACGGCAGAGCGAATTTTTTCAATATCAACTGTTTCAAGATATTTTTTGATATTGGGATAAACATTGTAGTGATGACCAAATTCAGCTTGCATTAACTCATTAATTGCTTGAGATTTAGTCCAATTTTCAAAAACCAAACGGTACATAGCAATAGTGACGCCGGTACGATCACTGCCTTGCCAACAATGGATTAATATCGGTTTAGGAGAGGTATGAATCGCTTTCATTACTTGGATCATTTTCTCATCAGTAATATCACCTGCCCGCATTCGAATCCAAACTTCTGACATCTGTGTATTTTCGACTAACTCACGATCACTGTGAAATAGCCGTAAATTTATAATGGTTTTAAAGCCAAGTTTATCAAGATATTTAAATTCAGTTATTGAAGGTTGTTCTGAGCGATAGATATCGTTAGACACTTGATGAAAATTATCCGGTAATTGATAATCAGAATTAAGCTTAGATTGACAGCCAATGAGATTTAAACTCATACAACACAGCAGTAGTAGACTTATCACAATCGTTGTAATACGGTTATGACTCATTTTTAACTGTTGTGTTGTATTTTGCATAACTAATTATTCGAACATGTTTATTTAAACTGTTTGAAGACGTTTTTTAATAAATGTCATCAATTCATCGATTTTTACTAGCGATTTTTCACCACCAGCACGGTGTTTATATTCAACTTCGCCATTTTCAAGATTGCGTTCACCGATGACAAAAGTATGTGGAATACCAATGAGTTCGGCATCAGCAAACATCACACCTGGTCGCTCTTTACGATCATCAAAGAGTACTTCAATACCTGCTGATTGTAGATCTGCATAAAGCTTTTCAGCAGTGGCTTGTACTTTTTCTGATTTATGCATATTCATTGGTATTATGGCAACGCTAAAAGGCGCAATTGCGTCAGGCCAAATAATACCGCGGTCGTCGTGGCACTGTTCAATCGCTGCTGCGACAATACGACTTACACCAATACCATAACACCCCATAATCATGACATGATTTTGACCATCTTCCCCTTGAACAGTGGCTTTCATCGCTTGAGAATATTTGGTTCCTAATTGGAAAATATGTCCTACTTCAATACCACGTTTAATTTGTAATGTTCCTTTACCGTCAGGGCTAATATCGCCTTCAACCACATTACGAATATCTTCGATACGCGGTAAAGTGATATCTCTGTCCCAGTTGATATTGAAATAATGTTTATGATCAATGTTGGCACCAGCACTAAAATCACTCATCACTGCGACATCTCGGTCAATGATGATTGGCATATTAAGGTTTACCGGTCCTAATGAGCCTGGCCCTGCATTCACTATCGCACGAATTTCATCTTCAGTTGCAAATTCAAGCGGTGATGCCACAATATCAATTTTTTCCGCTTTGA
>CALYQY010000032.1 GCA_945291235.1 uncultured Gilliamella sp.
CCATTTCATTCGCAACGTCATAACCAACACTGCGAGGCGCATTATGCTTGTGTTAAGCCAAATCGTCAACCCTTTTTTTTAGATATTTCAAAAAAAAGTCGCAACTGATTAAGATGCAATCAAATCCAGTTTAATAACGCTTCAATTCGTCTTTTTTGTAACTCAACTTGAATAAACTTTCCTGCAAAGCCTTCTGCAATAATATCTTGCACATTGACACTACTAGCGATTTTATAAGCGTCTTTAAGATATCGAGCTTGAGTAAACTCCTTGCTGGTTGCATAAGCTTGGCCAGCAGCAATCAGTTGATTAAGATGCGCCGGATTTCGCCAAACATCAATACTATTGAATAAATCATTAAGTTGTTGCGCTGTCAGTTTGTCAGCACAAACGGCACGATTAATGTTTTGTTGCACCATAATAGCTGTCTTAGAAAAGTTATTTGGCGCTTTAATGTGTGAACATAATGCCTCAACAGATTGACGTGTTGGCATCTTGGCACATAACACAGCAAAACGCACCACAAGTTCGTCAGTAATTAAAGCTGATTGTTTCAATGCCGCTAAATTCGCTTCAGAGAGTGTTAAAGGTGTAAACAAGATTGATAGCGCCCCACACTGTTCCAGAACTTCAAAATAGATTTGTGGATTTTGGGTCGCTAAAGCCTTTTCGGTCTCTTTCCAAACCCGTTCGGGTGTGAGGGAATTAACCTCGCCCCCCTGCACCATCTCAACCATTAAATCTTGAGTCTCTTGAGCAATGGTAAAACCTAAATGAGCATAACGAGCAGCAAAACGAGCAACACGTAAGATACGCAAAGGATCTTCTCGAAAAGCGGGGGAAACATGGCGTAATAATTTATGATTGAGATCTTCAACACCATGGTAAGGATCAACTATATTGCCGTTTTCGTCCATTGCAATAGCATTAATGGTCAAATCCCGGCGAATAAGATCTTGTTCTAGGGTAATTGTTTTATTGAAATCACAGATAAATCCGGTATAACCTTTACCGGATTTTCTTTCGGTGCGAGCTAAAGCATACTCTTCTTTTGTGACAGGGTGTAAAAAGACAGGAAAGTCTTTACCCACTTGCTGGTAACCTAATGATAAAAGTTCATCGGGTGTTGCACCTACAACCACCCAATCACGATCCGTCACCGGTAGATTTAACAATCTATCCCGTACAGAGCCACCAACAAGATAGATTTTACTCATTTAGCGCATCCACCGATCTTTATTGCGTCGACGAGGAATAATATGAGGTAAAATAAGCCCCAAAATTAAACCGCCACCGGCAACAAGTCCACCATAAGTGAACCATGTGACAATCAGATCACGGCGCTTGTCATCAACTTGATTTAACATTGATTCAAGTTGAGTTTCAAGCTGTTTTGATTTTGCTTCAAGTTCTTTATTTTTATTTTGCAACGTCTCAACTAATTCATCAGAAACTTGTAGTTTTTCAACATAGCTTTTAACCATATCTTGTTGATGTTTTTCTGCATTTTCGACTTTATCTTTATATTCAGCAAGTTGGGCTTCTAATTCAGGAAAACGCTCTTTATAACTAGGATTTTCGCTCAATTTTGCTGACTCGATCCAAGCAGAACCACCATTACGAGTCTGAATTCGTGTATATTTACCGTCAGCACTTTTTTCTAATTCAACAACTTTATCGCCAGCTTTAACTGAACCTGAGAAAGCATAATTAGAGCTCGGTCCTCGACGTAAATACACATCCACATTGTCAGATACATATTTATCGACAGCATTGGCACTAAAGACTAATGTTAAAAGCGAAACAAAAGTAATAATATTCTGTTTTTTCATGATATTTCTGCTATTTATTCATAATTGTTACATAATAACATAAAAAATAGGCTTTTCGCATAACCATTTAGAATAATTATGAATAAATAGATAATAAGTTTTCAGTTAAAAAATGAAACCGATTACATTTTATGAGATCTTAATCACAAAATTAACAATTAATAATACTATTTTAGTTCAATTTTCATTATCTTATACCCGTGATGTGATTAACTTTGGGAGAAGACATGAACTATCATCTTAGAAATAATAATATCGATATTATCTTACGCACTAAACCTTATGCAGAACTTTGTTATTTTGGTAAACGGTTACATGACAAATCACCGGATGCGATAGATATGTTTATACCTGCGGTGCCTAATGCGCGTATTGATGTTGACGTACCTTTTACTCTTAGCCCCGAAGAAGGCTTAGGTAATTTTAGTACCCCCGGGCTTGAAGGGCATCGAAATGGCCAAGATTGGTCACCTGTTTTTGTCACCAAAGAAGTTAAAACATCCGGTAATGACATCACCATAATCAGTGAGGATAATATTGCAAAACTCCGGTTAACTAGCAGATTAATTTTGGATGATAGCGGCGTTTTGCAGTGTCAAAATAGTCTGACTAATTTAGCGGATGAACCCTATCAAGTTAGCCGTCTATCAGTAACACTACCTATTCCGGAACGAGCGCAGGAGCTAATGGCATTTAGTGGGCGGTGGATTAAAGAGTTTTTCCCGCACCGAACAAAAATAGAACATTGTGGATATTTACAGGAAAACCGCCGTGGGCGCACATCGCACGAATATTTTCCGGGAATGGTTGTAGGCGCAGAAGGATTTAAAGAACAGACTGGCGAAGTTTGGGGAATTCATTTGGGTTGGAGTGGTAATCACCGAATTCAAGTCGCCGTAAAAAGTAATGGTAAACGTTTTATTCAAGCAGAAGCTCTCTACTATTCAGGTGAGATATCTTTAGCTAAAGGAGAAACACTCAGCACGCCTTGGCTATATGCGACTTATAGCGATGAAGGCTTAAATAAAATGAGCCAAAATTTTCATCAATTTTTACGCCAAAATATCATTAAATTTGTACAAAATAAACCACGTCCGGTACATCTTAATACTTGGGAAGGGATCTTTTTTGACCATAACCCGGATTATATTATGCAAATGGCAACCAAAGCAGCTCAAATGGGCGTGGAACGCTTTATTATTGACGACGGTTGGTTTGGTAAACGAGACGATGACTATCAAGCATTAGGTGATTGGTATTTAGATGAACGAAAATACCCAAATGGTTTAGAGCCTGTAATTAAACATGTGAAAGATCTCGGTATGGAATTTGGTATCTGGGTCGAACCGGAGATGATCAATAAAAATTCTGATCTTTATCGGGCTCATCCGGATTGGTTACTCGAGTTACGAGGATACAATCAACCAGAAGGGCGACATCAATATTTACTCGATTTACAAAATCCAGCCGTTTTTGATTACCTATTGGAAAGATTGACTTGGTTGCTCAGTAGTTATGATATTGATTACATTAAATGGGATATGAATCGTGAAATCGTTCAAGCTGGTCATGAAGGCTACCCGGCAATTGTCGGACAAACAAAAGCACTTTATCGATTGATTGATATCTTACAACAAAAATTCCCTCATGTTGAAATTGAATCGTGTTCATCAGGTGGTGGGCGTATTGATTATGAGATTTTAAAACGAACTCAACGTTTCTGGACTTCAGACTCTAACGATGCCTTAGATCGACAAATTATTCAACGTGGTATGAGTTATTTCTTCCCTCCAGAGGTAATGGGGGCGCATATTGGTGGTGCATTATGCCATACAACTTTCCGTCAATTACACATGAATTTACGGGGCTTAACAGCGTTATTCGGACATATGGGCGTTGAGCTAGACCCGGTTAAAGAGTCAGACGCTGAGCAACAAGGTTTTGCGCACTATATCAAATTACATAAACAACTTCAGCCATTACTGCATAATGGTAACAGCGTTCGTTTAGATGTGGACGATGCGCCAGCTATGCAAAGTTATGGGGTTGTCAGCCAAGACCAAAAACAAGCCGCTTTCATTGTCGCACAATTAGCACTACCAACTTATGCATTAAGTGGTAATTTACGTTTAACAGGTTTATTACCGGATAAACAATATCACATTGAAGTGTTAGATATGCCGGATAATATTGATCCAAAAATTAGTGGTCATGCAATGAAAGTATTACCAAAATGGATGGAGCAACAAACCATATTATCTGGAGATTGGTTAATGAATATCGGATTACCATTGCCAGTTCTAGATCCTGCTACGGCAATGCTGATAAAAGTAACAGCTAAATAATATGACTTAAAATCCATAACTTAGCATTTATGAAAAAAAGGGGAAATGGTGAAAATATCCACGTCCCCTTTAATAACTTATTTTTACTGAAACGATTCAGGATTAGATAGGGTTTGGCAAACTTAACGTTTTGCCTTATCATGCATAGTGAAGTCACATATTTGGAGTAATATGTTTTACAAACAGAATCAACTTTAGGATGCAAGTAAAATGATTCAAGTGCAGGTTCCCCTTCCGCTTTACTAGCCCTTTTTGTTTTTAATCGTTGGTAGTCTACAAGCTCTATATTGACAAATAATATACATAAAAACATAATTTTATAAGAAGTAATTAAATAAAGGGTCTTTTTTATGGCGACAATAAAAGATGTTGCACAATTAGCTAAAGTATCTGTTGCAACAGTATCAAGAGTGATCAATAACGCAGACAATGTCAGTGATAAAACACGTGAAATTGTGAAAAAAGCCATGGAAAAATTAGACTATTATCCAGATGCTAATGCACGTGCATTATCCCAGCAAAATTCAAATACAATCGGTATTGTCGTTGCGGATGTCTCTGATCCTTTTTTTGGCGCTATGGTCACAACAATTGAGAAAGTGGCCAAACGAACAGGAAACTTTTTATTAATTGGTAATGGATATCATCAAGAAGAACAAGAATACAATGCTATCACGCAGCTCATTGAACACCGATGCTCATCACTGGTTGTCCATGCTAAAGTTTTGCCAGACTCTAGATTAATAAAGTTAATGCAACAAGTACCGGGCATGGTTTTAATTAACCGAATAGTAAAAGGTTTTGAAAAACGTTGTATCGCTCTTGATGATCGCTATGGGTCATATTTAGCGGTTAAACATTTGATCCAAAATGGTCATCGTCAAATTGGTTATTTATGTTCTAATCATGAAATATCTGACTCATCAGATCGATTACAAGGTTATAAAGAGGCATTAGCTGAACATAATATAAAAGTTGATGAAAATTTAATTACTTTTGCATCACCAAATGAAGTCGGTGGCGAGCAAGCAATGATGTCATTACTTGAACGCAATCGACAGATTACCGCTATAGCTTGCTACAATGACTCCATGGCAGCAGGTGCAATGTCGGTTTTGTATGACAACGATATTAAAATTCCTAACGAAGTTTCGATTATTGGTTTTGATGATTTATTACTGGCACGGTACTTACATCCAAAATTAACCACTGTTCGCTATCCGTTACAAACTATGGCTGAGCAAGCTGCTGAACTTGCCTTGTTATTAGCTAAAGGCGAAGAGCCTCCGACTAATCTAGTTAATGTATTTGTACCTACATTAACCAAACGCTATTCAGTTAATTTTATTCAAGAATAAGTTTAAATTTTCCTATTTCCTAAAATATAAATATCATCTGAACAATTTGAGCAAAGCAAATTAACCTTGTCATTGTTCAGATGAAATTTTTTTGATTTTAGCCGTAATGACTAAAACCAAACTTCAGTTTGAACACCAAAACTCAATTGATGATCTTTACCGTTAAAATCAAACTTACTTATATCATTTTGCAACGATTCAATATAAGAGACATAAAAACGGATATCCGGTCTGGAAGATAAAATACTTTTTCCAACTTTAAAAGAGTGATAAAGCGTTGTTTTATATCCTTCCTCTCGATAAGTTTTGTTACCCGCTTTATTCTTCTGTTTGAAATAACCAATCTCTACACCACTTTGGTTATAATTATCCCAGATATAAGCAGGTCGAATTGCTGATTTGAAGCTGCTAAAATCGGTGTGCGGTAAATTAAGATCATAAGAATAAACATCATTACCTGTGGTTAATGCTAATGCATGAGCAACAATAACATCATCACTTAAATAAGCCTCGCCTTCAGAGACTAAACGGTACGCTTTACCGCCAGTATGTGTGCCAATATAGTCATTATCGGCATTAGCTGCAAACTCAGGGTTATTCGTATTAATATTAGCAAAATGTGAAGCAACCGAATTGGTAGCCGTTTGTAAGGTAAACTGATTAAACCCGCCAAAGAATTGATTTTGGCGTAAAACTAAACTTGCTAACCAAGCATTTTTGACAGACACACTATCTTGAATTTTCGATTTATTCGGCGCTGAATAACGTGCATTAACACCGAGCGTTGCATCATTCCACAGCGGGATATCACGGTAACGAATCTCTATTTCATTCAAATCAACTTCTTCTTTTTTATATTGGGTTAATTCATTCCCCTCACTATCAGTTCCAATTACTTCTTTTTTGCCATTTCTAACATTCACATCCGCTCGAACTAATGCTAAATCAAGTGCGCCGACACCCACTTTGAGATTTTCGATACCGATACCACCACCGGCAGGGGTTTTTTGTGTTTTCCAGTCTAACATTTGGATTTCGTTATAAGGTAGAGAGTGTTTACCCACCCAAAGTTTTGCTTCAGGAAAGAAAGGGACAAATCCTGTAGTTTCCAAATAAATATCAGAAAACTGCATAATATTATCATCTTGAGTATTAAATAGCCCTGCTGCTTTATTCGTTGCCACATTTCCGTCAATCATAACAATGGCATCAACTCGCCTTGAATCTTGATCATACACTTTTTGCTTAAAGATAAGATCATACCAACCACCATACTCATTACCAAATCGACCTAATGCCCCTTCAGCATAGTTTTTAGGTTTTCCGTTTCTGGAAGTTGACCATCCACCACGAAAATAGCCGTTATAAGAAAAACCAATTTCTTCTTTAATATAATCTTTAAATTCGTCTAAAGTGAAAGCCGTTTTCACTGGTTGATCTACTTGTTGTGTAGCTTCGCCATTGTTACTCACAATAATAACTTGATTATTAGCATTAACCTGTTGCGGTGGAATGACTGACGTTTGTTGTTTAACAATCGCTGTTGATTGACTATCTTTAAGGGCTTTTTTCTGATTGTTTATCACTACTTGTTGTTTTTGTAGATCGCTATTTAATTTTGCAATTTGTTTATTTGATGCTATTACTTGTTTTTTTAAATCATTAGACTCTTCACTAAGTGCTAATAATTTCTGCTCTAATACAGCAAGCCTTGCTTCTAACTCATCTTGAGTAGCAGCCATAGCATTTGGCAAATAACACAAACTAAGCAAAGTCACTAAAACGATTCGTTTAAGTTTTACTTTACATACTGTTCTTGTTGAATTTTTCATTTTTCCCTACTCATTTATTTTGCTGAACAATTAAAAGCCCCGTAAATTTGGGACAAAAAAAAACCTAAAGAACAGTTTTCGCTGTTCTTTAGGTTTTGCCCGATAATATATGCTCGGTAACAATCCAAATCCATTTATGGACGCTTTTTAATATAACGAATAAAAATGGTTATTCAAAAACTTATTGCCAATATTGTGAACTATATCACAGTAATAATTTTTTTGTTGTTAGCAAAAATTGGAGGTGTAATCGCATATTAATTTTGAAGATAAAAAACAACTAATAATCTTATTTAATAAATATGTATGCGATTACATAAATGTTAAGTTGATCACTGTTTTTGAACGTTGGTTATTTATAATTAAAGAGATTTAAAAACGTATATGAATTAACCCAAAATTGATAGCTTAAGAATAAGTGGAGAATATATGAATCCGTCTTTTAATGAAATTATAAACCGACATGATTGGAATAATTTATCCGTTTTGAGTATTAACAAACTTGATACGCACCCCTTATTCCATAGCTGGCGAGACAAACAAAGTGCGAAAAACAATAGCCATAGTGATGCAATAATATCGTTAAATGGCGATTGGTTTTTTAGCTACTTTACTAGTCCAAAACTTGTCCCCGAATCGTGGTTAAAAAAAGAGCTCGATACCACAACCATACCTGTACCCTCTAATTGGCAATTACAGGGTTATGATTCACCGGTTTATACTAACATTCGTTACCCTTTTGCTTATAATCCTCCCTTTGTGCCCGAGGACAACCCAACAGGCTGCTATTCAACCTATGTTGATATAACAAAACAGTGGCTAGGTGAAGGTGAAACAAGAATCATCTTTGACGGTGTGAGTTCAGCTTTTCACCTTTGGTGTAATGGTCATTGGGTTGGTTATTCACAAGATAGTCGAATTGCCGCTGAATTTGATTTAACACCATTTTTAAAAGCAGGTAAAAACCGCATTGCGGTATTAGTTTTAAAATGGTGTGACGGTAGTTATCTTGAAGATCAAGATATGTGGCGATTAAGTGGTATCTTTCGTGGCGTTTCATTACTTAACAAACCGAAATCGCATCTTCGAAATATTGAAATTCAAACTCAATTTGATGATTGTTATCAAAATGCTAATTTATCACTCCAAATTGATGTTAAACATCACGGTGATAGCGAGTTATTAAAGGTCGATATTGAATTATGGCAAAAAAATACTTTAATTGCCGAACATCAGCAATCAATCGGTACACCGTCGATCGATGAAAAAGGCGGATATAATGATCGTTTATATTGCCGCATCCCCGTTACCAAACCGCAGATATGGAGTGCTGAAACGCCCAATCTTTACCGTGTGGTTGTCAGCTTATATCACAAAAAGAACGGATTAATCGAATCAGAAGCTTATAATGTTGGTTTTCGCACTATTGAAATTAA
The DNA here is from genome assembly GCA_945291235.1 of uncultured Gilliamella sp. The sequence goes on from CALYQY010000032.1 coordinate 8,804, forward strand.
GCATGGGCAACTTTGTATAAATGGTAAACCATTACTGATAAAAGGAACTAATCGACACGAATTCTATCCGGATATGGGTTATGCACTCACCGAAGAAGCCATGTTGCAGGATATTAAGCTCATTAAACAGCACAATTTTAACGCTGTTCGCTGTAGCCATTATCCCAACGATCCTCGCTGGTATGAACTTTGTGATCAATATGGCCTGTATTTAGTAGACGAAGCCAACATTGAAACGCATGGTATGTTTCCAATGTCCCGCTTATCTGATGACCCAAGGTGGCTTGCCGCTTACAGTGAAAGAGTCACTCGCATGGTACAGCGAGATCGCAATCATCCATCTATAATCATTTGGTCGTTAGGTAATGAATCGGGACATGGAGCCAATCACGATGCGCTTTATGCTTGGATAAAAAGTCATGATCCCACTCGTCCGGTTCAGTACGAAGGCGGTGGTGCGAATACAGCTGCTACCGATATTATTTGCCCGATGTATGCAAGAGTCGACCAAGATCAACCACACCCTTACGTCCCTAAATGGGCGATAAAAAAATGGATTTCAATGCCTGATGAAAAACGCCCTTTAATACTCTGTGAATATGCCCATGCTATGGGTAATAGCTTAGGCGGATTTTTTAAATATTGGCAAGCATTCAGACAATACCCTCGATTACAAGGTGGTTTTATCTGGGAATGGGCTGATCATGGCATTCGTTGTCATACTCAATCTGGTGACAGCTATTGGGCTTATGGCGGTGATTTTGGCGAAGCATACCATGACAGACAATTTTGCTTAGACGGTTTAGTTTTTCCCGATCGCAAATTACACCCAAGTGTCATCGAGGCCAAAAAAATACAACAACCTTTTCAATTTAAATTAATTAATCAAGAACCACTAATAATTGAAATTACCAGCGAATACTTATTCCAACACAGCAATAATGAAGTTTTGCACTGGGAATTATCGTTAAATGGTAAGAAAAAACTAAGTAATAAAATTAAACTCGATATTAAACCAACTGCCAGCGTATCGATCACTTTATTAGATAAATTACCTGATGCGCTCAATGATGAAGACTTATATTTAACCGTACAGGTGATACAAAACAAAGCGACATCTTGGTCACCCGCTAAACATATTGTTGCATGGGAGCAGTGGAAATTAAAAAATAACTACATTGCACCGATCGCATTTGTATCGAATAAAAATCAACTCAAATTGAGCGAAAATCAAGATCTGTATGTGGTCAACTTTCAAAATCAAGTTTGGCAATTTGACAAACAAACCGGGCAATTAAGTCAATGGTTAAAAGCCAATAAGCCATTATTAGCCTCCCCTTTTGCTGACCAATTTATACGAGCTCCGATTGATAATGATATTGGTATTAGTGGTGATTTTGACAGTAACAATAACCCGTTTGCTTGGGTTGAGCAGTGGAAAGCTTCGGGTTACTACAATCTTTCCCACCAATGCTTAGGTATTGATGTTACTCAATCAATTGATAAAATTGTTATTGAAGCTTTGCACGGCTACTATGTCAAAAACCAGCGAGTCATCCAAAGTAGGTGGTTACATCAATTTGATTCACAAGGTAACTTAACAATATCGGTGCACGTTGATATAAACAATGATATGCCGGCACCTGCCCGTATCGGTCTGACCTATCAATTAAGACAGATACCAAAACAGGTGAAATGGCTAGGTTTAGGACCTCATGAAAATTACCCTGACCGTAAAAGTTCGGCTATTTTTGCCCAGTGGTCATTACCATTTTCAGCACTCTACACCCCATATATTTATCCATGTGAAAACGGTTTACGTTGCGATGTGAAGAAATTGCAACTTAATGACATGATTATCACCGGTCAAAAGTTCAAATTTAATATTAACCAATACGGTACCAAACAACTAATGGAAACATCACATCGCCATTTACTCGAACCGCAAACCACCGCTTATGTGAGTATCGATGCTTATCATATGGGTATTGGCGGGGATGACTCGTGGACACCTAATGTTCATCAAGAATATTTACTCACGGATAAACATTATAGTTATCAACTGGTATTTAGATGTTGAGATAAGCCGATTTTGACCAAATAAAATGGCACAATTTTTGTGCCTTCTAACTACCTTTTACAAATTTACCACTTGATCATAACGCCGAGCAAACCATGAAAGATAATGGGAAAATTAAAAGGATATTGGTTATGTCAGCACTAAAATAATAAGTGAAAATTAGTGCATACACTCAGTTTTTTTAACAATGCGAATTTTGACCGTCAAATAGCTCATCAAGCTTTTCAATAAACTGTTGATGAGGTAAATGGAAGAAAACACCTTGTTCAGGCATTCCACGCAAAAAGAGATAATAAACACCACCAAAATGGTCTTGATAGCGATAATTCGGTAAACGGCTTTTTAAAAAACGGTGTAGCGCTAAACAGTAAAGTTGGTATTGCAAATCATAGCGATGTTCACACATCACTTGTTTGATAGCATTTTGATCATAAGCTTGTTCGTTTTCACCCAACCAATTTGATTTATAATCGATGATATAATATTTCCCTTCGAACTCAAACACTAAATCAATAAAACCTTTTAGCATGCCTTTAATGGTTTCAAAATCAAGTTCGGGGCACTGCAATGATAACTCATCATACTGTTTACATAAGTTATCAAATTGCTGGCTGGTCACCGCTTGACGTATCGGCAAATAGAACTGTAATTCATTGATGCATTTACCATTTAATAGATTCATTAAAGTAGCACCTTTTTGATAAAGTTCAGTGGTTAACATTCGTTCAATCCAAGTCGTTATGACCGGCAACCAGTTGTCTTCTAAATTAAGTTTTTTGAGCATATCACCGCACAATTGGTTGATATTAGTGGGTGAAATATTTTCCATGATTTTATGTAACAAAGTACCAACATAGGCACCCTTAGGAAAATGGTGAATATCCAACTGCGTCTCTTCGTAAGTAAGATTGTCGATTGATTGTTGTTGATCTAAATCCCAATTACTAATCACATCTGAATTATATGGTAAAACCGTATAGTGTTTTTGCAACTCACTATAGCTAGTCACTCGCCAGTTAGTTGTAAATTTACGCTCAAAAACATTTGCGGATAATGATTCATTCAATGGTTGAGTTGAAATATATTGCTCAGTTGAAATTGGCAGTTCAACATTAACCAAATGAGCAAAATTACCTACTGCATTTAAGTCATCTTTCAATAGATAATTGATTGCAGATTGGCTTTTTTTCAAAGGGGCTAAACCAATACTACAATGATAAACCGATCTTGTCATAGCAACATATAACAGTCGTAAATCTTCAGCTAAGCGCTCATCTTCTATCTGCTGTTTAATTTCATCGGTCAACTGCCAGGCATAGGTTGCTCGATAGTCGTTAGATTTATCATGATAAAAGCGACTGTCAGAGACTCGAAATTGCGCAATAAACGGTAACCATACAAGCGGAAATTCTAAACCTTTAGACTTATGAATGGTAATAATTTTGACCAGATTTTCATCACTTTCCAAACGCTGTTCATGATTTTCGATATTAAAATCCGGATTAACAATTTGTTTAGTCAGCCAACGTACCAAGGCGTAAGGGCTGTCTAATTCATCTGCGGCTTCTTGCAATAATTCGCCCAAATGCATAAAGTTAGTTAATATTCGTTCACCACCTTCACTTGCCAAAATATTTTCAGCCAAATGGCGTTTTTTCATCATACGGCGTAACATAACTAAGACGCCATAATAGTGCCAAATGATTTGGTATTGCTTAAACTCCTCAATTAAGCTTTCCCATTTATCTTGATCATCGCTGATTTGCTCAAGTTCTGTCATGGATTGCCCGAGTAATTTGGTCATTAATGCTAAGCGTAACGCTGATTCATTTTCAGGCATGAGCACTGCTTGTAATAAGCATAGAACTTGTTGCGCTTCATCGGATAGAAAAACGCTAGTGCGATTTGATAAATAGACACTTTTGACACCACTTTGATGCAACTTTTGTTGAATAATTTCAGCTTCTCGCCCGGTACGAACTAAAATAGCAATATCAGCTGTCGATACTCTACGTGGCGCAGTTCCATCATGAATTGATATCGATTGATCAGTTAACCACGCCACAATTTGCTTAGCACAGCACGATGCCATATATTCCTGATATTCGGTTTTCGTTGTCACATGTTCAGGCAATAAATAAGCAGTTAACGCATTGGTTGGTTGACTATCGATAAGTAGCGCTTTTTGCCTATTACGCTCAGCACTGTCCATGTTTAAAAATGGAATATTTTCAAAAATAAAAGGATTATCATGATTGGCAAACAGCTGATTTACCGCTTCAACCATTGATGCTGATGAGCGATGATTGATGTGCATCGTAAAATGATTTTCACCAGTGGATTGCTTCGCTTTGAGATAGGTAAAAATATCAGCCCCCCTAAAGCTATAAATCGCTTGTTTAGGATCGCCAATAAACAGTAAACCAGTATCTAAACTATGTTTAGGATAGATATAATCAAAAATTTTATATTGCACCGGATCGGTATCTTGAAACTCATCAATCAAGGCAACACAATATTTGCTGGCAATACTTAATGCTAATCGCTTACCATTTTTAGCGCGTAAAGCTCGATGAAGTTGCCATAGCAGATCATCAAAACTCATTTCTCCACGTTTAATCTTTTGGTAATAGATCCCTTTTTGAACAATTTTTACTATATCCATTAAGATTAAACTACGTAAATTAAGCACACTATTGCACAGCGCTTCAATCTGTTCAAAAATTGGATGGGTCGGTGCTGTTTGGCCTTTATTGGTTTTTTCTAACAAAACAGATTGGCAAAATTTTGAAAGCTCTGTTGGTAAGCCAAAGGTTTGTGTAGCTGTTTGTGCCCAAGATGTGATCTTATTTAACCAATTAGGTAAATATCGACTACTGTAAGATTTCTTATTTACGCCGGATTGGGTAATAATATCCGACAATTGGTTAACCGAAGTAAGCCACGCTTTTTTAATGGCATCAATTTTTGCAAAATTTTGCTGATAAAACGCTTTGATCTTCTCAATTAGTTCCAGTTCTTCATCATTTGAATCATCAAACTCAACATTTAAATAAGGCGTTAAATCGGCTAATAGTGCCGTTGGATCTTGCCAAGTTTCAAGCACTAAATAAGCTAGCGATTTATCTAGTGGTATAAAATATTGGCGCCAAAAATCTTGAATTACATTTAATTTTAGTTCGTATTCATCGGCAATCAAAGATTGTTCAAAAAGAACACCCGATTCAAAAGCATGGCTGGTTAATATACGTTGACAGAAGCTATGAATTGTATAAATAGCCGCATCATCCATCGATTGTTGCGCTTGAGTCAACTTTTCGATAGCAATATGTTTATTTTCAATAAGATCGATTAATTGTTGGTAAATCGGATCTTGATGCTTGCCTTCAATTATGGCTAATTTTAATTCCTGAATATTTTGTCTGATACGTGAGCGTAGTTCTTGTGTTGCCGCTTTGGTAAAAGTCACCACTAATATTTGACTAACATCGAGCGGTTTAGGATAACTGTTTTCACCAATACCAAGCAACAATCGTAAATAGATGATTGCAAGCGAATAAGTTTTACCCGTACCAGCCGACGCTTCGATCAGCGTTCGACCAGTTAAAGGTAAATCAAATAGATTGAGTTTTTTTATTCCGGTTGATGAAACCATTCAAGTTTCCCTGCCGCATTTGAAGATAAATCAACGCAAGCAATAGCTGCTGTCGGGAACATCGGGGGCGATACTTCTGGACACAGTTCATTAACCAAATAGCCCACTAATGGCAAATGCGATACAACCATAACATTTTGACATTGAGTCGATGCAAGAGCAGTTAATAAATCAGCGATATATGACGGGTTACCTCCCGGCACTAAATTCTTTTCAGTTTCATTTTTTGCCACAAAAACTTGAGAAGACAATAGTGCAAAGGTCTGCTGAGCACGTAAATACGGGCTAACTAGTCCAAGGTCAAAACTAAAGTCCTGCTGTTTAAGCCAAAGGCCAGCCTGCTTTGCTTGCTTTTGACCAAACTCGGTAAGTGCACGGCTAGCATCTGATGAAGCAGAAAAACCTGCTTCACCATGTCTGATAATACAAACTTTCATTTATATCTGATTAGCGTAATTTTAATTGAAAAATTAAACACTCAGCGCCACAACAAAAGGTGAACTTAGCTGTTAATTTAAAACCATTTTCAACTTTATCAATGCTGCTATTGATTTCGCATGGTTCTGAGGCAACATCATTAGCAGCTTGAGTTAATGATGCCAATTTAGCTTCAGCTTCTGATTGTGTTGCAAAAACATGCTCGTACTCTGCGCTACAATCTTCATTATCAATGATTGTACCCACATCAACACAACAACACGCTGGCGTGTCGTTGGCTTTACATTTATTTAAAGAATCTGTCATGCTATACCTCTGTTATACCGATTAATTTGCTATTAGTATACTCTCAATCAAATCTAAGGGCAAAATTCTCAAGTATTTTACCCTATCAATTTGTTTGCTTATTAGCGTGGAAGATTGCCAAAAATTGGCTTAATCGTGCCAACCCAAAAATAGTCCAACTAAGCGCAATTAAGTATCCTATCGTGTATAAAGAAATTAAAAATCTCGTTCTTATTACTCAAATTTTTTGTACTATATAACGATAGTTATTTTTTATTAGTGAACATATGCAGCAAAATAATCATGTCCGAAAAATGGCGGTTTTAGTCGCAGCAACATTTTTTATGGAAAACTTAGATGCCACCGTCATCACAACGGCTATACCGGATATGGCTAAATCTTTTTATGTTAACCCGCAAGCGCTTTCAATAGGCATTAGTGCTTACATGCTTGCTTTAGCTATTGGCCTACCCGCCAGTGGTTGGCTGGCAAATCGTTTTACCGCGCATCGGGTATTTTCCATTTCGATTGTTCTATTTATGTTAGCTTCATTACTTTGTGCCCTTTCAACTAACCTAACAATGTTTACCATAGCAAGGTTATTGCAGGGATTAGGCGGATCATTAATGGTACCGGTTGGGCGAACCGTTGTTTTAAGCCGTACCGAAAAAGACCAACTCGTTAATACTATTTCTATTTTAGTTTGGCCAGGTCTCATTGCGCCTGTTATGGGACCTTTGATTGGCGGATTTTTTGCCCAATATCTCACATGGCATTGGATTTTTATTCTTAATATTCCGCTAGGGGTTATCGCACTATTTTTTGCAAGGAAATTAATTCCTAAAGAGCGACCACAAAAGCGGGCGTTTGACGGAATCGGTTTTATATTGTGCGGTTTAGGTTTACTGCTTTTTGTTTACGGGCTGGAGATGATTTCACACACCGAAAACAGTATCTGGCTGTGCTTATCGATTGTTTTTTCCGGCAGTATGATATTGACCATAGCTTGTTATCATTTAACCCACTCAAATAATCCATTAATAAGCTTGCATGCATTTTCAAAGCGAACTTTTCGAACCAATTTTTTGGGTGGATCATTAATTCGCATTGCCTTAAGCAGTGCACCTTTTCTGTTACCGCTTATGTTTCAAGTTGCATTTGGCTGGTCACCATTATTGGCCGGATCGCTATTATTGGTTTTATTTGCTGGTAACATCACACTTAAATTAGTCAATACAAGTTTGATTCGTCGCTATAGCTTTCGTCATATCTTAATTATAAACGGCCTATTATTATCACTCAGTTTTGTCTTATGCGCCTTTTTTACGGCACAAACGCCAATGATATGGATGATAGCCGTATTGTTCCTATCCGGAGGGGCAAGGTCAATTCAATTTACAACGCTAAATACTTTAGGCTTTTCGCAAATTGATAAAAGTGAAGTACAAAGCGCTAATATACTTTCAACTATTGCGCAACAAATCAACAATGTTTTGGGGGTAGTATTAGGGGCATTATTCTTGTTTATCGCAGCTTGTTTTCATGGACATAATAATACCAATTTAACAGTTGAAGATTTTCGTTTGGCATTATTAATGGTTGCCGGGTTAACTCTTATCGCTATGATTGATTTTATGACACTTCCTAAAAGTGCCGGTGAAAATATTCGAGGTAATCATTGATAAAAAAAACCTCTGCCATTAAGCAGAGGTTTTGACAATTAAAACTTAGGTGCCGGCGCACGTCCACGTTTTTTCGTAAAGCTTTTCTCTTTCGATTCAACTTTACTACTACCACGACGACCACGCTTAGCATCAGAAGATGCGCCATTGACTAAACTCATCTTCATTGGTTGATTAAGGACTCTCACTTTTTCAAAGTGTTTTAAGATATCCTTAGGCATACCTTTTGGTAATTCAACGGTTGAATAAGTATCATAAAGTTTGATATTACCAATATAACGGCTACTAATATCCGCTTCATTGGCAATCGCTCCCACAATGTGGCGAACTTCAATACCGTTTTCTTTACCAACTTCGATACGATACATATCCATTTCACCAACATCACGACGTTCACGGCGTTTCGGTGATTCTCGATTATCGCCACGTAAACGACGCTCGCCATTACGACCATCACGATCACGCATATCGCGAGAAGGTTTGAACACCGGATCAGGTGGTAAAATTAATGGGCGTTCACCTTGAGCTAATTTAAGTATAGCCGTCGAAATAGTTTGAAGATCAGCGCCACATTCTGTTTGAATCTGGTTTAATAGTGCTTGATACTGATCTAAATCACTACTTTCAAGCTGTGCTTGTACTTGTTGAGTAAACTTAGCTAAACGACGTTTTTCTAACAACTCTTTTGACGGTAAACCCACTTCCGGAATTGGTTTTTTAATCGTTTGTTCTATATTTTTAAGTAATCGACGTTCACGGCTATCAACAAATAAAATTGCACGACCGGCACGCCCTGCTCGACCAGTACGACCAATACGATGAACATAAGATTCAGAATCTAAAGTAATATCATAGTTAATCACTAAGCTAATACGTTCAACATCAAGACCTCGTGCTGCAACATCCGTTGCAATAAGGATATCTAATCGACCATTACGCAAACGATCAAGTGTTTGTTCACGTAACTGTTGCGTCATATCCCCATTTAATGCTGCACAACTATAACCGTGTTTTTCAAGGACTTCAGCAACATCTAAAGTTGCAGTTTTAGTACGAACAAAAATAATGGCAGCATCAAAATCTTCTGCCTCTAAGAAACGAATAATCGCTTCATTTTTACGCATACCACGAACTAACCAGTAACTTTGATCAATATCAGGAGCGGTTTGATTCGTACCCTTGATTTGTACCTCTTTAGGGTTATGCATAAAACGCTTAGTGATACGACGAATTGGCGCTGGCATCGTCGCTGAAAATAGTGCTGTTTGATGATCTTCCGGAATGGTTGCCATAATACTTTCAACATCATCGATAAAGCCCATTCTTAACATTTCATCGGCTTCATCGAGTACTAATCCTTTAAGATTTGAAAGATCAAGCGTTTTACGATTTAAATGATCAAGTAAACGACCTGGTGTACCAACGACAATTTGAGGTCCTTGTTTTAAAGCACGTAATTGCACATCATAACGTTGACCACCGTACAGTGGTAATACTTTAACGCCTTTCATATATTTAGCGTACTCTGCGCAAGCATCGGCAACTTGAATAGCTAATTCACGAGTTGGCGCTAAAACTAAAAGTTGTGGTGCCTTTAAATTGACATCAATATTCATCAAAAAAGGAATTGAGAAAGCGGCGGTTTTACCACTACCTGTTTGTGCCATCCCTAAAACATCATTTCCAGCTAATAAAAGTGGAATACATTCAGATTGAATAGGTGATGGTTTAGTAAAACCTAGATCATTTAATGCATTAAGTATATCTTCGGATAAACCAAGATCAGTAAAAGAAACTTCTGTTGTCATGTAAACTCGCTTTGAAAATTTGAAAACCAAAACTGACTTTTTATGCAATAACAATTCCGATGATTATCAATAACGATAACCCTTAGTCAGGTTTTTTAATGATGTATTGCTTTTAAAAAAGAAAGTTTAATCAATTTATGCCAGCTCACTAAATGGAAAATTTACAACTCACCCCAATAACTAACTGCCGATACTCCTTAAGGCTATTCGAATTTTTGCAACATAGTTATATCGGTACAATCTTTATGAAAGATAAAACGGATTAACAGCATCATCAAATAGTTGTGTATATAATTGGCAAATCAGAACTACGCTATAACAATATTTTCACTTTTAAACTGGCATGACCCTTGTTACTTTTCATCAAGTAACTTTAATTCGTAAAGTGCCTGTTGATGTTCAACAAAGTTATAAATATTATTGGCTAAAGCATATTTAAATAACATTTTGGCACGCTCGTTGTCACCTTTACTCTGATAATATTTACCTAAGTAAAAGTATGTTTCACAAAGGCGCTCAGCTAACTGCCGATTATTTTCAACGCCTTGTTGAAGATTTTGCATTAATTTAGATTGACTAATTTTACCTAAATAAAATGCAACGATATCGCTACTATAAACAGTTTTATCACTAATTTGATCGTAACGTTTTTGTAGCATTTTTTGTGCGGCTTGTTTATCTGCCTCTTTTTCAATCAGATATAGCCACAAAATTCGGATTGGTTCATTCACATCATATTGATGGAATTTTATTGCATCTCGTTGAGCTGTTTGATAATGTCCGGTACGATACAACGCAATAGCACGATTAAAATAAGCAAAAGCATAAGCAGGATCGAGCTCTAAAGTCGTATTAAACAACATTATCGCAGTATCAAATTCACCATCTCTTAAGGCATAAGTGCCTAAAAAGTTATAGAGATCTGCAACATCAGAGTTCATACTTAATAAATGATTAAAATCACTTTGTGCAAACGCTTTAAAACCTAATGAATCGTAAACAATACCCCGTTCAAAAATAAGCTGCATTCGTGTCACAGGGTCAATATCTTTTCGTGATAACTGTTGGCTGAGCTGAGCAATTTTCAATTCGTCATCATAAGAAATTTGCTCCGGAACAGCCAATACAGTAAAAGAACTACTACAACCTGATAAAATAGCAACTGCCAATAAACAGGCTATAATTTTCAGGTTGAATAGTCTCATATTGAACTCCTGATGAATAATCTTTTATTCTGCTGTCGTCGGAGCAACGTCTGGTGTTGATTCGACGGCGTCTTTCATACTTAAACGAATGCGCCCTTGGCGATCTATTTCAAGAACTTTTACATTCACTTCCTGCCCAACTTTCAAATAATCTGCCACTTTTTCAACTCGGTGGTCAGCAATTTGTGAGACATGAACAAGACCTTCTTTGCCACCAATAACAGAAACAAACGCACCAAAATCAACAATACGTGTCACTTTACCGGTGTAGATTTTGCCAATTTCGACATCAGCAACCAGATTATTAATGCGAGCCATTGCATCTTTGGCTTTATTGCCGTCAGAAGCTGCAATTTTCACTGTACCGTCGTCCGATATCTCAATTGTTGTACCTGTTTCTTCGGTTAATGCACGAATAGTTGCGCCACCTTTACCAATGATGTCACGGATCTTATCAGGATTGACATTCATAGTGTAAATACGTGGTGCAAATTCAGAAATCTCTTGACGAGGCTTGTTAATCGCTTGCTCCATTACGCTTAAGATGTGTAAACGAGCACCTTTTGCTTGGTTTAGCGCAACTTGCATAATCTCTTTAGTGATACCTTCAATTTTGATATCCATTTGTAAAGCACTCACACCTTCACGGGTACCAGCTACTTTAAAGTCCATATCACCAAGATGATCTTCATCACCTAAAATATCAGAAAGCACAACAAAGTTATCACCTTCTTTCACTAATCCCATTGCAATACCGGCAACAGAAGATTTGATTGGCACACCTGCATCCATAAGCGCTAATGAAGCACCACAAACAGAAGCCATTGAAGATGATCCATTTGATTCAGTAATCTCAGAAACCACACGAACAGTATATGGGAACTCTTCTTTACTTGGCATTACAGCAGCAACACCACGCTTAGCTAAACGACCATGACCAATTTCACGACGTTTTGGCGAACCAACCATGCCAGTTTCACCTACTGAGTATGGAGGGAAGTTGTAGTGTAATAAGAATCGTTCAGTATACTCACCGGTTAACTCATCAATAATTTGAGCGTCACGTTCAGTTCCCAAAGTTGCTGTCACTAGTGCTTGAGTTTCACCACGCGTAAATAAAGCACTACCATGCGTTCTTGGCAATACATTGGTACGAATATCAAGCGCACGAATCATATCTTTTTCGCGACCATCAATACGTGGCTCACCAGCAATAACACGTTGACGAACGATTTGACTTTCTAAATCAACAATAATATTGATAACTTCGTTTTCATCAAGCTCTTCGTCTTTCTCTTTAAGTACCGCTAACACTTCTTCTTTAATCAAATCGATTTGTGCATAACGAGCTTGTTTTTCAGTGATACGATAAGCCTCACCTAAACGAGCTTTAGCTAAGTCAGAAACAGCATTAAACAGCTCTTCATTTTTAGCTGGTGCAACCCAATCCCATTTTTCACAGTTCGCTTTCGCTACAAACTCATTAATATTATCAATAACAACTTGTTGTTGATCATGACCAAAAACCACCGCAGCTAACATCTGATCTTCTGTTAACAAATCAGCTTCTGATTCAACCATTAACACGGCACTTTTGGTACCTGCAACAACCAAATCTAAACGGCTTGATGCTAGCTCTTTAACTGATGGATTTAGCACAAACTCATCATTGATAAAACCAACACGTGCTGCGCCAATTGGACCATGGAACGGTACGCCAGATAAACAAAGCGCAGCCGATGCACCAATCATCGCCACCAAATCAGGGCTAACATCTGGATTTACAGACACCACAGTTGCAATGATTTGAATCTCATTAACAAAACCTTCTGGGAATAAAGGACGAAGTGGACGGTCAATTAAACGAGCAATTAACGTTTCGCCTTCGCTCGGACGACCTTCTCGTTTAAAGAAACCACCTGGAATACGGCCTGCTGCATAAGTACGTTCTTGATAGTTAACGGTTAAAGGAAAGAAGTCTTGCCCTTCTTTCACTTTCTTATTAGCTACTACAGTCACAAAAACCGCAGTATCGTCCATATTGACCATAACCGCAGCTGTTGCTTGACGCGCCATAATACCCGTTTCTAATGTAACTGTATGACGACCATATTGAAATTTTTGATATGTCGGATTAAACAAAATAAATTCCTCTTGTTATAAATCATGTTGAAGTTTGATATTTCGACAGGAAGCAGCGCAATGCTGGAACATATTGATACACACTTCAACCATGTGGGGGATACTCAACAAAAGATTATTTCACTGTCACGACTAATGACAAATCTATAAATTATAGAGCTCTCATTAGTCGCGCGAAACATGAGACATAATCTTCTATTTTTATTAATTTTTCTCTACAAAGCAATTAAACATGCTTTTCGAGCTCAGCATTATAGCAAAGCCCTAAATTTATACAACGAAAAAGAGGCCTAAGCCTCTTTTCAAGTAGATAAATATTAGCGACGTAAACCTAGTTTTTGAATCAACTGGTTATAACGGTCAAAGTCTGTACGACGTAAATAATCTAATAATTTACGACGGCTAGAAACCATACGTAATAAACCACGACGGCTGTGGTGATCTTTTTTATGCTCAGAAAAATGACCTTGTAAATCATTGATACGTGCAGTTAAAAGAGCAACTTGAACTTCAGTTGAACCAGTGTCGTTAGTTCCACGACCATATTCAGCAACGATTTTCGCTTTAGCTTCTACAGTTAGAGACATAATAAACCTCTTAAAATTAAAATAAAAAATGGAATGACCGATCTCTAATTCAGACACTCCTCGGCATTCATATAATCAATATATGAATTGTGCGCAATTATACTTGAAATTATTGAAATAGCAATGCGATTTATTCCTTTAATAGCAAGCTTATTTAAGTTTAAAACCGTACTCTTCTTGAATCAATTTTTTAAGTGCTTGTATATAATTTTGCGCCGACTGACTTAATTGCGCTTTTTGAGAGGTTATCCAACCTATTAATATCTTTTCTTCGACATCAAGCGGAATCGATAAAATATCAGAACCATTTAAATCAGTACTTAAAACACCGGTACTAATTGTATAACCATTTAACCCATGCAATAGGTTAAACAACGTCGCTCGATCACTGACATGAATGCTTTTTTTATGATAAACGGTACTTAATATCTCTTCTGAAAAATAGAAAGAGTTATATTCACCTTGCTCAAAAGAGAGATAAGGATAATCTTCCAAATCATTAAGCGTGAGCAATTTCATTGCAGCTAAAGGATGATGAGTACTAATAAAGACATGAGGATCAGCTTCAAAAAGCGGATTAAAAGTTAAACGATGCTCTTTAAGCAAACGTAAAATCACTTTTTGGTTAAAATCGGTTAAATATAAAATGCCTACTTCGCTACGCAAATTGGCGACATCGGTAATAATATCATAAGTTCGGGTTTCTCTAAGGGTAAATTCATATTCATCGGTATGATTTTTTTTGATGAGATTAACAAATGCATTAACCGCAAAAGCATAATGTTGTGTCGATATACTGCAAAGCTGTTTAGACGGCTCTTTTTTTGCATAGTGCTGTTCTAATAATTCAGCCTGATCCAAAACCTGTTTGGCATAACCCAAAAACTCAACACCGTCGGTTGATAGCGAAACGCCTTTTGAAGTTCGCACAAAAATCTCAATGCCAAATTCAGCCTCCAACTCCTTGACCGCAGTAGATAAACTGGGTTGGGTAATATACAAATTTTTAGCCGCTTCATTAATCGAGCCTGAGCGGGCTATTTCTAAAATGTAACGTAATTGTTGAAGTTTCATAATATTACAAGCGACCGAAACTAATCTTAATTCAAAATATAAGCTACTATAAACATTGTAATAATAATTGTACAGAAAAAGCAAAATAGCATTTTTGTGCTATCGAGCACAGAGATTTTAGAGCTTTAAAAAACTTATAACT
>CALYQY010000033.1 GCA_945291235.1 uncultured Gilliamella sp.
ATTAATAAGAAACATTAGATGATTGATTTGTTTTTTCTAGCTGTTTAAAGTGGCTTAATCTTTCATCAAGCGCTTGCATATACAGCATGGTATCAACACCAACGGCAACGAAATTTGCTCCCCATGAAATACATTTTTTGGCCATTTCGATATCGACCGCTAAAAATCCTGCCGCTTTACCTAATTGCCTAATTCTTTTGATCGTTTTTTCAATGATTTTTTGGACTTCTTCATGTCCTGCATTGTCGGGATAACCTAAGGAGGCGGATAAATCGGCTGGACCAATAAATACCCCGTCAATGCCGTCAGTCATCACAATTTCATCGAGATTTTCTAATGCTTTTTTACTTTCTACTTGCACTAGCAGGCAAAGCGAATCGTTCACTTTTTGCATGTAGTTTTCAATTTTTCCCCACCGGGCGGCTCTTGCCACGCTCGCCCCGACACCGCGCATCCCTTCCGGCGGATAACGTGTTGCTGAAACGATTTCTTTAGCTTGTTTGGCCGTTTCGACCATGGGAATTAATAATGTTTGTGAGCCAATATCTAAAATCTGTTTAATATTTGCTTGCTGACCTTCTAAAGGGCGTACGACCGGATGCGCTTTATATGGCGCAATGGCTTGAAGTTGTGTCAGTAGTGTTTGAGCGGTGTTTGGTGCATGCTCACCGTCAATAAGCAACCAGTCATATTGTGATGTGGCTGCAATTTCAGCCATATAGGATGTTGCGGACGATAACCAAAGCCCAATTTGTAAATTTCCCTTTGTAATTTGTTGTTTAAATTCGTTTTCCAATAAATTTTTCATTGTGTTATTCCAAATTTTTATGAGCTTATTGATAAAATCAATAAGCTCAGTTTATTAACTATTTTTGTTAGTCTGTTTTAGCATAAATATGGTTAAGGTACCGATTATCGTGATTAACGCCAAAGTGAGTAAACCAGCCATATTGTTATTAAAAACTGTTTCGGCTTTTACACGGATAATTGGCGCAAAAAAACCACCAAATGCACCAAACATGTTGATAAAGCCGATACCAGCGGCAAGCGCTGCGCCGGATAACAGATTAGTTGGTATCGTCCAAAAAACAGGTTGCACGGCAATAAAACCAATAGCGGCAAAACACAGCGCAATAATTGCAATGGTAGGGCTGGCAAGGGCTGAAATCCCGATGCCTAAACCGGCGATGAGTAGGGTTATTGCGGCGATATTTCGTCGTTCGCCTACTTTGTCAGAATATCGCGGAATAAAATAAGTGCCAAATAATGCGGCAATCCATGGAATGGCTGCCACTAAAGATGCTTTAAATCCAACCGTTGTTCCCATTAATTGGGCAACTTGAGTGGGTAAAAAGAAAATAAGTCCATAAACACTTATTTGAATTATCATGTAGATAATGGCCAGATGCCAAACGGTAATATTACTGATAGCATCGATTATTTTAGATGTCGTTTTTACACTTTCTTCGGATGATAATTTTGCTTGTAATGCCTGTTTTTCATTTTCATTGAGAAATCTGGCATCACTGATGTTGTCATCAAGATAAAGGAAAGTAATAACACCGGCTATCACGGCAAGCACGCCTTCGATAATAAACATCCAGTACCAACCGGGGCGATCTAAAAAGCCATGCATTTCTAACAAAGCGCCGGATAGCGGTGATCCAAATGTGAGCGCTAAAGGTGCTCCCATATAAAATAGCCCCATTATTCCGGCACGATACTTTTGCGGAAACCATTGCGAAGTTAAGTAGATCATACCGGGGAAGAAGCCCGCTTCAGCCATACCCAGTAGTACCCGTACCGCTAAGAATTTCCATTCACAATCTGCATAAGCCATTGCAGCGGATAAAAATCCCCATACTAAAGTTGTTCCACCAATCCAATAGCGGGCGCCAAATTTGCGCATTAATAAATTGGCCGGTGCACCTAAAAAAGCATAAGCGACGAAGAATATTCCGGCGCCAAGCGCAAATGCTTCGTTACTTAGTCCGGTATCTATTTGATAGGCAGATTTAGCAAAACCAATATTTGCACGATCTAAAAAAGCTAATACATAAAGCACTAACATAAATGGTACAAGTCTTAAACGGGTTTTACTTACCGCTTTTTCAAGAATATTAGACATAAAAACCCCCCTCTCCATACATATGATAGAGATGTAGATAGTGTTCATATGAAGAAGATTATTGGTTCTTAAATTGCAGTTTTAACGTTTTTGTAAAACTGCAATCATTAATCAACAATCGTTTTTTTCTTCATATCATTAATGAGAATAAGGACGAATGAATGTACATTCACGATTTAATTCAACGCCAAAACCTGGTTTATCAAGCACTGATTTATGAATTTTTCCATTCACAGGAACAGGCTCATCAATCAGTATTGGATCAAATTGAGGGCGTAGCGTTGAACAATCGGGGCTTGTCATTAAAAATTCACTAAATGGGGTATTGGTAAATGTTATTACTGCATGGTGGGAATACACCGATGAACCATGAGGCACAACCAGTTGTCCTTTTGATTTTGCAATGGCTGCAATTTCCAGTAACGTGGTTAAACCGCCACACCAGCCAACATCGGGTTGCATGATATCAATACCTGTTTCAGATAATGTTCTAAATGATTGAATCGTTCCATGATGTTCACCGGATGTGACCATCATTCCCGGTGGGGCATTGCGTTTTAATTCCCGGTATCCTTCATATTGTTGGGGAGGTAGGCACTCTTCGATCCATTTTAAGTTATAAGGCGCACATGCGTGAGCGAGTTTTGTTGCATAGTTGACATCTTGACTCATCCAGCAATCTAGCATTAACCAAAAATCTTCACCGCATGCTTTACGCATTTGGGCAACCATTTGCGCATCTTTCTCTATTCCTTGATCACCGTCATGCGGTCCCCAATGCGTTGGCATCTTACCGCCAATAAATCCCATTGATTTGGCTAAATCCGGACGAGCGCCGGTTGCATAAAATTGAATTTCATCACGGACGGCACCGCCTAATAATTTGTATACAGGCAGATCCGTGACTTTTCCAAACAGATCCCAAAGGGCAAGATCAACGCACGATATGGTGTTCATCACTAATCCACCGGATCCGGCGTAATACATGGTTGCGTTGAGCATTTGATCATGAATTAATTTGATATCAGAAACACATTTTCCTTCAACAAATCGATTTAGGTGTTTTTCTACAATAAAACATCCCATTTCTCCGCCGGTCGATACGGCAAATCCTGTTTGACCATTATCAGCTTCAACTTCAACAATAAGTGTGCCAAGGACATTAATACCAAAAGATTGACGCGATTGTTCATACTCTTTATACTTACTCATTGGCGTGGCGATATGGTCGTCGATCCAGTGGTGGCCGCCCTGATCGTGATAGTCTGCCCCGCCGCTCCCTTTTTCGGCGGTTGCTCCTCCCATAAAATAAGCCCTTATTTCTTTTATTTTAGGTAGTTTCATCTACTTTCTCCTTTTGTGTTACAAAAATTATTCGTACATAAGACAGCCCAACTCTTTTGAGATATCTTTTGCACACTCCTTAATTTTAGTTGTGATTTCCGGTATGACTTTATCGGTTATTTGAAATGTTGTTCCTACAGCAGATATGGCCGCTGCGATATTGTTTTGTGCATTAAATATGGGAGCAGCTATACATCTTATATTGATATAATCCTCTTGATTATCAAAACTACAGCCTTGTTGACGAATCTTTGCTAATTCTGTATGTAATGCGCTGGTGGTCATGATTGTATTTGCGGTTTTTTGTTCGAAGGACAGTTGCTTAACAATTTCGGCTATTTTTTCACTAGGTTGGAATGCTAATAAGCATTTTCCGACGCCGGAACGATAAAGGGATACTTGTTTGCCGACATAAGAACGCACACTGATTGTGCTGTGTGATTCACATTTCAAAATATAGTAAGCGGTATTGTTGTCTAAAATGCCCAAATGAGTTAAAAGCCCGGTGTGATTGGTTAATCGGGCAAGATGTTTTTTGGCTATTTCTCTTATATCAAAACAATTTGAAGCCAGTTCACCTAACTCAACTAATTTTATCCATAAAAAATAATCACCGTTCTGATCTTGTTTGATAAATTGATACGATTTTAGTTCTTCTAATAATAGATAAGCGGAGCTCTTAGGTATTTGTAGATTACTGATTATTTCGGCGGCACTACACTTACCTTTAGAAGCGATTAAAGTCAGAATTTTAACTGTTCTTTGTAAAGCGGGTACTTTAGACATACATTCCCATATATTGTACTTTTATCCTGTATATTGGATAAGTCGATTTTACGATTATCAAATTCCGGAACAACTATTTGATTGCATAATTGTGAACTTGATCATAAAAAATCTATAATTAACAAATGGTTATTCCTCTATATTGGAATTTTTGTTGTTATTCCAATATAGAGGAATTTCAGCAAGTTTGATTGATTAAATTTTTTGTTTGTGTTTTGTCTTAAATTAAATTGGTTTTATTTAGAATCGATTTAGTGGTAACAAATAAGATCATTTTTAGTAGATCTGTTTCTATTTAAGGTTTTATCGGCTAAACCGTTTTAAAAGGTTTGTATCAATACGCTGCATTTATTTAGTATCAGTTTGCCGATAGGATCTTCTATATCGCAATGGGCGGTATTTTATCGCTGTTGCCTACTGTAAATACGATCTTGACTTTAAAGTGCCACGAATGTTGATAGGTGGCACTTTGTGTTATTGTTATTCTATATATGCACCCGCCATTAATGATTTAGCTTTTTGGGTATATTGCTTAAACACGCCTTTTCGGTTGGAATAATCCGGTGGCGTCCATTGTTGTTTTCGTTGAGAAAATATTTCAGCAATTTCTTGTGCAGATTTCATCTCGCCATTAATACCTATAATATTGAGTTTTCTTGCGTGGACATCAATTTCGACAATATCATTATCTTCAACAAGGGCAATTGGACCACCTTCAGCAGCTTCCGGCGATACATGACCAATACATGGCCCATGTGTCGCACCTGAAAAACGACCGTCAGTGATCAACGCAACACTTCCATTGAGACGTTTATCAAAGACAATCGCATCCGTGGTCATTAGCATTTCTGGCGCACCTGATCCTTTTGGTCCTTCATAACAGATAAAAATAACATCGCCAGGGTTAACCCGATTATTAATAATAGCTTCTTGAGCGGCTTCTTCAGAATTATAAACTTTTGCCGGCCCTGTATGTTTATGCATATCAGCACTACAAGCCGTGTATTTGATAACGGCTCCGTCCGGAGCGATATTGCCTTTTAAAACGGCGATAGATCCCATTTTTTCTTGGTTAGGTTGGCGGATTAAATCATTTCGTTGTAATTTGTAATTATGCAAATAGCCCAAATTTCGGTCAAAGAAACCGGTTTGCTGCATCATTTCCAAATTATCACCTAATGAATGTCCGGTCACGGTCATGACATCCAGATCAAGTAAGTCTTTAATCATCCATTGCACCATAGGGATACCGCCGGCGAACCATAATAATTCGGTGACATATTGCCCGCTAGGTTGTACATTGGTGAGGTAAGGTACGGTATTGTTGATTCGATCAAAGACATCTGCTGTTAACTCGAAGCCTGCTGCATGGGCAATTGCCGGTAAGTGAATGAGCGCATTAGTACTACCACTGATTGCTGCGTGGACTTTTATGGCATTTTCAAATGCTGCGGGTGTAAGGATTTTACCTGCTGTTATCCCTTCTTTGGCTAGATACATGGCATGGTGTCCGGCCGATCTGGCCATTCTTCGAATTTCAGACATGGTCGATGGCGCTAATGCACTTCCCGGAAGGGCTAATCCCAGCGCTTCGGACATACATTGCATGGTACTTGCGGTACCCATAAATTGACATGCCCCAGCGGTAGGACAACCACATCTTTGTAAGGTTTGAATTTGTTTAATATCAATCTCGCCTTTTTTATATTGTGCAGTGGCACCGCCTAGGTCTGAGGTTGTCATATTGGGAGCAGGGCGCATCGATCCGCCCGGAACATGCACTAATGGTATATCAAGTCGTGCTGCGGCAATAAGATGAGCCGGTACAGATTTATCACAACTTGAAATAAGTACCGCGGCATCATAGGGTATGACCGATCCATGAATTTCGACCATATTTGCGATAGCTTCTCTTGATGCTAGTATATAATTCATGCCGTCGTGACCTTGCCCCCAGCCGTCACATATATCGGTGACATGACTACGTACAGAGCGTCCTCCTCGCTCATGTACACCAAGCATAACTTCATAACCTAAACTATC
Organism: uncultured Gilliamella sp.; assembly: GCA_945291235.1. The sequence goes on from CALYQY010000033.1 coordinate 6,302, forward strand.
GAGGTGATAACTTCCGGGGTGGCTTTCTCCATAACAGTCGTCAATTAGCACTTGTGGTTTTTCAGTATCTTCAACGGTATAATTCATTCCCATTCGTAATGCGTCTAATTGTGACCATAGATCCCTGGCAAATTTACATTTCTGTTGCATAATATCCTCCAATGCAGTTTTAATTTTTTTATTTTGTTGGTTTTGCGGTGATAGCCGGTAGCGTGAACAATAACAGTATTGCCATAATTAACGCCCCAACTAAGGTATACAATCCTGCATTTTTACTTACGGTTACGGTTAATAAACCAACAAGGTATGGACCGATAAATCCGCCTAGATTACCTAGCGCATTGATTGTTCCTCGTACTCCGCCTAACACATTTGCCGGGAATAATAATGGAGGTAAAGTCCAAAATGGACCGGCATACGCTTGTAGGAAAAAGCCACATAAAACCATCATTCCATAAGCCAGCCATGTGTAATTTTCTAATAATATTGATAATGTTAAACATATCGCAAATCCAATCATTGGAATGGCGGTATAGAGTCTACGATTCAATGTTTGGTCACATAATTTGGCAATATAATATTGTCCGAAAATACATAAAATGTATGGCGCTGCGGTTAATAGCCCTACAATAGACATACCACTACCGGTCAATTGTTTAATTAACATTGGCATCCAAAGGGCAAAACCGTAAAAACCGATTTGGAAGAAGAAATAGATAGCCACCAGTTTCCATAAGTTGATACTGCTTAATACGGTTTTGACACTGGCTTTATCATCTAATTTTATCAGCGCTTTATCTTTGGCAAATTGTTGATTTAACCAATTGAGTTCTTTTGGATCGAGCCATTTAGCTTGATGTGGATAATCACAAACCAGTGGCATCCAAACAAACAGCAATGCTAACGAGATAATGCCTTCAATAATAAACATCTCTCTCCAGCCCCAAACTTCAATTAACCAGCCAGATAACGGACCGGTGATAATAGATGCTGCCGCTAAATTCATTTGGAAAAATGCTATTGCTCTAGCTCTTTCATGGTTAGGAAACCAATGCCCAATTAATGCTAATATAGCCGGATATACGCCACCTTCAGCAACTCCCAATATAAAACGAATGATTAGTAGTTGAATCGGATCACGCACAAACCCTGTTATCGCCGCAAAACCTCCCCAAACAACAATCGTCCATGCAATAAATTTTTTGGCGCTGTATCGTTCAGCTATTTGACCACCCGGAATTTGTAAAAAGATATAACCAATAAAAAAGATTCCTGCGACAAGACCGGCAAACGATGCTGTCATACCTAAATCTTTATTCATTCCGCCTGCAATACCAATGGCAATATTGGTTCTGTCCATGTATGCCACTATATACACTAAAATGGTTGCTGGAATGATATGTTTCCAACGACCTTTAGGAATGGTTTTATTTTCAATATTATTCATATGGATCCCTCCAATTATTTATTGATAATAGGAATTTGTGCCGACTTTAATAGTTCAACTAATAAGTCTTGTTTGTTGTTTGGTAGTTTTTTTACCGGCGCTAAAACTTCAGTTGAAATATCGATACCGGTGAGTTTGATCGCTTGTTTAATGACAGCAAAAAATGGGGTTTCAATTGCATAAATAGGCATCAATTTTGCTAATTGACGTTGTAATGTAAATGCTGTTTCATAATCCTTTTGCTTGAACGCTTTATAGATTCCCTTGGTAATTTTAGGGGCAAAGTTAAATGTAGCCGGAATACCGCCATGACCACCTAAAATCAGCGTATCTAGCATATACTCGTCAAATCCACTGAAGATGATAAAATCAGGCCGGAAAGCATGCACTTGGTTGATCACTTCCCGTGTATGGCTAATGTTATCAATGGTATCTTTTAGCCCGATAATATTTGGCACATCCTTTGCCAATCGGGTAATGACATCAATACCAATATCTTGACCGGTTAATGCGGGGAAATTGTAAAGTAGGATCGGTATATTAATATTTTCAGCGACAGTTTTATAATGGTGATAAATTGCCTCACTATTCAATAAAGCATAATAAGGATTGACAACTAAAACGGCATCAGCGCCGATTTGTGCTGCATGTTGACCGTATTCAATTGTTTCTTTGGTACTCGGGCTGGATATGCCAATCATGACCGGAATGCGTTGCTTGATATGCTTAACCGCAAATTCAGCCACTTCAAATCGGAGTTTAGGTGGCATATGACAAAACTCACCACCGCTACCTAAAATCAAAACTCCGTCAGCTTCATTGTTAATCAGATGATCTAATAAATTAGCCATCCCTTTTTTATCAAGATCCCCGTGTTTATCGACGATTGTCGGAACGGGTGGGAATATTCCTTTAAATTTTGCCAGACTCATTTTTTCTCCTTTGTTCATGATATAGAACTTTATTTCTTTGTCTTGAACGGATTATTGGTGAAAAAATTTTCAATTGCAATCCGAAAATTCAAAAGAAAATAAATTTTGTGATCCTCCTCTCATTGTAAAAAATATTTTTTTTGCATGTTTATTTTTTCCGTATAATGAAATTAAGTTCTTTTCTAGGAATTATTTAAGATGTTATTAATTTAAGAGGTAAATATGATTTATTACATTCCACCGGTTAATTTATTAGGCAAAGGTTGCCTGTCTGAATTAGGTGTACCCGTAAAAAAATTGAATTGCAAAAAGGCATTTGTGGTTAGCGATAAGTTTTTATTTGGTAATGGTACGGTCGATAAAGTCGTTGATATTTTAGAAAAAGAGGGTATCGAATCAGTTATTTTTTATGATGTGAAACCTAATCCAACCGTTGCCAATGTTGAAAATGCACTCAAGTTATGTCAAGAGTCGGCATGCGATTTTATCGTCTCAATTGGTGGCGGTTCTCCACAAGATTGTGGTAAAGCCGTTGCGGTTTTGGCGACCAACGGTGGCAAAATTACCGATTATGAAGGGATGCATAAAAGTAAACAAAAATGTTTGCCTATTGTGGCAATAGCAACCACTGCGGGCACTTCTGCTGAAGTCACCATTAATTATGTTATTACCGATGAAAGTAGACATGTAAAAATGATTATGGTCGATCCTAATACGTTGGCATCAATAACCGTTAGCGATCCGGATTTAATGATTTCCAAACCTGCCAATTTAACCGCTGCAACCGGTATGGATGCGTTAACTCATGCAATTGAAGCGGTGGTTGCTAAAGGGGCGATGGATGTTACTGATTCAACAGCATTATATGCTATCGCTCAAACCTTTAAATATTTAGCCAGAGCGGTTAAAAATGGTAATGATATTCAAGCCAGAGAGCAGATGAGCTATGCCTGCTTTTTAAATGGTATCGCTTTTAGTAATGCCGGGCTAGGCAATGTGCATGCTATGGCGCATCAATTAGGCGGGCTTTATGATTTACCGCATGGTGTTTGTAATGCGATGCTGTTGTCGGTAGTTGAGAAAGAAAATGCTAAACATGCACCACAAAAATTTAGAGTGATTGCACAAACCATTGGCTTTGATACAAAAGATAAAAGTGATCAAGAGTGTGTTGATTATGTGATTAAAAGAATTGAAGATTTAGCGCAAGAAGTCGGTATTCCTAAATCATTGAAGGAATTAGGTGTTAATAATCCTGATTTTGAATTATTAGCTGAAAATTCAATGAAAGATGCCTGTGCTGGTGCCAATCCGGTATTTTTTGATAAACAAAAACTGATTGAGCTATTTAAGCAGATCGCTTAATAATGTATTGAGTAAAAGCGTTAAAATAATATTGAATCGTTATGATTCAATATTGTTAAAACTTATTGGTTAGCTGTTGGCAGGCTTTACGGACGAGCTCGGAGTATTTTTCGATCTTCTCTACCGGTAGCTGAAAAAGAACGCCGGAAATACTTATCGCCGCAATTGGTTCATGATTTTTATTAAATATCGGCGCTGCGATACAATGTACGCCTTTTACATCTTCCTGATTATCATACGCCCAACCTTGCGACCGGATTTTAGCCAGCTCTTTTTTTAACTGTTTTTTGCTGGTTATGGTGGTGTCGGTATATTTGGGCAATTTGTCTTCGGGTATCAGTTGGTCGATTTTTTCATCCGGTAACCAAGCTATTAAGGCTTTACCAATACCTGAACTATGTAATGGTAATTTTTTGCCAATCCAGGTACGAATGCCAATTGCCTGATCATTTTCAATTTTAGCAATATAGACAGAATAGAGCCCATCAAGAACACCTAGATGACAAGTTAAGTTGGTTTGATCTCTTAATTTAGTCATCAATGGCTGAGCGATTTGGGTGATATCGAACTGTTCCAACGATTTATCACCCCATTGATGCAATTTTAATCCAAGATAAAACTTATTTTGATCTTGACGTAAGATACCATGCATAACTAATGCATTAAGTAGTGTTGAAGTACTGCTTTTAGGTAAACTAAGGTCTTGAAATATTTGACTAAAAGTTGCACCCTTATGACTATCTAAATAATCACAAATGCGAACGATTTTATCTAAGGCTGGTACTAGCGTCTGAATATTGGGCATGAAATATCCTAATATAATAATCTACGAAATTTATTTATTTTATTGGTTATCATTCGTTAGAAAATCTTTTTTTGAAAGGTTAAATGTATCAAATATCTTATCTTTAACATTATATTCAAGTTATTTGATTAGGAAAAGAAAATAACTTTTATTATTTTTTCTACTTACTTCATTTTGAAGGATAAATCCTTATCTTGCATCATGTTATGCATAGTTATATCATGGTTAATAGTGCAATATTATTTAAGGAATAAGTTTATGTTAAAGTCAATTGATCCAACTACCACCTCTTCTTGGAAATCCCTTCAAGCAAGCTATCAACAACAAAAAGATAAAACCATTGCCCAAATCCTCAAAGAGGAGCCAAACCGAGTTGAACAACTCAGTATCCCTTTTGAAGATGAGTTTTTGGTTGATCTGTCTAAAAACCGTATTACTCAAGCAACCCTTAAGCAACTTTATCAGTTGGCTGATGAGTGTGATTTAAACGGCGCAATTAATGCGATGTACAGCGGTGAAAAAATCAATCGCACTGAAGATCGTGCTGTTTTGCATGTAGCATTAAGAAATGTGTCTAATACGCCGATTTATGTTGACGGTAAAAATGTCATGGATGAGGTCAATGCAGTATTAGCAAAAATGGAATCTTTCAGTAAAAAAGTCATTAGCGGTGAGTGGAAAGGTTACACCGGTAAAGCAATTACTGATGTGGTAAATATCGGTATCGGCGGTTCAGATTTGGGGCCGGTGATGATTACCGAAGCGTTACGCCCTTATAAAAATCATTTAACCATGCACTTTGTTTCAAATGTTGACGGGACACATATTGTTGAGGCACTTAAGGGCTTAAATCCGGAAACGACCCTATTTTTAGTTGCTTCTAAAACGTTTACCACACAAGAAACGATGACCAATGCCCAAACCGCACGTGACTGGTTGCTTGATGCTGCTAAAGACGATAAAGCAGTTGCCTTGCACTTTGTGGCGCTTTCAACTAACGCCAAAGAGGTTGAAAAATTTGGTATCGATACTGCTAATATGTTTGAGTTTTGGGATTGGGTTGGTGGTCGTTACTCTTCTTGGTCGGCAATCGGTTTATCGATTGTGTTATCCATTGGCTTTGATAATTTTAAACAGTTTTTAGCGGGTGGTCATGCCATGGATAAGCACTTCCAAAGTGCACCGATTGAAAAAAATATTCCGACGTTGCTTGCTTTAATTGGTATTTGGTACAACAACTTTTTTGGCGCAGAAACTGAGGCTATTTTACCTTATGATCAGTATATGCACCGTTTTGCTGCCTATTTCCAACAAGGCAATATGGAGTCAAATGGTAAAAGCGTTGATCGTAATGGTAAGAAAACAACTTATACCACTGGTCCAATTATTTGGGGTGAGCCGGGTACTAACGGGCAACATGCTTTTTATCAATTAATTCATCAAGGCACAAAATTAATTCCTTGTGATTTTATTGCACCGGCAATCAGCCATAACCCAGTTGGTGATCATCATCCTAAATTATTATCTAACTTCTTTGCGCAAACAGAAGCGTTAGCCTTTGGTAAAACCGCTGAGCAAGTTGAACAAGAGTTTATTGCTGCCGGTAAAAAACTCGATGACGTTAAGTCGATAGTGCCATTTAAAGTTTTTGAAGGTAATAAACCGACCAACTCTATTTTAGTGAAAAAAATCACGCCATATACTTTAGGTGCATTAGTGGCGATGTATGAGCACAAAATCTTCACGCAAGGCGTTATTTTAAATATCTTTAGCTTCGATCAGTGGGGGGTTGAATTGGGTAAACAGTTAGCTGGTCGCATTTTACCTGAACTTGCTGATGATAAACCAGTCAGCTCGCATGATGAATCAACCAACAGCTTGATTAATCAATACAAAAAATGGCGTTAAACGAATTATTTGAACTCTATGTTTGATTATTCTCAATAAAAAACCTTCAGTGAAAACTGAAGGTTTTTTTATGAGTAGTAACTTTGTGCGATGTTATTTTTTAACACGCATAATTGGTGTTTTACCTGCCTCAACTGAGCCGGATAACTTAGTTAATTCAACAACAGTTTCCATATTAGATATCACAACTGGTGTTAACACTGATTTGGCTTTGCTCTCAAGTAATGGCAGATCAATTTCAATAATTGTATCGCCAATTTTTACTTGTTGCCCTTCTTCTGCAATACGAGTAAAGCCTTCACCTTTAAGCTCAACAGTATCGATACCAAAGTGAACAAATAGCTCGATACCCTCGTCAGATTCAATTGCAAATGCATGATTTGTCTCGAAAATCTTGCCAATTCTACCATTTAATGGTGCAACAATTTTATTACCAGACGGTTTGATAGCTACGCCATCACCAACGATTTTTTCAGCAAAAACCACATCTGGTACATCTTCGATTTTGACAATTTCTCCACTTAGTGGCGCAATAATTTCGATGCTATTTTTGCTACCATCGGACACAAATTGCTTAATTTTATCGAATAGACCCATTATTGTCTCCTAACAGATTTGTTTTTCAGCGGTATATTTTTCAATTAAATCAAGAATTTCTTTCGCTGTTGCTTTTTCTAATGCATTTTCAGCAAATTTCTTCGCTTCTTCGTAATTGGTGTTACGAATCAGTTTTTTGATTTTTGGAATCGATACCGCACTCATACTAAATTCATCAAGTCCCATACCGAGTAGTAAAACTGTTGCTCTTTCATCGCCAGCAAGTTCACCACACATACCCGTCCATTTGCCTTCTTTGTGAGAAGCATCAATAACATTTTTAATTAATGTTAACACTGACGGTGACAGAGGGTTATACAGGTGAGAAATTAGCTCATTACCACGGTCAACAGCAAGGGTGTATTGGGTTAAATCGTTAGTTCCGATACTAAAGAAGTCAACTTCTTTCGCTAAATGGCGAGCTATCACCGCAGCAGCTGGGGTTTCAATCATAACACCGATTTCAATACCCTTATCAAACGCTTTACCTTCAGCGGTAAGTTGTTCTTTAAGAATATTAATTTCAGATTTTAAGATACGGATTTCTTCAACCGATATGATCATCGGGAACATAATACGTAATTTACCAAATGCAGAAGCACGTAAAATAGCACGTAACTGCGCATGTAAAATCTCTTTACGATCGAGGCAGATACGGATTGCACGCCAACCTAAGAATGGATTCTCTTCTTTTGGCAGGTGCATATAAGGGACATCTTTGTCACCACCAATATCCATTGTACGCACAATGACGGATAAACCTTTAGCCGCTTCAGCCACTTCTTTGTAAGCTTTGAATTGTTCTTCTTCATTTGGATACGCATCACGATCCATAAATAAAAATTCAGTACGATAAAGCCCCACACCTTCATAGCCGTTACGCTCAGCTCCGGCAATATCACGAACAGTACCGATGTTGCCACAAATTTCGACTTGGTGACCATCAAGCGTGACCGCAGGGAGATCTTTTAATTTGGCTAACTCTTCTTTATCACTGATGTATTTTGCTTGAACTTGTTTAAGTTTTTCTTGAGTGGCGTGATCCGGGTTAATATAAATTGCGTTGTTGATCGCATCTAAAATAACAAAATCACCTTGTTTAATCATTTGCGTTGCATTTGATGTACCAACAATGGCTGGAATTTCTAATGAACGTGCCATAATTGAGGTGTGCGAAGTACGTCCACCAGCATCAGTAATAAAGCCTAATACCATGTCTAAATTAAGTTGCGCTGTTTCAGACGGTGTTAAGTCGGTTGCCACTAAAATACATGGTTGGCTAATCGCACTTAAATCAACGATTTCAATGCCTAAAATATTTTTTAGTAATCGCTTACCAATATCACGAATATCAGCTGCACGCTCTTTTAAATATTCGTCATCTAAATTTTCTAGCTCTTTTGCTTGGGTTTCAAATACAGCTTGAACTGCGGCATCAGCACTTGAATGTTTGCTTTTAATGCGAGAGATAACTTCTTGCTCAAGATCTTCATCTTCAAGAAGCATAATATGACCTTCAAATATGGCTGCTTTATCTTCGCCTAAAGTCGTTTTTGCTCGTTCCATAATCGCATTAAGTTGCTCGCTTGATTTTTGACGAGCTTGTTTAAAGCGGTCTATTTCAGCATCGATTTTGTTATCAAGAATTGGCCTATTATTGATCACAATAGGTTCTTCTTTTAATAATAGCGCTTTTGCAAAAGCGATACCCGGAGAAACAAGTATACCTGATACCATAACATTTAATCCTTATTCAATATTAAAACCGTTTATAGCTTATTGGGAGTTTTATTCCAATTCAGGAATTAATTTTACTAAATGATTTACTGCTTCTTTCTCGTCTTCACCTTCAGCAGAAATTGTAATTGTTGTCCCTTGTGTTAAACCTAAAGTTTGCAATTTAAATAAACTTTTAGCACTGGCACTTTTACCGTTTGAAGTGACGGTAATTTCAGCGTTAAAGTTTTTTGCTTCTTTTACAAATTGTGCAGCAGGGCGGGTATGAAGACCGTTAGATGCAGTAATGGTTACATCTTGCTTGTACATAGTATTTTTACTCCCAAAAATATTTTCATTTTTACACAACCAATATAAATAAAAACAGCTAGAAAGGCTAGTAAGATTTGATAGATCTTTTACAATTAATCAATCTTATTTACACTTCTATTGCTAAAGCTTGCTGATATTATCTTAATATCGGTAAATTCGAGTGACTTTGTCACTACATTTATTAAATTCAACCTGTCCATGAATACCATGTTTGATATTTTCAAAGACGACCTCTTCACTGCCGTCAAGCTGTGATGCTCTAATCTCTTCCCGGCAGAATGTTTCAAATTTTTGTAACTCTTGTTCGCCATTACCCAATTGATAATTTCTAGGTAAATTCTGGCTACTTACATAGGTATGCGTTTTATTCTGCACATCAAGAATAATGATGCCTTGATTGGTAAACCATGCACTACAAGCGGTTAATGATAAAGCAATCAGTGATAATAGTAGAGGAAATTTCACAACTAATCTTAAAATGTTCAAAATAATTCCTTTATTAAGCAATGTAACCTGTTTATTATTGTTAACTGGGTACGAATTATATACTAATAATCAGTGAAAGTGCAGGGGGTGTATTTTTTACTGATATAACTGAAAATCAGGGTGGATTTAATGACTGATATGATCAATTATGACGAACTTAATCGCCAATTAATGCAAAATAAAATAGGGGTAAGTGCGGCCGAATTGCATGGTTTTATTTCAGGCATATTAGCTGGTGGTAATCTCGATGAGAGCTGGCGTCCTTTAGTTGAAGATATGTTAAATAATGGGCAGGCTATTGCTCAGCCATTAAATAAGCAGATTGAAAATTTATATCATTTAACTAAGCAGCAGTTAACCGATGAAGATTTTGAGTTCCAATTGCAACTGAGCTCTCAAGACCTATTTACTCAAATCAATGATCTTGTTGGTTGGGTCAATCATTTTCTGTTAGGGATTGGGCTTGTTCAGCCAAAATTAAGTCGCATAAAAGGCGATGTTGGCGAAGCGATTTATGATCTAAGGGAAATTGCTAAGTTAGGTTTTGATGAAGATGAAGATCAGCAAGAGCTGGGTTTTGCTTTTGAAGAGATCAAAGAGTATGTACGCATTACTGCGATGCTCTGCTTTGAAGAGTTTAACGAGCCCGATATTATGCCAACTATCCATTAATCTCTATTTATCACTAAGGTCATAACCATGCTAAACACAGATATCAAAACAGAGCTGTTTGCTCGTCGGGAGAAACTGCTTGCTCAAATGGTGCCAAATAGTGTGGCATTCTTTTTTGCTGCGCCAGAAATGACCCGCAGTAATGATACCCATTATCCTTATCGACAAGATAGTGATTTTTGGTATTTTACTCAGTTTAATGAGCCACAAGCGGTACTGGCAATCATTAAACAATCTAATGATGCCAAATATGTGCTATTTAATCGCAAAAAAGACCCACTGGCTGAAACGTGGACAGGCTATCGTTTAGGACAACAAGCGGCGCTCGAAGCGGTATTGGTGGATGAAGCTTACCTTTTTGATGACATCGTAACTGTTTTACCCGATATCTTAGATGGCAAAACCACTATCTATCATGCTGATCAGCATTATGATTATGCTGACACCATTGTTAAACAAGCACTGATGGCTTTAAGAGAAGGCGCTCGCGTTAAACGCGTTGCGCCAAGTACAGTCATTGACTGGCGTCCAATTGTTCATCAAATGCGAATGTTTAAATCGGAGTATGAGTTGCAGATTTTACGCAAGGCGTGTGACATTAGCGCAAAGGCGCACGTGCGTGCGATGCAAAAATGTCAGCCGTCGTTGTATGAATATCAGTTAGAAGCCGAAATCTTACATGAATTTGCATGGCATGGCGCTCGTTTTCCGTCTTACAATACCATTGTTGGCAGTGGTAATAATGGTTGTATATTGCATTATGAGAACAATTGCGATCAATTGAAAAATGGCGATTTGGTGTTGATTGATGCAGGGTGTGAATACCAATATTATGCCGGGGATATTACCCGAACATTTCCTATTAATGGCGAGTTTAGTCAAGCTCAGCGAGACATTTACGACATTGTGCTGGCGGCACAATATCACGCAATTGAACTCTTTAAACCCGGAACGACCATTTTAGCTGTTAATGAACAGGTTGTACGTATTATGGTTGAAGGTTTAGTTAAGCTCGGAATTATGCAAGGCGATGTCGATAGTTTAATCGCCAATAAAGCTTATAGCGAATTTTATATGCATGGTTTAGGGCATTGGCTGGGGATAGATGTGCATGATGTGGGGCAAGGGCGAGATTGCATTTTACAACCCGGCATGGTGCTAACCGTTGAACCGGGGCTGTATATCAACAAAGATGCTGATGTACCCGAACATTATAAAGGGATTGGTATTCGTATTGAGGATAATATTTTAATTACACCGTCAGGCAACGAAGTATTAACGGCTAAGGTGCCTAAAGATCCTTTAGCTATCGAAGCTTTGATGAAAAAGCCAATTTAACGTTTTTTGGAATAATGCTTTGGTATCGCTATTATCAGCAAAATGCTGATAATAGCGAACGCCTGAACTGTTTGGGCATAACTTGTTGGGCGATGTTAATCGGATCGTTAATTTAATTTAATGGAACGGTCTAGATTAAAGACAATTTTGATTTTTAAATTTTTGGCCACAATCGGTTTATATTTCCATGTTTTCATGGCATTGATAACCGAACGATTAAAGATGTTATTGGGCTGAGCTTCGATAATTCTGATATTTTCCACTCGTCCGTTGCTGTTGATATCAAATAGTGCAATAACATAACCTTCTAAATGCCTATCCAGCGCTCGACGTGGGTATTCGGGTTGATTGCGACTAATTGGCGAAGGATTGCCTGAATATTGTCGGTTTTCTGAAATTTGCGGTGCAACGGCGGTATTGGCAATATTTTGAGTGATTGCTTCCTGACGAACTTGTTGTCGTGACGGTCGTTGCGTTGGTTTCGACTCTGGTTTCGGTTTTTGTTTTGGCTTTGGTTTCGGTTTTGGCTCCGGCTTCGGTTCTTTTTTTTCCACTACCTCTTTTTCCGGCAAGGGAATAGGCGTATCAACTACAGGCTCAGGTTCTTTGACAACTTCCGGTTCTTTAACTGGCTCAACCGGTGGCTCTTCAATAGGTTTGTTATCAATAATTTCACTATCTTCAACGCCTTTAATATCCGGCGTGTTTTCAACTAAGGATTGTTGCGGCGCTGCCATTTGGGTAAGATCGACCATTACCGCTTTGATTGAGTTATCCCCTTCATCAATAACAATATCATTGGCAAACAGCGCTGAACTGAATAATAATCCAAATAAACATAAGTGCGTGATGACCGAAAGTGACGTATAGAAATAGCCACCTTGCTTTTTAATTGCAGGTACTTGGGGCGCTTTGTCAGTGTTGATATCGATATTAAAGTTGATCTTCATAACAGTGTTTATTTGTAACTTAAATTAGCTATTCTAAATGAAAATGCGTATCATTTGTAGCATATTTTTTAAATATGATATACCAATAACTTGTTGCTTAAAAATATTTAGCAGATAATAGAGAGCAAAATCGTAATTATTGGTAGTGGTTATAGGGATGAATGATCCATCAATGAATCAAATTCTTGAACTTGTAAAAGATGACTTAGTTAAAGTTAATGCTGCAATCCAAGCAGAGCTTAACTCTGATGTGGCGTTGATTAATCAACTGGGCAATTATATTATTAGCAGTGGCGGTAAGCGCATCCGTCCAATTATTGCTTTGCTAGTTGCAAAGGCACTAAATTATCAAGGTGATAAGCATATTATTACCGCTGCGTTTATTGAATTTATTCATACCGCAACATTATTGCATGATGATGTTGTTGATGAATCCGATTTAAGACGAGGCAAATCAACAGCGAACGCCCTGTTTGGTAATGCCGCCAGTGTATTAGTGGGTGACTATATCTATACCCGCTCATTTCAAATGATGGTGCGCACTGGATCATTTAAAGTGTTAACCATTATGTCAGAAGCGACAAATGTCATTGCGGAAGGCGAAGTACAACAGCTGATAAATTGCAATGATCCTAATATCACTAAAGAGCAGTATTTAGAGGTGATTTATCGTAAAACAGCCCGACTATTTGAAGCCACTTCACATTCGGCAGCGGTGTTGGCTGAGGCAAATGAGCAACAAGAGTATGCCTTACAACAATATGGCAAATATTTAGGCACTGCTTTCCAAATTATTGATGATTTACTTGATTACAGCGCTGATAGTAATCAAAAATTAGGAAAGAATTTGGGGGATGATTTAAACGAAGGCAAACCAACACTGCCATTACTACATGCCATGCATCATGCGCCAAATGCTGATGACAGGGCAATGATTCGTCAAGCGATTGAGCAAGGTAATGGGCGCCATTTGTTAGATCGTATTTTACAGGTCATGGATGCCTGCGGCTCATTGGCATTTACCTTAGAAGTGGCGCAGCAAGAGGCAAAAAAAGCATTTGATGTAATTGCGATTCTACCTGACTCTCCTTATAAAAAAGCATTGCAGGATCTTGCGTTGTTATCGGTTAAAAGGGATAACTAGTTGTTATGTGTCGTTAAAGATTTAAAAGTGCTGTTTATCAATTTAATTTAACTGCTTTTACTTTCTCAGCGTTACCAATCTTTTCATCAATTATTTTTTGGTACTGTCATTTATACACACTATCACAGCGTGTGTTATTTAATGGCGGTGCCTTTTGAACAAGGTATCATTTATGTTTAAAAGATCTTGGCCAGTTTTATTAATTTTTATTTCAATGATTTCGGTTCAAGGCAGTGCTTCTATTGCTAAATATCTGTTCCCCGTTCTTGGGCCGGAAGGGATGACTGCATGGCGCTTAACCTTTTCATCGGTGATGTTAGCGATGATCTTTAAGCCGTGGCGCAAAGCGATAACTAAGCAAGCTTTGCGGTATATCATCTTATACGGATTGGCAATGGGGTGCATGAATTTAAGTTTTTATAATGCTATCTCACGCATTCCGTTAGGTATTGCTGTTGCCATTGAGTTAACCGGACCGATTATGGTGGCAATGTTTTCCGGACGGCGATTAGCTGATTTTATTTGGTTGGGTATTGCAGTAGTTGGTCTGGGGATGTTATTGCCTATTCATCAAGCCTCGAGCGAATTAGATCCGATCGGTATAGTAATGGCATTAACTGCCGGTGCTTGTTGGGCATGTTATATTCTTTTTGGGCGCAAAGCCGGCGCAATACATGGTTCGTCAAGTGTGGCATTGGGCGCAATTATTGCATCAATACTGTTATTTCCAATTGGTGTTTGGCAAAGCGGTAGTGCGATGTTTTCGATTTCGCTGTTGCCGTTGATTTTTCTCGTTTCGTTGCTGGCGTCTGCTATTCCGTATGGGTTAGATATGGTGGCACTTCCACGGTTACCTGCTCAAACATTTAGTACTTTAATGAGCCTTTCGCCAGTATTTGCCGCTTTTTCGGGATTGATTGTGTTACACGAGCAGTTAACGCATTATCAGTGGCTAGCCATTGGGTTGATTATCTTGTCTTCAATTGGTACTGTGTTGTCTATGAGTCGTCCTACCAAAATCAAATCGCTTAACCAGCAGTAAAATAAAAACATCGCACTATAAATTAATAAAGTGCGATGTAAAATTGAGATAGATTAATTGTTGAGTGGCAAGCGGTTTTTGCTTGCCGATAAGATTAGCCTAATTTAGCGTCTGGGTAATCCCATTCCGCCACCCATAAGGCCTTTCATTTGGCGCATCATCTTCATCATGCCGCCGCCTTTCATCTTCTTCATCATTTTTTGCATATCTTCAAACTGTTTAAGCAGTTTGTTGACATCTTGTACTTGAGTACCGGAACCCTCAGCGATTCGGCGTTTACGTGAGCCTTTTATGATTTCCGGATTAGCTCGCTCTTTTAATGTCATGGAGCCGATAATCGCTTCCATTTTTATGGTGATTTTATCATCCATTTGTGCTTTGATATGCTCCGGAAGCTGGCCTACACCCGGCAATTTAGCCAGCATGGCGCCCATTCCGCCCATATTGCGCATCTGTTTAAGCTGATCTTGGAAATCGTTAAAGTCAAATTTATCGCCTTTTTTAAGCTTTTTGGCAATTTTCTCGGCTTTTTCACGATCAACATTATTTTGCAGCTCTTCAATCAGAGAGATAACATCGCCCATGCCTAAAATACGTGATGCAATGCGATCCGGATAGAATGGCTCTAAGGCATCGGTTTTTTCACCCATACCTAAGAATTTAATCGGTTTGCCGGTAATGTGGCGAATAGATAATGCCGCACCACCACGCGCATCACCGTCGACTTTGGTCAGTATCACACCCGTTAAAGGGAGCGCATCATTAAAGGCTTTAGCCGTGTTAGCGGCATCTTGCCCGGTCATTGCATCGACAACAAATAGCGTTTCAATTGGGTTGATTGCTTGATGAAGGGCTTTGATTTCATCCATCATCTCACCGTCGATATGTAACCGACCGGCAGTATCGACAATCAGCACATCAAAAAATTGTAATTTCGCATGCGAAATGGCATTGTTAACAATGTTTATCGGTTTTTCTTTAATATCAGACGGGAAAAACGCAACATCGATAGCTTTGGCTAACGTTTCTAACTGTTTAATCGCTGCCGGACGATAGACGTCGGCAGAAACAACTAATACTTTCTTTTTCTGTTTTTCTTTTAAAAATTTGGCTAATTTTGCAACGCTGGTAGTTTTACCGGCACCTTGTAAACCTGCCATTAA
Organism: uncultured Gilliamella sp.; assembly: GCA_945291235.1. Next base: position 22,200 of record CALYQY010000033.1, read on the forward strand.
AATAACCGCAGGTGGTTGGGTGGCCAGATTGAGCGAGCTGTTGACTTCGCCCATTGCGGCGGTCAGTTCTGCCTGCACAATTTTGATAAACTCTTGACCCGGCGTTAGGCTTTTGCTGACATCTAATCCAACGGCCTTTTCTTTTACTTGATTGATAAAATCACGGACGACCGGTAGCGCAACGTCAGCTTCAAGCAAAGCCATTCGCACTTCGCGCAGTGCTTCTTTAATATTATCTTCAGACAAACGCCCACGACCACTTAGATTGCGAAATGTCTGTGATAAACGTTCGGTTAAATTCTCAAACATATTAACTCTCAATATACGGAAAAATTTTGGTTATCATATCAGAAAATTTAAAGAAGTCCCATGATCATCGTTACCCCTTTGCTTGACACCTAATAGTGTTCCTGTTGAAATGGGCAGAGATAAAAGTAGAATGATTTCAGATTTTTACAATCTAACTGAATGTTAAATCAAAAGGAGAGTATCGAACATGGCAACAGTAATTAATACCGATAAAGCACCTGCGGCGATTGGACCATATGTTCAGGCAATCAATTTAGGTAATATGTTATTTGCATCCGGGCAAATTCCGCTTGATCCGGCAACCGGGGAAATGCCTGCTTGTGTGAAAGAGCAAACAAAACAGAGTTTAGCGAATGTCAAAGCGATTGTGACAGCGGCCGGTTATCAAGTCAGTGATATTGTTAAAACCACTATCTTTTTAGCCGATATGAATGATTTTGCCGCCGTTAATGAGGTGTATCAAGCCTTTTTCGTCGAAAATAATGCCTCTTTCCCAGCTCGCTCTTGTGTACAAGTTGCCCGAATTCCAAAAGATGCCAAAGTTGAAATAGAAGTAATAGCCGCTAAGTAACTTATCTCGCTTCAGTTAGCACCGTTATGGTGCTAATGCTTGTCAAGAAGTTTCAGAAAATATATACGTTTAAGTATAAAAGCTAAATTGAAAATATTTATCCAATAACTAAGCTAAATCGCCAAAGATTCCAAAGTTAAAGAAGACGTAAGTACCGACAGGGCAAATTTACAGATATAATCTCATTATTAGGTGTTAATGCTTGTCAAGAAGTTTCAGAAAATATATACGTTTAAGTATAAAAGCTAAATTGAAAATATTTATCCAATAACTAAGCTAAATCGCCAAAGATTCCAAAGTTAAAGAAGACGTAAGTACCGACAGGGCAAATTTACAGATATAATCTCATTATTAGGTGTTAATGCTTGTCAAGAAGTTTCATAAAATGCATATGTTTTAGTATAAAATCTGAATTGAAAATATTTATCCAATAACTAAGCTAAATCGCCAAAGATTCCAAAGTTCAAATAGACGTAAGCACCGACAGGGCAATTTTACAGATATAATCTGCATTGTTATATGCTAATCTTTGTCAAGAAGTTTCAGAAAATGTATATGTTTTAGTATAAGATCCGGTTAAAAAACGTTATTTTCTTTCTCTTTCTTATAATGTTTATTCTCTTGTCCCGATTAATTAAAATCTTATTAAATGATTTGTT
>CALYQY010000034.1 GCA_945291235.1 uncultured Gilliamella sp.
TGCCTTTTCTAAAAAAATGCGGTATTGGTATGCGTAAAGCAATCGGCACATCAGCGGCTTTTACGCTACCGGTTGCCATAGCTGGCACGATAGGTTACATCATTTCTGGTTGGCATGTCATGCCTTTACCAAAATATTGCGTTGGTTTTGTTTATGTTCCTGCTGTATTAGCCATTATGCTAGCTAGTATTCCTATGGCAAAAGTGGGCGTATTAATTGCACAAAGAATTTCAGTGGATAAACTGATTAAGTTGTTTGGGATGTTCTTACTGGTATTAGCATTAAAATTAATGATTTCTTAGCGTTATACTCTGTTTTTTTGAAATGGTAAACAATTTAGTTTAGATTTTTTGTTTCTGTAAATTGTAACGTTATCTATACACTTTTATAATAAAAATATGTTATGCTTTCTCTAATTTAACTTTTATCGGGTTTTATATAAGGAAAATATAATGGCAGAAGAAACTATTTTTAGTAAAATTATCCGACATGAAATTCCTGCAGATATCGTATTTCAAGATGATAAAGTGACCGCTTTTCGAGATATCTCACCGCAAGCCCCCACTCACATTTTAATCATTCCAAACAAACTTATTCCAACCGTTAATCATGTGACTGAACATGATGAACAGTTACTTGGACATATGATGATTGTGGCAGCTAACATTGCTAAACAAGAAGGAATTGATGAAAGTGGTTATCGATTAATCATGAATTGTAATAAAGATGCGGGACAAGAGGTCTTTCATATTCATATGCATTTATTAGGTGGAAAAAATTTGGGGCGATTAATAGGTTAATTTAATATGAAAAAAATTATAAGGTTATTAGCATTTAGTGCATTTGTCAGTTTATTGGTGGGGTGTCATCTTCTTGATTCTAAAAAAACAGTCGATACTCCTCCAATTGATAATTCACCAATAGGCATTATTGAAACTCCACCGCAAATTGTTAAAAAAACAGATTGGCGAAGTATTTTATCGCCATTTATTACTAAAATACTACAATCCTCATCAATCCCTGAAGGCAATAGAGTATTATTAATCAGTGATATACAAAATCGCACAGGTGAATTTGTCGCAAATAATCAAATTGATGAAGCGCTACACCAGTTAATGAGTAAGCAACCCATTTTTTCAGTTGTTAATAAGCAATCAATTAATCAAGCTAAACAAGCAATCGGTATTGGTTCAGATGATAAATTTGTGTCTCGAGGAAAAATGATTGGGTTAGCTAAATCAATAAATGCGCAATATGTATTGTTTACCACACTTTATCAATTACCTAATGATGATAATGGCACAGATGCTGATCTTTCAATAGAATTACTTTCTACCCAAAATGGCGAAATTTTAGAGAGAGTAGCTTCAAAAGATTTTGCTCAGCCAAAGACGCAAACTGATAATAATCCAACTGAGGCAAATGAGTAATGGGACCGCTATTAATTGATTTTGAGGGGACGACCTTAACCAAAGAAGATCAAACGCTATTACAAAATCCTTTAGTTGCGGGCGTCATTTTATTTAGCCGTAATTTTCAGAATGTAGAACAATTATCACAATTAATAAAAGAGATTCGTTCAGTATCCCCAGAACGATTATTAATTTCAGTGGATCATGAAGGGGGACGAGTTCAGCGTTTTAGACAAGGTTTTACATTAATTCCCCCTGCACAATCGTATGCGTTGCTGAATGATATTGAACAAGCAAAATCCTTAGCTTTTGATGCCGGTTGGTTGTTAGCAATGGAACTAATTGCCTTTGATATTGATTTGAGTTATGCGCCCGTATTGGATTTAGGTCATGAATGTTTGGCTATCGGCTCACGTTCGTTTCATCAAGATGTCGATATCGCATACCAAATTGCATCAGCAATGATTGATGGTATGCATAGTGCTGGAATGAAAACAACCGGTAAACATTTTCCGGGGCATGGTCATGTTATTGCTGATTCTCATAAAGAAACGCCAGTTGATCATCGCAATCAATCATTAATTGAACATGATATGCAGATATTTTCCAGATTAATTGCTGATAAAAAACTTGATGCAATTATGCCTGCGCATGTTATCTATCCAGCGTTTGATGATAAACCAGCGAGCGGTTCAAGCTATTGGCTTAAAACAGTGCTTCGTCAACAATTACATTTTGATGGTGTCATTTTCTCGGATGATTTATCGATGGAAGGTGCTTCTGTCATGGGAAATTATGCTGAGCGAGCAAAAAATGCATTAGCAGCAGGTTGTGATCTGTTGTTAGCGTGTAATAACCGTCAAGGAACTTTTGCGATTTTAGAACAATTGGAAAGTTTAGATAAACAACACTCCCTTAGATCAACCAAAGCGCAATCGCTTTTAACAAAAAACAAAATTAGCTATGACGATTTAATCAAAACAGCTGATTGGCAAAATCGATATAATAATTTGATGAAACTAAACGAAAAATGGGCGGATTATAATGCAAATAGCCATCCTTGAAATTGATCATAATAAACGACTGATAGCATATAATGACAAGGCTAAAACGTTACTTTCATCGACTTCGTTAACGTTACAACAACCTTTTGACTATCAGGCAATATTTCATCTGGATAAGACGCAAGGTGTTGATGAGCTAGATGATACCATTATTGTACTTAATGCACAGTATTATCTGTTGCAAAAAGTTAACGAAACATCAAAAACTATTTTTATCATCCAACCCATAGAATATCTTAAAAAAAGATTATCTAAAATTCATGTTGTGGCAAGTCAGGCTTTTGACATTTTTGCGACCCAAAGTAATGCCATGCAAAAATTAATTGCACAAGCTAAAGCGTTTTCGATGCAACGTGAACCGTTATTAATCTCGGGAGAAACAGGTACTGGTAAAGATCTGCTTGCTTATGCCTGTCATCAATACAGTCCTCGAGGGGAGCAAACTTTTCTAGCGTTAAATTGTGCTGCAATGCCAGATGAAGTGGTTGAAAGCGAACTTTACGGTCATGCTGCTGGGGCTTACCCGGGGGTAATAGAAAGTAAAAAAGGTTTTTTTGAACAGGCTAATGGCGGATCGGTTCTACTTGATGGTATTGATGAAATGTCTTTTCAAATGCAGACCAAGTTATTACGTTTCATTAATGATGGCTATTTTCGTCGGGTTGGTGATGATAACGAGGTGTATGTTGATGTACGTATTATTTGTGCCACCAAAGTTGATTTAGCCGATTTAGTCGAACAAGGAAAATTTAGAAAAGATCTCTATTATCGGCTCAATGTGCTTTCATTACATCTTCCTTCATTACGCGAACGCAAAGAAGACATTGCTCCGCTAACCATGATGTTTGTCAATGAATTTGCCGATAAACAAGGCATACCTGCTCCTTATGTCGATAATGAAGTTTTTGACTATTTAGCCCGCTACTCATGGCCAGGGAATGTAAGACAACTAAAAAATATTCTGTATTGCGCTCTATCTCAGTTGACATCAACTAAATTGACCGTCAATGATATTGAGTTACCAGTGCAAACTTCATCAAGAATATCTAGCATTGATAATATCGAAAATAAGACATTAGATGAAATGACCAAACAGTTTGAAAAAGAGATTTTATTACAGTTATACGATAAATATCCAAGTTCCCGTAAACTGGCGAAACGGTTAGGCGTATCACATACGGCAATCGCCAATAAATTACGGGATTATGGTATGAATCGATGATTAATTTTGAAAAAAATCCAATTGAAAAATAACGATTGATTTGTTTTATTAGACAAAATTGTTGAACTATTTATTATGGAAATCTGACGAGACAATAAAGAATGATTGAATGCTTCAAACGCCTTAATCGATATAGAAATTTTCTAATTAAAAAGATTAAGAATAATCTTAAAACAAATCAACTTAACAAACGAAAATTAAATCAAACCGTTTTTGATGCTGAAAAATATCACTCATTATTAATAGTCATGTGCGATTTTGGTATTGGTGATGCAATCGTTGCATCTTTTCTTATTAATGAATTAAGACAGAAAAATTATCAAGTGAATGTTGTTGTGGATGAACGGTTAAGCTTTTTATTTAATGGTTTTATTGAAGTCGATAATGCTTACTTTTTTAATAAAAAAGAGATAAAAAAATTTTGCAAAACCGAAAAAAATATCAAGATAGATCTTGCCATTGATCTTTATGATGAAGGTGATAATAGTCTTAGAAGAGTTGAACTTATCTCATCTTTTGACCCGACGCATACCATCGGGTTTAATCAATCTAAATTCTTACAATATGATACTTCAATTATTTTTAACGAGGTGAACGCTCATATTACTCAACGAAGCTGTAAGATTCTAGATCTTCTGAAAATTAGTTATAATTGTGTTCAATATCATCTCAATATTTATCATGATGAATTATTAACAGCCAAAAAGTTTATTGACGAAGTGTGTAATGGATCGGATAAATTTATTATTGTTTTTAATCCGTTTGGATCGTCTGAAACGAAAAGTTTTTCACATGAACAAATAAAAAGAATTAATGCTTTTCTATCACAACAAAAAAATTGTACTACCATTATTGTTGGGGAACAGAAGCAAATTTGTGCTATTGATGAATTACCGAATATTCATCTCAATAGAAATCCATCTTTTATTGTGGCATCAGCGCTTGTTTCGCTATGTCATTTAGTCATTAGTGTGGATACATCAGTTGTGCATGTTGCATCAACTTATAATAAACCATTGATAGCCGTTTATAATAATCGTTTTAATGCTGGTTTTAATCTGAATAAAGTATGGGCACCTATCGGCACGAACGCTAAACTTTTATTTACACAACAAAACAAGATTACAAAGGCAGGTGATCCGATTGCTGAATTAGATATCCAATTGATTATCGAACAGATTAAAGAAACATTAAAAAGTTTCAGACCTTTGGTGTAATTTAAGCGTAGGATAATTTACGCTATCGATAATCGTTTAAATTTAGGTCATGTTGGTTGAAATTGTTAAGTAAATGAATCAATTTTTATACAAACGAACTTCAAAAATCAATATTTACCAACTTTCATTCCCAATTCAGTGACTAATAGTATAAACTTACCGCCATCCAATATTGAGTTTGGAATTATTAGTTAACTTTTTTATAAAAATAATGTTGACCAGTTATCAATTATTAAATATAACACTGTAATAAAATTTAAGTATTAAGAGTCAATAAAATCGTTGTGTTGTGAAATAATCTAAAAATCTTTAGTAGAGTGTGATTTCTATAGATTGGCATAAAAAAATACAGAATGTTGAATTAAGAATTATAATTGAAATAAGGCATTTTGTTTTAAATAATTGGCTATAAACTAAATAACATTAGAAAATTCCAAGTTTGGTTGTGCTTTGAAGACTGATTTTGGTGTTTAATCATGACTGATGTTATTTGACATATGATTGATAAGCTCATTTTAAACGTTATATTATAATGTTAAACGATACAGTATAGAAAAAATGGGATCAGCTTTGTGATAAATGGCACTTGTATGATCAGTATCCCTTTTTTGCGTGATTAAAATATATCAAACCTTTAACTAAAATATTAGCTAATTTTACCAAACGAATAATTGAATGTTTCAACCCAATTGCAAAATAGTACGTAATATAGTGATTAGAAAGTTAGAAAAGCAGTAAATTGTCAATGCTTTTAACGTTCTAATGTAAGCATGTAATGTAGCAACCCATTTAATTGATAGCGTTTATTAAATTACGAATTGTAATGGCTGGAAAAATTCAAATTAATACATGGGGTAATATTAATTATGAGTTATCTTAAAGAGTTACAGAGAAAAGTTAATAAATATAAAACAAAATACAAAGTTAATGATAAGAAAATTGCGCTTAAATTAATTTGGTGGAACATTGTTCAAATAATTAGTTTAAAAACCAGTAAAGATAAAATATCTAAGAAAAATCTAAATAAAATAGCCCTAATTTTATCAGGGGGTATTGGTGATATTTTAATTGGTTTTAATTACGCTTGTTATTTACGAGAATATTTAAAGCCTAACAACATTATTATCGATATTTTTGTTAATAATGCTGGTATGGTGAAATCTTTAGATGGTGGGGCTGAATTTAATATTTTTCCCGTTTTAGAACCAATTAATGATAAATATCTGTTGAAAATAGGATTAGTTAGATACCCACAAATTTTAGAAAATAACCTTATTTATTCAAAGCATTCCAAAAATAAAAAATTGCTTAAACTTATTGACGTTTACAAAGATTTTTACAAGAAAAATACCCGTTTTTTTGATTACTTACCTTTTATGGACGGCATGACTAATCAGTTTTCGCTTATCAATGGACATAAAAGAATACAACAACCTGATATTGCTAATTTATTAAATATTAGTCGTAATTTTAAGTATACCCCTAAAATATTTCACGAAAACCGAATATTAAACAATTTAAGGCTCAAGCCAGGTAAATATATCACTATCAACAGGGGCGTTGATAATCAAGGTAATGTGATTGAGTCCACTAAACTGTGGAGCTTACACAATTATAATGCTTTAGTAAATCTTATTAAAATCAATTATCCAAATTATAAAATTGTTCAATTAGGCGCATCAACCGATCGATGTCAACTGATTGATAATGTTGATATAAACTTGGTTGGCGAAACATCATTAGATGCCCTTAAAGTATTACTTAAGCATTCTGTACTACATATTGATAGTGAAGGGGGAATGGTACATTTAAGAAAGGCTTTAAATGGAGGGGTATCTGTCGTGATTTTTGGGCCTACCTCTGCCGATTTTTATGGATATGCTGACAATATTAATATTGCTTCTAAAGCTTGCCCATTTAGTTGCGAATGGTTAAATGAAACATGGGCAAAAACTTGCATCAATAGTCTCAACAACCATATCTGCATGAAATCTATAGATACAAATTTTGTTTTTGAACAAGTCAAAAAATTTTTAAAGCATGATGAAAGTATAAATTAATTATTATCAATAGTCGCTTTATTGGAAAGGTCAAAGACTAAACTAGCATAGTTAAATAACACGATTGTTTACTCAAGTTATAAATATAATTACTTATTTATTCAGTTTTTTTGCTATAAAAATAATTTTAATTATTAGAAATTTTTCTAAAAATTTTCCTTTATTTTAGGGTATAATACCCCGCCCAAAAGCTAGGTTAATGTAAATATATTTTAATATTGAAACTATATGAGTAAATAAGAAATCAATTATGAACTATTTTGATAAATTACAGCAAAAAGTTAATAAATATAAATCACTTTATTCCAATAAGTATAAAAAAGCTGCAATCAAATTGTTGTGGTGGAATTTGTGTAAACTTTTTGACTTTAAATCAAACAAGCAAAAATTTGATCCGATTACTAATGAACCCTATGAAATTGAATATCGCTTAGATCGTTTATCTTTTTTCATTACAGGGGGAATCGGTGATATCTTAATTAATCTTAATTACTGTAGTTATCTCTTAGATTATTTGAAAGATGAAATTAAAACTATCGATATTTTCGTAAAGAATACCAAATTAGTTAAAGAATTGATTGGGGAATCAGTTTTTAATATCTATCATAAAGATGAGTGGAATCAAGATCGAGTAGCTTACTTACTTGATTTTAAAATAGATCGTTTTCCACTAATAGTTAAAAATAATTTAGTTTTACTCCCGTCAAATGTAAATTTGAAATTAAAAAAATTGGTTAAATTGTATGAAGAATTTTATCGAATAAATGGTAAAATTGTGTACGATCCACCTAAAATTGACTCATTAAGTATTCAGTATTCTATAATCAATAATCAAAATAGATTGCAACAGCCAGATATTTATGGTTTTTTGAATATTGATCGCAATAATTATAAATTTTTACCAGCACTATCTGATGATGAAAAAGTTTTAAAAGATCTAAAATTAGCCGATACAAAGTTTATTACGCTTAATCGTGGGGTGGATGGGACAAATCCTCAAAGTGAATCCACAAAATTATATCCGCTTGAATACTATGATGAATTAGTCAGGCTGATAAAAACAGCGTTTCCAGAATACAAAATTGTTCAATTAGGTGTATCGACAGATAGATGTCAGTTAATTAAAGGTACGGATTTAAACTTAGTTGGAAAAACGACTTTAAATCAGTTGAAAGCTATTTTGAAAAATTCCATGTTACATATTGATGGAGAAGGTGGAATGGTTCATTTAAGAAAGTCTTTACAAGGCGGTGTTTCTGTCGTGATTTTTGGTCCGACCTCTGCAGACTTTTATGGTTATTCAGATAATGTCAATATTTCTTCCAGTGCGTGTCCTTTAACATGCGAATGGATAAATAATAAATGGGCATCATATTGTATCAATAAGAACAACAATCATATCTGTATGAAAAGTATCAAACCAAATTCGATTTTCGAAGAAATTAAAAAAATATTGAAATAGCATAAACTGGAAATATTAATATGAATCAATTTTATTCTTACCTTGATAGATTTAGAAATACTAAAGTAACGGTCATTGGGGATATTATGTTGGATCGTTTTTTGTATGGAACGGTAGAGCGGATTTCTCCTGAAGCACCCGTACCCATTTTCAGATTGGATCATGAAGAGGTAATGTTAGGTGGGGCAGGTAATGTGGCGGCAAATTTAGCGTCTCTTGGCTGTAAACCTACTTTTTTAGGATTTGTTGGTTTAGACACAAACGGTAAGCTTGTTACTTCACTTTTAAAAAATGCAGGAAGCCATAGTCATCTTTATCGATTGAAAAATCATCCAACTATTATCAAAACACGATTCATCGCTAATCATAATCATTTACTTCGTGCTGATGCTGAAAAGCTACTTCCGTTTGTACCTGAATTACTCCCTAAATTTTCTAAGTTAGTCAAGCAAGCCATTAAGATGACCGATATTGTTTTGTTATCGGATTACAATAAAGGTATTTTTAATCAAGAAACTACTCAGATGATTATTAATCTTTGTAATAAGTTTAATATTCCAGTTATTGTTGATCCAAAAGGTAATGATTATTCTAAGTATCGTGGTGCGACATTAATTAAGCCAAATATCAAAGAATTTTTTGATGCAACAGGTATTAAACTCAATCCTGATAGTCCACAATTTGATGATGAATTGAAACAAGGTGCTGATATTTTCTTAAAACAATATGGTATTAAAAATATTATTGTGACCTTAAGTGAATATGGAATGGCTTATATTTCATGTGAAAATAAAAATTTCATTGTCAAAATACCAACAGAAGCTAAAGAAGTTTTCGATGTTTCTGGTGCGGGGGATACCTCTTTAGCCACATTAGGTATTGCTTTAGGTGCAAAAGCACCAATTGCCGAAGCGATGCAATTAGCCAATATTGCATCAGGAATTGTGGTTGGAAAATTAGGCACAGCCACTGTTTCTTTTAATGAGTTAAAAGCAAAATTAACGACAAAAAAATGTGAAATTAAGTGTACTCGAACAAATAAAATTATCAGTTTATCCGATGCTAAGCCAATTATTGATGAATTAAAAAAACAAGGTAAAAAAATTGGATTTACAAATGGCTGTTTTGATTTGTTACATTTAGGGCATTTAAGTTCTTTGCAACAAGCTAAAAATGTTTGTGATATTCTCATTGTGGGAGTGAACTCAGACGATTCGATAAAAAAATATAAAGGTGCTGATAGACCTATTCAAGATCAAAACACTCGAGCCACGTTACTGGCTTCACTCGAATTTGTTGATTATGTCATCGTATTTAGTGAAGATAATGCGTGTCATATTGTTGAAGAACTTCGACCTGATGTGATTGCGAAAGAAGGCTACACCATTGATAATTGGCCTGAAGCGCAAAAAGTAGTCAGTTATGGTGGTGAGGCCATTATTCTTGAACGAATAGAAGGTTATTCAACCTCTCAGTTAGTCGCTAAATGTAAAAAATAATCGACGATTCGGTGATATAAATGCATATCGAGCAGATATGCATTTTTTTTGATGCAAAGATTCTATTCTATTTTAAATGAACGAAGTTTTATTGTAGGAATAATTAACTAAGACTCTTTTAAGCATTTATTAAACTAACGAGACATCGTTATTTGTAGTATAATACCTATTATTTTGATAATTTTTAATTAACTTTATGTCGGACAAATATACCTCTTGGAAAACACTTAGACTGCTTTGGCCTTTTGTTGCACCATACAAAAAAGCATTAATTGCGGCCGTGTTTGGATTGCTATTAAATGCCGCTACTGATGCTACGCTAATTTCTCTTACAAAACCGTTATTGGATCATGGTTTAATGGGAAAAAATTATTCGTTATTGATGATCATTGCTGGTTCGATCATTGGTTTAATACTGTTAAGAGGATTGTCAAACTACGCATCGACCTACTGTCTATCGTGGTTGTCGGGCAAAGTTGTCACCAAATTTAGGCAGTTAATCTTCAATCATCTTGTTAAAAGCCCCGTTAGCTTCCATGATAAGAGTTCTGTGGGTGACCTTGTGTCAGTTATCACATTCAATACACAACTCTTATCCAAAGCTTCATCTGATGCATTAATTATCTTGGTTCGAGAAATTACCTACGCCATTGGACTTTGTTGTGTCATGTTTTATGGTAGTTGGAAATTAGCATTAGTGCTATTTATCATTGTTCCTTTAATCATTTTTATCGCACAATTTATTGCCAAAAAATTTAGAGAAACCATTAAATCGATGCAAAAAGGGATGGGTGAAATTACCACCGCTGCCGATGAAATGTTAAACGGTCATAAAGAAGTACTAATATTTAATGCCAAGGATTACGAAAAACGTAATTTTAGCCAGATAACGGATACTGTGCGACGTGGCGTATTAAAAATTGAATTTGTTTCAAGATTGTCAACACCAATCATCCAGTTGATTGCAACTTTAGGTTTAGGGGGCATCTTGTATCTGGTTGCCAGTGAAAGTTTGGATATCACGCCTGGATCTTTTACCGTGGTATTTTCTGCTATGGTTGCGGTTATGCGCCCACTTCGTGAATTAACCAGTTTACATGTTGAATTACAAAAAGGTGCGGTAGCTTGTGAATCATTATTTGGGATCTTAAATTCACCATTAGAAGAAGATGAAGGTAAAATTGAGAAAGATAAAGTTAATGGTAATATAGAATTTAGACATGTTACCTATACTTATCCTACTCGAAATACACCCTCACTCAATGATATCAGTTTTACGATAAAAGCGGGGCAAACGGTTGCATTAGTTGGACGGTCTGGAGCCGGTAAATCCACCATAGCCAGTTTAATTCCTCGTTTTTATGATGTAACAAACGGCGAAATTCTGTTAGATTCGATTAATATAAAAGATTACACGTTAAAATCGTTACGAAGCCAGATTGGATATGTATCGCAACGCGTGCATTTATTCAATGGAACAATAGCCGATAATATTGCTTATGGAGAGAAAGGAAAACATTCTCAAGAAGCCATTATGCACGCTGCAAAATTAGCAAATGCTTTAGAGTTTATTGACAAATTAGAACAAGGTATTAATACTGAAATTGGTGATAACGGCGTATTGCTATCAGGAGGGCAGCGACAACGGATTGCAATTGCAAGAGTTCTGTTACGTAATAACCCGATTTTAATTTTAGATGAAGCGACTTCAGCATTAGATAATGAATCCGAACGATTGGTACAGGAAGCGATTGAAATTTTGCAAAAAAATCGTACATCTATCATTATTGCTCATCGATTATCAACCATTGAAAAAGCCGATCGAATTTTAGTTATTGATGAGGGAAAAATCGTTGAAGATGGCGATCATGAATCACTTTTAGCGCTGAATGGTATTTATTCTCAAATGCATAAAATGCAATTTAATGCGTAATATCATTAATTTATTTATGAAGAACAATATGACTAAAAAACATCAACAAGAAAAGCATGATCTCGATAAAGATTCATCAACATGGCAAACGTTTTTGAAACTGTGGCCATATATTATTGAGCATAAACTCATTTTATTTGTCTCTGTATTATTACTTTTCTTAAGTGCATTTGCCGATACATCACTCATTGCAATATTAAAACCCCTTTTAGATAGAGGGTTTAGTGATGGTGATAAAAGTTTTTTACTTATGGCTCCCCTCTATATTTTTGGGTTGGTTTTATTACGAGGTATCGCTAACTACGGCTATTCGGTTTCGTTAGCATTTATCTCTGGAAAAATTGTCATGCGGATTAGACAAAGGTTATTTAACCATTTTGTCGATGCGCCGGTTAGTTATTACGATCAAAATTCGAATGGTCGATTATTGTCTCGTATAACTTACGATACCGATCAGGTAGCCTCGTCATCATCCGATGCTTTAATTATCATTATTCGTGAATCAGCGTTTATTTGTGGATTATTTTATACGATGTTTTATAACAGTTGGCAATTATCATTGTCACTGATCATCATTACTCCCATTGTTATTGGTTTAATTACGTTCATTTCTGTGAAATTCCGACGATTAGCTAAAAACATGCAAAATTCAATGGGTAATGTCACCATGTCTGTTGAACAAATGTTAAAAGGACATCGTGAGATCATCGTATTTGGTGCACAAGACGAAGAGTCGAACAATTTTGTTAAAATAAGTAATAAGTTTCGTCGTGACGGTATGAGACTTGTCTCTATTTCAGCGCTCTCTACCCCAATTGTTCAGTTAGTTATTTCATTTGCAATTGCTTTTGTTTTATTAACGGCAAGTAATCCAGATTTAAATATCACAGCGGGTGAGTTTACGGTTGTTTTTTCTTCCTTAGTTGCGCTTATGCAACCTATTAAAAGTTTGACTAGTGTGAATGCGAGTTTTCAAAAAGGTATGGCGGCATGTCAAACACTCTTTTCCATTTTGGAGCAACCTGTCGAAAAAGACACGGGTAAACTTAACATTGAACGTGTAAAAGGGGATATTGAATTTAAGCATGTTAGTTTTGGGTATGAAACCCGACAACAACTTGCGATCCAAGATATTAGCTTTACTGTTTCGGCAGGAAAAACCGTGGCTTTTGTTGGGCGTTCGGGTTCAGGGAAAACGACGATTACAAATTTACTGACACGTTTTTATGATATTTCTGAAGGTGAAATATTGATTGACGGACATAACATTCAAGACTTAACTCTATTTTGTTTAAGAAACCAAATTGGATTAGTTTCGCAAAATGTTTTTCTGTTTAATGATACCATTGCCAATAATATTGCATATGGTCGACTTGATCAGTATTCACAAGCTGAAATAGAATCAGCCGCTAAAAAGGCTTTCGCTTATGATTTTATTATGAATTTTGAAAAAGGCTTTGACACCAAAGTTGGGGAAAGTGGCGTATTATTATCAGGTGGTCAACGTCAGCGGATCGCTATTGCAAGAGCATTATTGCGTGACAACCCTATTTTAATCTTAGATGAAGCGACTTCTGCATTAGATACGGAATCTGAACGTGCCATTCAAAAAGCGTTAGATGAATTACAAAAAGGCCGAACATCTTTAGTGATTGCACATCGACTCTCAACGATTGAAAATGCCGATGAGATTCTAGTCATTGATGATGGACATATTATCGAGCAAGGTAATCACGCAGCTTTATTAGAGAAAAAAGGAATATACTTTAATTTATATACAGGTAAACAATTCCAATAAATTAAGTGAACGCAAACTATAATCAAAAGCTGTATTAGTCAAACCGGAAAAGTCGCTACTATTGGATTTTTGAGGGTAAAAAGAATAATTGCAAGATATTTAATTTAAAAATATTATTTGTAGTAAATGGTGCATCATGGAAATAATTTAGATGAATAAACAGAATACGATTAACATCGCTTTTTGCTCAGATAAAAATTACTTAAAATATGTAGCGATAGCTATTCAATCAATCTATTTTAACAATTTGAATAATGCGTTAAAATTTCATGTTTTTCTTTATGATGTCGAACAAGACGATATTGATCAATTGAGTCGTTTAAGCTCAGATATTATCGTCTATCCTATACCTAAAGCATGTTTGGACAAATATGATAACGAACATGCGATAAAGCATCTTAATCGTTCCATGTTTATTCGACTACTTGTCCCGCGGTTATTAAATGGAAAAGTGGATAAATTAATCTATTTAGATGCTGACATCCTTTGTTTCAAAGATATATCTGCAATAAATAATATCGACATCGATAATGTCGTGTGTGCGGCCGGTATTGATTCATTAAATAATGAAAACGTTTCTAAAAATATTCAACGATTAAACTTGTCGACTACACATTATTTTAATTCAGGTTTTTTATACATTAATGTAAAAAATTGGAATGATTTTAACACCGAAGATAAAGTAAATACGCTTTTATTATCGCATAAAGGTCAGTTGCGTTATCCTGATCAAGATGCGCTTAACATGGTATTACAAAATGATGTGTTAATCGTTGATCCTAGTTGGAACTACTTATTCACATGGATTAACGAAAAAAATAAAGATAAGTTTTTTGAAACTGAAAAAAATTTACCTTACTTTATTCATTTTACGGGAGCGAGAAAACCTTGGTACCATGAGCATGTGGGTGCTGCCCAGAATTGGTATCTTTTTTATAAACATTTTACGCCATGGCGAGATAGTTGTTTAGACAGCTATCAAGATAAAATGAGACCAACTGATTGCCGTGTCTATGCAAAAAAATTCTTTAAAAGTGGTCATGTATTAAAAGCCTTAAAATATGCATTTATGTATATTAAACTTAAAAACAAAAAATAAAGTTAATCAAAATGAAATTAAGTGATGAATTGTTTAAAGTAATCTATCGACTAACGCACTCTAAGCGTTATAAACACAACCGTAAACGTTGGCCTCATGTCAAAATCTCTCGTGGGGATTGTGGGCAAATAGTCGATTTTGCTTATAAAGGGATCTCGATTCCTATCATCGATCTTAAGTCATTAAAACATGCCTTTACCGGTCAATTAGTCATGGTTGCTTCTGGGCCATCCATTAATCAAATAACGTTTAAACACTCTCCTTCGGTATTAACTTTAGGGGTAAATGGCTCATATTGTCTAAAGGACAAAATAAACTTTAATTTTTACGTTATCACGGATATTCACTTTTTTTCTCAACGACCTGAGATTGTAGAACAAATTATTGCTAACCCAGATCTTCTCTTATTTTTGCAAGTTGATGGTTTAGTGAAAATCATAAATCTTTTCGGTAACCAATCCATCTGTTGTAAAATAGCGTTAATTGAAGATGCGTTCAAACTGACTTATCAACCGATCCAAACATTGTCTGAAATTGAAAAAGATCCTACCCGAAATAAAAGTATTTACTTCTATCATAATGATCATCGGGAACATGAGCCGTTAGCCTTTGAGACAAATATTGTCAATGGCGTATTTCCGGCTAAAACTGTTGTTTATTGGGCGCTTCAAATAGCCGTTTACTTAGGTTTTAACCAACTTTATTTAGCTGGTGTTGATTTAAATAATTTCCATTTACCTCGATTTTATGAGACGCCAGACAATATCACCTATTCACAATTAGCATCTGATTTTGAAAAAAATATTCTCCCTGCTTTTGAGCACGCAAGTTCTGTCATGAAAGCGTTAAAAGTAGAGGTTAAAAATATGTCTTTAGATAGTGCTCTTGATACGGATATTTTCGAAAAACAGGCTTATAACGATGTTTTTAATTCATTATAACTGAGTAAGCTTACGCTATATAAACTTCATGACAATAATATTTTTTAAGTGAAATCTGATTTAAAGATTTATTGTCAGCTGATCTATATAGTGCTTTAAGTTCATTATATCTAAATTTTGGGCTGAGTTTTCGGGTGCAATGATCTGTATTGCATTTTCATAATTAGGTTTATACACATCGTTATTTTTATATCGGGGATCAAAAGTATCAATCTCAGAACTATAAACACTAATTAAAGGTTTATTATAAGCATTGGCAAGATGTACAATAGAGGTATCAACCGAAATAACAAAATCACAATGTTTAATTAACGACGCAGCATGAAAAAAATGATTGAGTGGATTAATTACTATATTTGGTGATGGATGTAATTTACTGATTTTATCTGGCAAACCAACGACAATGGTTACTATATAGGGGTAACTCGACATAAGATCAATAATATCTTGTGCCTGTTTGCTTGAAAAACTTCGGCGATCTGAGGATGCATAAGGATTAAAAATACAGATCTTTTTAGATGGATAATTAGATAAAAGATCTTCAACTTGTAAATCATATTCATCGGAATAATGAAGATCATATTTGTAATCATTTTCGCTTGTTTGTATATTAATTCTATTTAAAATATACCTAAATCTTTGACTAAAATGTGCACTAAAATCCGTATAGGTGATGATTGAGTCATATACACGGTAACAATTGGGATAGTTAAAGCCAATAGTATGTTTAGGTTTTATTTTCTTGATGATCTTAAAAATCCAATTGGAATAACTGGTTCTATTGTTTGGATCAATAAATAGATCGCATTCTAAAGATTTTAAAACACGAATCTGTGATTTGGTTAATGGTCTGTCAAGACAAATAACTTGACTGACATAAGGATTAGATTCAAATAAAAAAGCATTGGATTTTTTTGTCAGCACTGTCACTTCAAAACCGTGAGTGGCGAGAATTTTAGGCAGTCCTGATATGATAACAGCATCGCCAAGTCCATTTTTACATGCTTGAATGGTGACTTTATCTATTTTTGATAAATCTAATTGAGACCGTTTCAGCTTAAAGGACAAAATAAAAAGTTTTACATTTTTGAATAAATAATTTCGTTTTCTGTTTAATTTGCTAATTGTATTGATAATTTTTTTAAGCATCGGCTAGGTCTAATTGTTTTGTCTTGATTTTTTTATTGTACCAAAATTTGTATCAGTAAAACATAACCATTAATAAGATAAAATGTTTTTCAAATTATGAAAAACAAATAAAGAATATTTAAATCTGATTGAATAAGAACACTCGAAAATAACGATATTATACAATATAATATCTTTATTCATTAATTAAAAAGGTAATTATTATGATTGTTGTGACCGGTGGAGCAGGATTTATTGGTAGTAATATTGTAAGAGGTCTAAATAAAAAAGGATTTAAAGATATCCTTGTTGTTGATGACTTGAAAGATGGGACAAAATTTTCAAATCTTGTTGATCTCGATATTGCTGACTATATGGATAAAGATGATTTTATTGTCGCCATTTTATCCAACGAAAATTTAAATATCGATGTCAT
The DNA here is from genome assembly GCA_945291235.1 of uncultured Gilliamella sp. Next base: position 17,272 of record CALYQY010000034.1, read on the forward strand.
TTTTCATCAAGGTGCATGTTCCTCAACGACTGAGTGGGATGGCAAATTTATGATGGAAAACAATTATCAATATTCTAAAGATCTACTACACTACTGTTTAGAATTTGATATACCATTTTTATATGCTTCTTCTGCTGCAACTTATGGTGGTCGTAGCGACAACTTTATCGAAGATAGAGCTTATGAAAAACCGTTGAATGTATATGGGTATTCAAAATTTTTATTTGATCAATACGTAAGACAAGTATTACCAACGGCTAAATCACAAGTATGTGGTTTTCGCTATTTTAATGTTTATGGGCCTCGTGAAACACACAAAGGTAGTATGGCAAGCGTTGCATATCATCTTAATGAACAGCTTCACAAAGGCGAAAAACTTAAATTATTCGCCGGAAGTGATACTTTCAAACGTGATTTTATTTATGTGGAAGATGTGGTTGATGTTAATTTATGGTTTTGGGAAAATAAAGTATCAGGCATTTATAACTGTGGAACTGGTAAAGCTGAATCATTCCAAACAGTAGCTGATGCGGTACTTAACTATCATAAAAAAGGTGAAATTGAGTATATACCGTTCCCGGAACATTTAGAAGGACGTTATCAACGTTTTACCCAAGCTGATTTAACCAAATTTAGAAATTCAGGTTGTCCGATTCAATTCAAATCGGTGACCGAAGGTACGACCGAATACATGAAATGGTTAAATAACCAATAAAGTTTACGTTTTTTGGGCAATAGCATTTTTAATCATATTAACAACATCGTCCCTTAATAAACCGTTTTATCGTCATATCATTAAGGGGCGGGTTGATTAAGTAATTTTCCTCAAGTTTTTAATAATATCTAGTGCTGGCTGTAAATAATTGGTATAGTATATTGGTTATTTAAGTTACGGGTTGTTCAATTCCAATACAATCAATTCATCCCTTTTTTATGAAAATACTATGTTTTCTTTATATTGAATTATTCCTTAAATAAACTTTCTAGCGTTTACATATAAACTAAATTATCTTTTTAAATTAGGTGCATTTAAGTGATTGATGATTTTTCTGAAAATGGTTTGCTTGCTCAAACTATTCAAGGCTTTGTGGCAAGAGAGCCACAACGACATATGGCAAGTAAAGTTTCTGAATCAATTAAAAAACAAAAATCATTGGTTGTTGAGGCGGGAACGGGTACCGGAAAAACATTTGCTTATTTAGTTCCTGCGCTACGGAGCGATAAAAAAGTTATCATCTCAACCGGTTCGAAAAATCTTCAAGAACAGTTATTTAGTAAAGACCTGCCCATTATCAAAAAAGCATTAGACTACACCGGTAAAATTTCGTTATTGAAAGGACGAGCAAATTATCTTTGCTTGGAACGATTATATCATCAATACGCGGCAGCCGGTGACCTTGATAAAGGATTACGGGTTGATTTAGCTCGCGTTAAAAATTGGTCAATCAAAACTAAAGATGGTGATATTAGTAAATGTACGACGGTAACAGAAGACAATGCGATATGGCCTATATTAACCAGCACTAATGATAGTTGTTTAGGTAGTGATTGTGAACATTACAACGATTGTTATGTGGTTAAAGCGCGTAAAAGAGCCATGAACGCTGATATTGTCGTTGTGAATCATCATCTATTTTTAGCCGATGTTGTTGTGAAAGATACCGGTTTTGGGGAGTTAATCCCTAAAGCGGAGGTAATGATCTTTGATGAAGCACATCAATTACCCGATCTTGCTTGTCACTATTTTGGGCAACAACTAACCAGTCGACAGCTTTTTGATTTAGCTAAAGAGATTAATCTTACCTATCGAACTGAAGTTAAAGATATGTCACAGTTGCAGCAGTGTGCCGATAAATTGCAAAAATGCACGCAAGATTTACGTCTTGTGATTAATCAACAAGCACCTAAAGGAAATCTGCGGTTTTTATTCAATCAAGAACCAGTCAAAAAAGAGATAGCTTACCTTTTTGATACGTTGAATTTTTGTCATGAGGTTTTATTATTAGCGGTCGGACGATCATCAACTTTAGATAATTGTTTTGAGCGTGTTAATCAATATAAAACGTTGCTTAATAGATTAACTGAAACCCATGTGACTGGTTTTAGTTATTGGTATGAAAGCACTCATCATCATTTTGTCTTTGCTTTAACGCCATTATCTGTCTCGGATAAATTTACGGAATTACTAACAGAACGCAAAGGCAGCTGGATATTTACGTCAGCAACCTTGTCTGTAAATAATCAACTTGACTATTTTACCCAGCGTTTAGGGTTAACAAATGCGGATTCGTTAATATTAGAAAGTCCGTTTGATTATTTGCACCAAACGATAATGTGCGTTCCTCGTTATATGCCTTCACCCAATGAACATGGCATTGCAGAAAAATTGGTAGAATTATTGTTACCAGTGATTGAGGCGAATAATGGGCGATGTTTTTTTCTGTGTACATCCTATGCGATGATGAATGCGTTAGCCAAGCAGTTTCGGGAACTGACAGCGTTACCAGTATTAGTTCAAGGTGAAACCAGTAAAGTTAAACTTCTAGAACAATTTATTAATAGTGGCAATGCGCTATTGATTGCAACCAGTAGTTTTTGGGAAGGAATTGATGTTAGAGGGGATACGCTTTCTTGTGTTATTATAGATAAATTACCTTTTACATCACCGGATGACCCCTTGATTAAAGCTCGCATGGAAGATTGCCAATTACAAGGTGGCGATGCTTTTAATGATGTGCAGTTACCCGAAGCGGTGATCACGCTAAAACAAGGGGTAGGGCGATTGATTCGTCATCATGATGATCGAGGGGCAATCATTATTTGTGATAATCGTTTAGTCATGAGACCTTATGGCGCAATATTTCTTAATAGCTTGCCACCGTCGCCACGAACACGTGATCTGAACAAAGTTATTGATTTTTTGCTTGCCAAACACTAGCTTTTAAAAACGGACTATTTTGGAAAAAAAATGAGTACTATTTTAGCCATTGATACCTCAACTGAAGCGTGTTCAGTTGCGCTATTATATCAAAATGAAATCACGCATGATTTTCTTGTTTCTGCTCGAGATCATACCAAGCAGATACTGCCTATGGTGGATAAAATATTAAAACAATCCGATTGCCTATTATCACAAGTTGATGCTATCGCTTTTGGACAAGGTCCTGGTAGTTTTACGGGTGTAAGAATAGGTATTGGCGTTGCTCAAGGATTAGCGTTAGGCATTGACAGACCGATGATCGGTGTCTCGACATTGATGACGTTAGCCCAAGGCGCTTTACGTTTGAATCAAGCCAAAAACGTAATTGCCGCAATCGATGCCAGAATGAACGAAGTTTATTTAGGACAATATCAATATGTTAATGAGCAATGGCAAGCCATGATCGATGAATGCGTGATTGCTCCTGAAAAGGTCGCTGATAAAGTCAAACGAAAATGTGCAGATGGCTATTATAGCGCAGGTACCGGTTGGCAAACTTATCCTGAAATGTTAACAGATATTAAAAGCAGCGATCTTTTGTTACCTCATGCACAAGATTTGATCGTTATTGCCAACCAAAAATGGCAAAGACAAGAGTTAGTGAATGTTGAAGATGTCGAACCAACTTATTTGCGTAACGAAGTTACTTGGAAGAAGTTGCCAGGGCGTTAAAAAAAATGCCACTGAAATGGTGGCATAGTATTAATAACCAATCAAGGAAAAGTGTTTAAACTACTCTTTAAATAATCCTAAGTGTGCTTTAGCATAAGCTTCAAAATCAGTACAACCGCCAATCGGTTTTTCATCAATAAAGATTTGAGGTACTGTTTCAACAGGTTTGCCAACACTTTTTGATAAATCTTCTTTAGTGATACCTTCTTCATTGATATCGACATAACGATAAGAAAAATCATCTCGCTCTTGAGACAGTTTTTCAGCTAATTCTTTTGCACGTACACAATAAGGACAGCCTGAACGTCCAAAAATTACAGTAAACATTGGTCACCTCGGTTATATGTTATTTAATAATAGTTACTATACTTAACTTTTCTAGAAAAAAAAGCACTAAATCATATTTAATTTTATAGTTTAAACCTATTAATAATTTATTATTAGCTGTTAAGATTAATGAATACGTCTGATTTTAAATTAATTATTTCTAACAACGGTTAATTATTAAAAAACGTGTTTACCTAGTTTTAAACTAATATTGTTTATAAAGATAAGTTTCGTTGTTATTATGCTAAATATGGTTTTATTAATGGCGTTTTTTTATGTCATGTAATTGATCATTTTATTATGGCAAATAAAAATTTTGTTATGTTTTTTATTTAAAGTCTGGTTATAATTTAACTAATCTTAATATATAAAAGTTGATATGTTAAAAAAGCTATTGTTTTTATTATTGTTTAATTCATTCACTGTTTTTGCTGCTAACCAAGAATGTGCAGTAAAACCCAGCTATGACATTGTAATAAGTAAACAGAATGTCCATATTTTTAATGATAAAAATGATTTATTGATTTCACCAACAGGAAAGATTATTTTCAATAATCAGTCGGTTTCGCCTTCTCCTCAATTGAAGCAAAATGCATTAAAATTTCAGCGTGCTTTACGTCAACAACTTCCAGAATTAGAACAACAAGCATTGAACTTGTTAGATGAAGTTAATACAACCTTCAAAAAAGCCATTATTACAAAATTGGATGATGATAGCGGATTACATGAACAACTCAAAAAATTATATAAACGATTAGTAAACTTATTACACCAATCGATTATCACTGAAAATAATGAAACCCATTTTTATTATAAAAATTTTAATAATTTAAAAAAAGATGGTGAACAGATTGGGCAACGAATTTTTTATAATATTGTCGGTAATAGTATTTTGCATTTTCGCCTGTTCAAAAATTATGGGGGAATTAAACAAATATCGAAAAATGAGTGGAAAACTCAAAAACCAAAATTAAAAGCTTTTGATAGTAAAATTTGTTCGGTAATTACAAATGTTGATACACAATATAAACAGATATTATCTCAACTTAGTCAAGCAAACGATAAGTGAATAGACATTAATAACAACTTTTGCGAAAATAAAGACTTTAGTGTTTAAAATAAGTAAGTATAGAAGCTCATGACTGCACATATAATTAATGGTAAAGCGTTAGCACAACAAATACGAAACGAAATTGCTAATAAGGTAAAAGTTCGGGTTGAAAATGGGTTATCTATTCCTGGGCTTGCTGTTATTCAAGTCGGTTCAGATCCTGCATCAAAAATATACGTAAACAATAAGCAAAAAGCTTGTGATGATGTTGGTTTTGCTTCATTTGCTTATGATTTTCCCATATCAACAACTGAAGCATTATTAGCATTGATAGATGAATTAAATCAGCGATCTGATGTGCATGGTATTTTGGTGCAACTTCCTCT
>CALYQY010000035.1 GCA_945291235.1 uncultured Gilliamella sp.
GTTAGATGATTTTCAACAGCAGATTGAAAATCATTTAGCAAGCTTTGCCCAACAAGGCGAGGCCATATTGTGTTTGGTGGATTTAAAAGGCGGAACGCCTTTTAATACCACAGCGCAGCTTATGGCAAGTTATCCCAATCTCGAAATTATCACGGGTGTGAATATCCCTATGTTATTAGCGACTTTTATGCTCAGAGAACAATTGCAGCTAGATGATTTATTACCGGAAGTAATCAAAGCATCAATGGAAGGTATTGAGCAAATTAATATCGCATCAATGACAACCAATTCCGATCAAGATGAGGATTTTTAGCGCATAGCAATCGCTCAAAATAAGTCGTCTGTATAAGTAAGGCAAACTGGTTTTAAAACACTCAAAACCGCTGCCTTGCTTATCAAGCACTTAATAAACTCATTGATTTAGCTGTTTAATATAACGCCATGTTATTTTGTTATACCCTGTAGAAATAATTCTTATCTTACTTTGTTTTATCAAGATATTTTGTTTTAATAGTAAAAAATATATCTCAATATAACATCTACTTTTTGGAAATAAATTATGAAAAATGTTGGTTTTGTCGGTTGGCGTGGAATGGTGGGATCTGTTCTGATGCAACGTATGGTTGAAGAGCATGATTTTGATTATATCAATCCGGTTTTCTTTTCTACATCTCAAGCAGGTCAAGCTGCACCTACATTTGGAGGTAAAACCGGGACATTACAAAGTGCCGATAATATTGATGCGCTAAAAGCATTAGATATTATTGTTACCTGTCAAGGTGGTGATTACACCTCAGAGATTTACGCCAAACTTCGTGCAACCGGATGGCAAGGCTATTGGATTGATGCCGCTTCAACACTTCGAATGGAAGATGATGCCATCATCGTGCTAGATCCGGTAAATAAAGCTAACATTCATACAGCATTGGATCAAGGCTTCAAAACTTTTGTTGGTGGTAACTGTACTGTCAGCTTAATGCTTATGTCGCTCGGTGGCTTATTTGCTGAAAATTTAGTTGATTGGATTTCTGTTTCAACTTATCAAGCCGCTTCCGGCGGTGGTGCTCGCCATATGCGTGAACTGTTAACACAAATGGGCATGTTACATGCTGAAGTTGCGAAAGAGTTACAAGATCCTAATTCATCAATTTTAGAGATTGAACGTAAAGTGACGCAAAAAATGCGTGACGGCAGCTTACCGACCGATAACTTTGGTGTGCCGTTAGCCGGCAGTTTAATCCCATGGATTGATAAAGCGTTAGACAATGGTCAGAGTAAAGAAGAGTGGAAAGGTCAAGCTGAAACCAACAAGATTTTAGGCACCAGCCAAATTATTCCGGTTGACGGCTTGTGCGTTCGTATCGGCGCATTACGCTGCCATAGCCAAGCCTTTACAATCAAGCTGAAGAAAGATATCAGCGTGCCTGAAATTGAACAATTACTCGCCGGGCATAATGATTGGGTGAAAGTGGTACCAAATGATCGCCAGTTATCGATGCAAGAACTCACTCCGGCTGCTGTTACCGGAACATTAACAACGCCGGTTGGTCGTTTACGTAAATTGAATATGGGCAAAGATTTCTTATCTGCCTTTACCGTTGGCGATCAGCTATTATGGGGCGCCGCTGAGCCGTTAAGAAGAATGTTACGCATTTTAGCCTAATTGACAAAGCCCGAATCATCGGGCTTTTTAGTCACCAAAATCTATTTAATTATAGTCATCAAACAACGTCATTAATAACGAACCATTAAACAGCGCTTGTTGAATTAAGGCAAATGCACCAATAGCCGATCGGTCATTGAGCGATGAGCAGTTAATGGTAAGATTCTTTCTTAAATCCTCTAAACTTAGCGCATTTAAAGCACTATTGACGGCACTTAAAAGGATTTGTGGTGATTTGGTTAGCTCACCGGCTAACACTATGCGTTGTGGATTAAAAATATTCACCATAATTGCCACAGCTCGACCAAGATTTTCGCCGGCATCTTTGACTAATTTTATTGCCAGCTCATCGCCTTGATTAGCACACTGACAAATGTTAGCAATATGACACGCATCAAGAGTGAGTTTGGTTGGATAACCTTGTTCTATCATCTGTATGGCACGGCGTTCAATCGCATCGTTTACAACTCGATTTTCCAGACAACCGAAATTACCACAATGACAACGCTCACCCAAAGCATCAACTTGAATATGACCAACTTCACAAGCGCTCTGATTATGGTTGGTTAAAAGTTGTTGATTAACAATAACGCCCGAACCCACACCGCGATGAACACGAATCAATATTGAGTCTTCAACATCTTGAGTTGAACCAAAGTAGCTTTCTGCCAGTGCTAAGCTTTGAATATCGTTGCCTAAATAAATGGTCACATTAAACTCTTTTCGCAACACTTCAGCTAGCGGCCATGCTTTAACTTGAATATGAGGGGTATAACGAACGATGCCTCGCTGTGAGTCAATCAAGCCAGGTAATACAACTGATATAGCAACCAGTCGTTTAATTTTTTTACTGTGGTTTTCTATAAACTGTTTAAGTAAGCTAATTAAATATTGTTGTACTTCTTGCTCTGTGAAAATTGTCAGCGGATGCACTTCTGACATCAACGAGCGGCCACCTAAGTCATAAAGTTCAATGGTGATATGCGAACGGCTTAACTGCACACCGATTGTTTGATAGTAACTAAATTTTGCCTGTATCGAAACAGCAGGGCGTCCGCCAGTTGATTGTTGCGCATCAACTTCTTTGATCAGTTTATTTTTAAGAAGTTGACGAGTAATTTTGGTAATACTTGCGGGTGCCAGCTGGCTGACTTCGGCTAATTGAATGCGTGATAGTGGTGCTTGCTGAACAATCAAACGATAAATAATTGCATAATTTAACTGTTTGATTAGCTCAGCATTACCCACTAAGTTCAGATAATTAAATGTCATATATTATCTCAATATTTTCTTAATTATCTGATATTCTAACGGCTCATCTCTCCATTAACAACCGTTTTAAGTACAGTAAAATCCGGATTAAAAATAACTAAGTTGGCAATTTTGCTTTCAGTTATGGTACCGAGTTGTTTATCAACACCAATGGCTTTAGCAGGATAAAGGGTTGCCATTCTTAATGCTTCATCCAATGCGATACCGACATACTGCACCGCATTTTTTACCGCTTCAATCATGGTTAAGGCCGAGCCACCTAGCGTACCATTTTCATCAATACAGCGACCGTCTTTGTAATAAATTGTTTTACCGGCAAATACGCCCGATTCTAAGTTTGAACCGGCAAGCAACATCGCATCGGTAATTAATATTAAGTGATCTTGTTTGATTTTATGGCTATTACGAATGTTTGCCCAACTTACATGTTGACCATCAGCGATAACCCCAACATACACTTCAGGTTCATCATAAATTGCACCAACAACGCCCGGTTCACGCCCGGTAATATAAGGCATAGCATTAAATAAATGGGTGCCTAAACGAATACCGTCATTAAAACCACGACGACAGTCATCATAATGTCCATTTGAGTGCCCAACCGATACATGAATACCAGCTTTAACAAGTTGCTTGATAAAATGACTTTCAACCCGTTCCGGCGCTAAAGTAATGACTTTAATAACATCGGCATTTTCACAAAGAAAATCTATCATTTGCTGTGAAGGTTTACGAATAATATTTTGGTCATGAATCCCTTTCTTTTCAGGATTGATATAAGGACCTTCAAGGTGTAATCCTAACGCTTGATTCGGATGCGTGGCTAAATATTCCCGCATAACTTTAACCGCTTTAATCATAAACTCATCAGTTGAAGTGATAAGTGTCGGTAAATAGCTTGTGCAACCATAAACAAGGTTGGTCGCTTGCATCGCTTCTAATGTTTCAACACTTAAAGCATCAAGCGTTTCATTAAATTGGACTCCCCCACAACCATTTACTTGGATATCAATAAAACCGGGTGCAACAATTGCGCCTTGTAGATTTTCAACAGTAATATCGGTAGGTAGTTCATTTTGTTTACAGACTTTGGCAATCTTATCGCCGTCGATAACAACGGCGTGATTTTCAAGAATCTCATAACCAGTATAAATACGACAATTGGTTAATGCGTACATTGAGTTATCCTTTATAAAACGGTCACTTTAAGATTATCAGCTTCCATTTGTTTAAAATATTTTAGTGTCTTGACTTTAAGATCATCAGTGCTTGGCTCATCACAAACAATGATTGATGCAGGATGCATTTGTAGTGCGGTGACTGTCCACAAGTGGTTAATTGATCCTTCAACACCCGCTTGTAAAGCTAAGCTTTTATTATGTCCACAAACTAATAAAATGACCTCTTGCGCATCCATTAACGTTGCAACACCAATTGTTAGCGCATGTTTAGGCACTAAATCTTTGTCATTATCAAAGAAACGCGAATTCGCAATGCGAGTATCATCTGTTAAGGTTTTGATACGGGTACGGGAGCAAAGTGAAGAGCCGGGTTCATTAAATGCAATATGCCCATCTTGACCAACACCACCAACAAAGATATTAATTTTACCATAGGCTTTAATTTTTTCTTCATATTGACGACATTCGGCATCGATATCTGGTGCATTTCCGTTTAATATATGAATGTTGTTTTTATCAATATCAATATGGTCAAAGAAATTTTCATGCATAAAAGTATGATAACTTTGTGGATGATCTTCTGGCAAGCCCACATATTCATCCATATTAAAAGTCACAACGTGTTTGAAACTCACTTTACCCGCTTGATACTGTTTAATTAATTGTTGATACATGACCAAAGGAGAGCTTCCGGTTGGCAAACCTAACAAAAACGGACGATCTGCTGTCGGGTTGAATTGGTTAATTTTATTAACAATACGCTGAGCAACCCAAGCGCCTACTTCTTGGGCATTTTCTAATGGAATGAGTCTCATGGGGGAATACCTCTTTTGATATAATTAAATAACTTCTTTTTTTTTAATGTAAAATATGTTGTCTGTATTCTACTATATTAATGTATTTAAGCAAAAAAAATCGTGACAAAAATCACAAAAAATGAATAATTAATTTGCGAAGTAAAATAATATAGAGTCAAATAGTAAATGATTTACTACAATTACTGAAAAAAGTGAAATTTCATTATTTTTCAAGTAACTCCCAAATAAATATATGAGGTAAAAATATGGGAATTTTAGCTTATTTGCAACGTATCGGGCGCTCATTAATGGTGCCTGTCGCAGTATTACCTGCCGCCGCAATACTATTAGGCATTGGATATTGGATTGATCCAAATGGCTGGGGTACCAATAATATTATCGCTGCATTTTTAATTAAATCCGGCGGAGCTATTATTGATAATATGCCTATCCTTTTTGCAATTGGGGTAGCTTATGGTATGTCTAAAGATAAAGACGGTGCTGCGGCGCTTTCTGGTCTGGTTGGTTTTTTAATTATTACGACTTTATTATCGCCTAATACTGTGGCACTTTTTCAAGGAGTCGATACCAAACTAGCAGGCTGGGAAAGTCAGATATCACCAGCATTTGCAAAAATTAATAACCAGTTTATTGGTATTTTAGTTGGGATTATTTCAGCTGAATTATACAACCGTTTTAGTTCTGTTGAACTGCATAAAACGTTAGCATTTTTCAGTGGTAAAAGATTGGTGCCAATCATTGTCTCTATCGTCATGCTATTGGTTTCTGCTATCTTATATTTCATCTGGCCTGTCGTATATAGCTCATTAGTTGTATTTGGTGAATGGATTAAAAATTTAGGCTCGGTAGGTGCTGGTATTTATGGTTTCTTTAACCGTTTACTTATTCCTGTTGGTTTGCATCACGCACTCAATTCAGTATTCTGGTTTGACGTTGCCGGCATTAACGATATTCCTTACTTCTTAGGTGGGCAAGAATCAATTGACGCCGGTCACGCTATTGTAGGTCAAACAGGTCGTTATCAAGCTGGATTCTTCCCGATTATGATGTTTGGTTTACCGGGTGCAGCATTAGCCATTTATCACACGGCTAAAAAAGCTAATAAAGATAAAACAGCGTCAATTATGCTCGCAGCGTCTTTTGCGGCATTCTTTACCGGGATTACTGAACCGCTTGAATTTGCCTTTATGTTTGTAGCACCAGTGCTTTATGTCATCCACGCTGTGCTTACCGGTATCTCATTATTTATCGCCGCTACCATGCAATGGATTTCTGGTTTTGCATTCAGTGCCGGTTTGATTGATATGTTACTACAAAGCCGTAATCCACTTGCTGTACATTGGTATATGCTAATATTACAAGGTATCGTTTTCTTCGTTGTATATTACATTGTGTTCCGCTTTGTGATCGTTAAATTCAATCTTAAAACACCTGGTCGCGAAGATGGCGATGTTTCTTCTGAAGAAACGCAAAATCAAGAACAAGTACAAACAGTTGGCGATGTATCAAAACTTGCGCAACAGTACTTAGTTGTTGTCGGCGGTAAAGAAAATCTCACCGGTATTGATTCATGTATTACCCGTTTACGATTAAACGTCAATGACTCAGATTTAGTTGACGAACAAGCGGCAAAAGCGCTTGGTGCAATGGCGGTGATTAAGCTAGGTAAAACCGGCGTACAAATCGTTGTTGGTCAGCAAGCAGAGAAAATTGCCGATCAGATGAAACAACTAGTTTAATTTATTATAACTATAACATTTGATTGATTTTGCCCACTCTATTCGCTTAACTTTAAATAGGGTGGGCTTTTTTGTCTAACCAGCCCACAAAAATTCATTGTACCTTTGTAAATATTTACCGTTGGTAAAATCGCTTGCGACTGTTTTAATTTATTTAGTCAGTAGAGAGGTTGCAGATCAAATCCGGTTTTCAATATAAATATCAATTAGAAACGTAAAATCATATCTTGCTTAGCAAGTAGTTGATTTAACGTTGACCTATCAATAATTTGAGTGGGAATATTTAACGTAATATCAGTTAGATGCTCTGCTTTAAGTGAAGATTGGTCTACATAAACATCTTCAATATCATAAAGTTCAAGCATATTAAATGTCGCAATATAATCACGCATCAAAATTTGTTCAGGCGATTGATTTGTCAATAAATGAAAAATACCACTATCGATAAATATAACCGATATATGGTTAATTGCAGACAGGGCTAAGGCGGCATCAAGTGCTTCTCTGCCTTTAGCGTTACCATGAGGTGGCGAGCTAATAATGATTGCAACGTTTTTCATTGAATATGACCTTAACCTAAAATTGAATTACACGATCTGATTCGGCTATTGATTCGCCCAGTTCGCCAAGCCCGGTTAATTCAAAGTAGTCAGCAAGATTATCTTCAGTAATACCTCGCCGTTGTGCAGCAGCAACACAAACCGTTAATCGAATAGCGTATTTTTTTGCTAATTGTTGCCATGCGTTAACTAAATCAAACTCATCACTAGCTGGATCGGTACAACGGTTTGCGTTGTAACAACCATCTGCATAAAAAAAGATATTTTCAATGCGGTGTGGAGTATGAGCCAGTAGAGCTTGTGCAAATTGATAAGCACAATAAGCTGATTGGGTCCCATAAGCAGGACCCAAAATGACAAGTGTATAGTTTAAAGCGTTAACCAAATTCGTTAACCACGGGTTATTGTTGTGGTTCAGCTGAAGGTTTTACTTTTTCTTCATGCCCTAACGGTTGAATGCTTTGCTGAGAATCATCGCCATCAATGCCGAGTAATTCAACTTCAAATACAAGTGTCGATGCTGGTCCGATACCCGGTTTGTCTCCTTGACCACCCCGTTTTTGATCGCCATAAGCTAATTCAGGTGGAACAACTAACTTAATTTTACCGCCAACGCCAATTAATTGAATGCCTTCAGTCCAACCACTAATTACCGCTTTTAATGGGAATGTTGCCGTTTCGCCATGATCATAAGAACTATCAAATTTCTGACCGTTGGTTAATGTTCCTACATAGTGAACAATTACGCTATCATCAGCGGTTGGATGACGCCCATTGCCTTCTTTAATAATTTGGTAAAGTAATCCAGACTTAGTTTGATTTACACCTTTTTGTTTAGCAAATTCTTGACGGAATTTTTCACCAGCGGCAGTATTTTCAGTTTTTTCTTTTTCAAAACGTGCTTTGCTCTCTTTTTCAACACGTTCACGAAATGCGTTTAATGTTTTTTTAATCTCATCTTCTGAAAGTTGTGATGCGCCACGATAGGTTTCTTCAAAACCACCGATTAAATATTCTAAATCTGTTTGAATTTCGTTTTGGTCTAAATTATCTTTCATATAGGTTGCAAAAGAGGAGCCTAACGCATAAGACTCTTTTTGTGCATCAGTCGAAATGGTAAGTTTGCCAGTAGATGCATTTTCGTTTTCATTACAGCCGGCTAATGCAAATACCATTGCACTACTTATTAAAGTCATTTTAATCAATGATTTCATTTTACTTCTCCGAGTTAAATGGTTTTTTGTTATTATTCACAACATTATATATGAATTAAAACTTTATAAAATAATATTTACAAATCATTTATTTAAATACCAGATACCAATATTATTTCCAGCGATTTAATCAATCAAAGCCTTGTGGTTGAAATCATCCTTGAGTGATAGCGGGATCCTCAGTTATAATGTTCAAAATTTATTGAAAATAATATATAAGGATAGCTATTTTGACTACCGAACTTAATACCCTTGATATTGAAGAAATCATCAGTTTATTACCTCACCGTTATCCATTTTTAATGGTTGATCGTGTTATTAGTTATGAAAAAGGTAAAACATTAAAAGCCATTAAAAATGTTACGGTTAATGAGCCATTCTTTCAGGGGCACTTCCCAAATAAACCTATTTTCCCGGGTGTTTTAATTTTAGAAGCCATGGCTCAAGCAACCGGAATTTTAGCCTTTAAAAGTATTGAAGAGCTTTCACCAGGCCAGCTTTATTACTTTGCTTCAATTGATAAAGCACGTTTTAAACGCCCGGTTGTGCCAGGTGATCAGCTTATGCTTGATGTGGAATATATTAAAGAGCGTCGTGGTATTGCCTTGTTCCATGGAGTTGCAACTGTTGACGGTAAGTTAGTTTGTGAAGCCGAAATGATGTGTGCTCGTAAATAACTTCGATTTAAAGATATCCCAAAACAGTATTAAGGAACGGTTATGGCAGCAGAAATACATCCAAGTTCAGTGATAGAAAAAGGGGCAAAAATTGGCAATAATGTCAAAATTGGGCCTTTTTGTTATATCGGTGAAAATGTTGAAATTGGTGATGGGACTTTTTTAAAATCGCATGTGGTTATTAATGGTCATACTCAAATTGGTAAAGATAATCAAATCTATCAATTTGCTTCCATTGGCGAAGTTAACCAAGACTTAAAATATCGTGGCGAACCAACTCGGACTATTATTGGCGATCGTAATTTGATTCGTGAAAGTGTGACAATTCATCGTGGCACGGTTCAAGGTGGCGAATTAACACGTATCGGTAACGATAATTTACTGATGATTAACGCCCATGTTGCTCACGATTGTATTATTGGTGATCATTGCATCTTAGCGAATAATGCCACTCTTGGTGGGCATGTTCATTTAGATGATCATGTGATTATTGGTGGTATGACAGCTGTACATCAATTTTGTGTAATTGGATCACATGTTATGGTGGGTGGCTGTTCTGGCGTTGCACAAGATGTTCCCCCTTACGTCATTGCACAAGGTAATCATGCAACACCACATGGCGTAAATTACGAAGGTCTAAAACGTCGTGGTTTTAGTAAAGATGCGTTGCAAGCAATACGCAACAGCTATAAGGCACTTTATCGAAATGGATTAAGTTTTGATGATGCCAAAGCTGAAATTGAGATAATTGCCAAACATCATCCCGAAGCGCAACTTTTTGTCGACTTTTTTAGCCGCTCAACACGTGGCATTATTCGTTAATGACCAATAAACCGTTAACTATCGCTTTAGTCGCCGGAGAAACCTCTGGCGATATCCTCGGTGCAGGTTTAATCCGTTCTCTTAAACAACATCATCCTAATATTCATTTCGTCGGTATTGCCGGCCCTTTAATGCAAGCGCAAGGCTGTCAAGCATGGTATGAAATGGATGAATTATCGGTAATGGGTATTGTTGAAGTATTAGGGAGATTACGCCGTATTTTAGCTATTCGCAAGGATATCACTAAACGATTAATTGCGCTTAAGCCGGATATCTTTATCGGTATTGATGCACCTGATTTTAATCTTTCTTTAGAAGGAAAATTAAAACAAGCGGGCATTAAAACAATTCATTACGTTAGTCCGTCAGTTTGGGCTTGGAAACAAAAACGTGTTTTTATAATTAAACGTAATACCAATTTAATACTGGCATTTTTACCCTTTGAAAAAGCTTTCTATGATAAGTTTGACGTGCCTTGTCGCTTTATTGGTCACAAAATGGCAGATGATATCCAGCTTGAGCCAGATCAAATCGCAATGCGTCAACAATTAGGTATTGCCCCTACTGGCCGCTGTTTAGCTTTACTGCCCGGTAGTCGCCATGCTGAAGTGACCTTATTGTCAGCCCCATTTTTACAAGCTGCCCAGCTATTGCGTGAGCGTTATCCTGATCTACATATTGTTGTACCGTTAGTGAATGCTAAAAGGCGACAGGAGTTTGAGCAGATAAAAGCCCAAATAGCGCCACAACTTGAAGTACAATTACTTGATGGTCATGCTCGTGAAGCGATGATTGCCAGTAATGCAGCCATATTAGCCTCCGGAACGGTGGCTTTAGAGTGTATGCTAGCTAAGTGCCCAATGGTGGTGGGTTATAAAATGAAACCTTTCACTTTTTGGTTAGCTAAAAAACTGATCAAAACACCTTATGTTTCGTTACCCAATATTTTAGCGGGTAAACAGATTGTGCCGGAACTATTACAACATGATTGTACCCCGGAAAATATTGCCAACCATATTATTCCTTATTTAGAAAGCAATAATGCTGATTTGAAAAATACATTCTTATCTTTACATAAGCAAATTCGTTGTAATGCTGATGAACAAGCAGCACAAGCTGTACTTGATGTATTAGAGGATTCCCCTTGTTGTTAGAATTTACCTACCCTGATGCCACATTAATAGCTGGAGTTGACGAAGTTGGACGAGGCCCTCTGTGTGGTGATGTTGTTACTGCTGCTGTGATTTTAGATCCAAATAAACCGATAGAGGGATTAACCGATTCTAAAAAGCTGACAGAAAAAAAACGTGAAGCTTTATTTGATATTATCAAGCAAAATGCATTAGCGTGGAGTGTTGCAAGAGCATCAGTCGATGAGATTGATAAGCTTAATATTCTTCATGCCACTATGTTGGCTATGCAACGGGCGGTGTCTGGCTTAAAAATCAAACCCAATTATGTTTTAGTGGATGGCAATCGTTGTCCTGAATTTGGTATTCAAACACAAGCCGTCGTTAAAGGCGATTTACTTGTTGCTGAAATTAGCGCAGCGTCGATTCTTGCGAAAGTGACTCGTGATCGTGAAATGGTTGAATTAGACAAATTGTATCCGCAATATGGATTGGCAAAGCATAAAGGATATCCCACCAAGGATCACCTAATGGCTATAGAATCACACGGTATCAACCATTTGTATCGTAAGAGTTTTGCTCCAATTAAGAGATTGTTACTTATCTAATTCGACCAATGTTGATCTACCGTTATTAATAATGGTGAATTGAATATAGCGACTGGTGAAATAACGGTTTCTTGATAAGGGATCTTATCTCCATAGCGTTCAGTTAGTTTTTGTTTAACTGCTGGTGCTGACAGATTAAAATCTTTAATCCTTTGTAATTGTCCAATTTTTAAGTTAAGTGCTTTATTATAAATTTTCCAAACTAGTTCTGAGCAATAAATATACTTATCATCCCAGCCAAACCAAATATCGTAAGGCTTATTTTCAAATGAATGAGCAACTCGTTTTAAATTAGCAATTTCTTTTTGTGATAAAGCGTGATCTTTTAGGCGTTTAATGACATATTTTCTATTTTTTCCTCGATTTACCCATTTATCAAACGGTGTATAGACCACTTTAGATGCTGCTTCAAAGACATAAGGTTTTCCATTTTTAATAAAAATTATTCCCATGTGACTATAAGGTGACTTGGTTGCTAGCTCAATCGCCTTGCTTTGGTTTGATTGAGAAGATTGGAAAATAATATCGCCATCTAGTGGTTGGTAATCTGCTGTGGCCGTGGTGTAGGTAGCGAAAAGTAATATAATAATTAAAATAGAACGCATGATTCTTTACTTAAAAAAATAAATCAGAGTAATATTATAAATATTATTATCTAAAAGCTACTTAAATAAATTTTAAGTAGCTTTTAGTCGTGTTTTAGTAACTAATCCCGATTGCTGAAAATCGATGTCGATTTTGTTTTGTACATAAATTTACTCGCTCGAGCAAAACGGATCGTTTTGAAAATACCGAGTAAACTTGCTTGATGCATTCGATATAACAATCGATGAATAATTAGCGCAAACCACCCTTTTACACTCATTTCACTCTTGCCACCTAGCTTAATCACGCCTTGCGCTGTATCGTGCAACGAGATAATAGTACCATTATCAGTATATTTAAATGATTTTAATGGTTGATTATTCAGTAGATTAACGATGTTTTCATAACAAATTTTTGCCATTTGGTGTGCCGCTTGCGCAGTAGGTGGTGAAGCACGACCGCTTTCCTGCATTGCATAAGCACAATCACCAATCACAAAAATGCTATCATCGCGGGTCGTTTGTAATGTTGGTTTAACCACTAATTGGTTAGAGCGACTCGATTCTAAGCCTGCAATCTCTTTTAAATAATCTGGCGCTTTAACCCCGGCTGTCCAAATCATAATATCGGCTTTTATCGTTTGACCGTCTTTTGGATAAAAACCATCACTTTCAGCCTTCGTAATCATCGTTTTAGTTAACACGTGAATTCCACGGCTTTCTAAAGTTTTAGTGATACTTAATGCAGTAGTTTCAGGTAGGGCTGGTAAAATGCGATCGGTAGCTTCAATGACGGATACATCCAAAAGATCTGAACACATCTTATTACGACCACAAGCACCAAAAGTTTCAACCATGTGTGGTAATTCGGAGGCTAATTCAACACCGGTTGCCCCACCACCAACAATGGCAATACGGATTTTTTCTTGCTCAGTGGAATCTTTGTCATCAATGATCGAACAAAAACGAGTGAATTTTGATACTAAGGTTTCACGTAATTTGATTGCCGCATTTTGGTCATCTAAAAAGATACAGTGCTCTTTCACGCCCGGCGTACCAAAATCATTGGACGTACTACCAATAGCCACTACTAAAATATCATAATCGATAGTATCAGTTTGATTGTTAATATCAGTAATTTTGATCTGTTTATGGTCACGATCAAGATCGGTGAAGGTACCTTGAGTGAATTGAAAATAGTGTTGTTGCCCTTGGGATGCATAATAAATATTATCAACTTGCTCATCAAGCACCCCTGTTGCCACTTCATGTAACAAAGGTTTCCAAAGATGATAACTATTTTTATCAATTAAAGTAATTTGCGCTTTATTGTGTTTACCTAATTTATCACCAAGGTCCGTGGCTAGCTCTAAACCGCCTGCTCCGCCACCAATAATAACTATTTTTTCCATATTACAAACCCTATAATTTTCAATTAAAAAATATCATACTAAATAAGTAGGTTTTTATCTATTTCTTTTGACTGATAATATTCATAAATAAAATCTATTAAAATGTTGGTTTACAATTATTGAAATTTATTTAATGCTCACATAGAATAACTAAAATGTATTAGATGTTAATAGTACCAATATATTCTTTTTTGCCACATAAATGTAGCTTTCATTGTTTAAATAAAGCACTATTCGTATGGTATAATAATCATAACTGACGTATATTGAATCAATCTTACATACAATTTTCCTAGTTCTTTAGGTCTTATCTAATTATTGTCACTTATACAAATTTATGAATAAAAAAACTTTTATTATAATTGCATTAATTGTTATTCTGATTTCGATGACAATTTTAATCCGCGCTCACAACAGCCAGCTTATATTGCAGGGCGAAGTTGATGCGCCTAATGTTAGCATTGCCTCAAAAGCTAAAGGGCGAGTACAACTGATCCATGTTAATCGTGGTGATGATGTTAAGCAAAACGATATTTTAATTACACTCGATAGTCCCGAACTTTTAGCGCAAGTTAGAGCCGCTGAAGCAGCCCGGGATCAAGCACAAGCGCAGGTAGAACTTTCTAAGCATGGTACCCGTGAAGAAAGTATGCGCTATTATGAGGCTTTAGTTGAACAGGCTAAAGTTGCTTATGATAATGCAAATCGAGAGTATAACCGTAATAAAGCCCTTTCTACTAAGGGGTTTGTGTCACAATCGGTGTTAGATAGTGCATTAAAAACCCGCGATGCTGCCTTTCAACAAGTCCAATCAGCACAAGCTAATTTAGATCAAGCTAAAAACGGCGACCGTATTGAACAACGGCAAATTTATGATGCTAAATTAAAAGAAGCACAAGAGCAGCTCAAGCAATTACAAATTCAGTATGACGATTTAATCGTTAAAGCGCCTGTCGATGGTGAGGTGGGATCAATCCCTGCTGAAGTTGGTGAACTTTTTAATGCTAATAGTCCTTTACTAACATTGATTCGATTACCGCAAGCCTACTTTGTTTTCAACCTTCGTGAAAACATTATGCCAAATATCCATAAAGGTGATCGAATTAAACTCGAGGTACCTGCGCTAGGTAATGAAGAAATCGAAGCAGAGATTCGTTATATTGCGCCAATGGGTGATTATGCAACTAAACGGGCAACTCGTGCCACCGGTGACTTTGATCTGAAAACATTCGAAGTTAGACTTTATCCATTAACACCTGTCAAAGGTTTGCGTGCAGGTATGAGCACATTATGGAAATTAGACAACTAACCTTCGACTTTTGGCACCGCTTTAAAGACGCCTTTAACGATGAGATACCGGTTATATTTAGGCGTTTTACCTTTCACTGGTTAATGTGGATTTTGCCACTGATTATCTTTGTTTTAATCAGCAGTATCTTTTATCGTGGGGTACTGTATGATCTGCCTGTCGGCTATGTTGATCTAGATAAAAGTGCATTATCGCGAGAAATAGTTCGTAATCTCAATGCCGGTGCCCATGCCGATCTAGTCAATTATGATAGTGCGCTTGCTGATGCTGAGCGAGATTTACAAAAAGCCAAAATTTACGCCATTTTATATATCCCTTCTAATTTTGAAGCAGATGTTTTAGCTGGTCGCCAACCTACGCCTATGCTCTATTACAATGCGTTATATTATAGTGCCGGGTTATATTCGATTATGGATTATTCGGGTTTAATTGCGCAATTAAATACCCAATATCGAACCACTATGGCAACCAGCATCGGTTTACCGGTACCGACACTTGCTAAAGTGAATTTTAATTATGACGGGCTATTTAACGCCAGCGGTAACTCAATGTACTTCCAGCAATTTTCCGCAGTCGTACATCTGTTACAACTATTTGTTGTGACAACAACCATTCATATTTTATCGCAACTGCATAAGCGAACTCGTCTTAGTTATCCATTTGTGCTTGGCAAATTAGCACCTTATACCATTTGGTATACTATGCTACTTATATTCGAAATTGCAATGTTGGTGCTGTTTTCAGATGCACGAGTATCTGGCTCTCCATTTGCGATGATGATTGTGGTATTTTTTTATGTCATTGCAGCGCAAAGCATTGGCATTTTACTTTTTACTTTCACAAAAACATCACTTGATGCTTACACCTTTATCGGCTTACTGGTAGGATTAGCCTTAACCTATTCCGGTGTTGTTGTGCCCGAATTATCAATGCCGTGGATAGCGAGGTTTATCTCATCACTTGAACCGTTAACTTATGCCCTTAATAAACTGTTCGATCTTTTCTTACGGCACTCGACTTATCTCTCTATATTTAAAACTTGTGGGATTTTGATGATCTATCCAATAATAATTACCGTGTTAGTCAGAAAACGCTTAGTTAAGCGTTTACACGCACAGTAAGGAGAAAAAGATAGATGCTTAAAATATTTTTTTCTTCATTTTTAAAAACGTTTATGTATATGTTAGTGCGACCTGTGTGGTTGCTACTACTTATATCCGTTTCATTGATGAGTTTAGTATACATTAATGGCACCATTACTAATTTACCGGTAGCCATTGTGGATCAAGATCATAGTGCAACCAGTCGTAGTTTGATTCGTTCATTAAACACCAGTTCTAAAATCGAAGTATTGACTTATGAGAACTCATTGCAAGCTTATGATGATATCAATAATCGTAAACTTTTTGCCGTCTTTACCATTCCAAGAGATTTTGAAAAAAACATATTAAATGGTCAAGAGGTCACAATACCGGCTTATGGCGATGCTTCGAGCCGTTTAGCGAATGGTTTAATACAAGTTGATATTAGAGGTATTTATCAGCAAATTTTAACCGATTTTAATACCCGTATCATGCGTACCAATGGATTTTCGGATAAACAAATCGATATTATTTTATCGCCCATAAAAGGACAAACTCAGCCCCTTTATAATGCCGGTATCAGTTTTGCCGCCATTACATTTCCGGGATTGCTCGTGATGTTATTGCAACACTCATTTTTAATTGCTTCAACCCGTACCAATATTACATTGCACTCTTTACCTCAAGGTAAACCGCCTTTCATTGCTATTTTTGGTGCGCTATGTGGTTTGATACCTATTTGGTTATTTTTATCCATTGTGCTATTCGGTTTGTGGCCTTGGGTACTGGGCTATAGGCAGCTGGCGAATATATTGGAAATTTTGATAATGACATTTCCGCTGCTGCTTGCGGTTTTAGGTTTAAGTAAGTTACTTACTGAATGCTTGCGCCGTTCAGAGATGATTTATCTTACCTTAGCATTTTTGACAACACCGGTGTTTTATCTCTCCGGCACTATCTGGCCGCTCGATGCAATGCCACTTTGGGTACAATTTGTATCGAAAATGCTACCTTCAACTTGGGCAACCAACATGATTGCTGGCGTCAATCAAATGGGGCTTAGCTTATCGGATAATTGGTTTAATATCTTTATGATCTTAATGCTAGGTGTAATTTATGGTTCACTTGGTTATTTCATTGCGGCATTACGTACCGGAAAAGTGAGACGATTTTTCAAAAAAGCCAAAATGTCGCCAAACGCATCAAAACGCTTAAGCAAGTAATAGAGAGCTAATTCGGCAGTTGTTATAACGTGAATTTAATATCAATTATTGTTATGATGACTGCTTATTGTTATCGATTTAAATATCATGTTGTATGCACATTAAATATAATCCGTGGATTATTAGTTTACGCCCTAAGACGTTAGCGCTTTCATTATCAACTGTTTTATTAGGCAATGCACTGGCTTTTTGGCAACAATCGTTCAACTTACCTGTTACGATTTTTACTATCATAACAGCTGCATTGCTACAAATATTATCCAATCTTGCCAATGATTATGGTGATGCCATTAAAGGCACTGACAAAGATAATCTAATTGGTCATCAACGTGGAATTCAATTAGGTTTAATTAGCCTTCGGCAACTAAAAGTTGGTTTATCAATTAACATTTTGCTGTGTATTGTTTCTGGCCTTTGCTTACTTTTGCTGGCGTGCAATGATATTTACCAATTATTCATTTTTATACTATTAGGGCTGTTATCTATCGTTGCGGCGATAACTTATACCATAGGTAAAAAACCTTATGGTTATATTGGGCTTGGCGATCTGTCGGTTTTTATTTTCTTTGGAATAATCGGTGTAATGGGGAGTGACTATTTGCAAACCAAAATAGTATCGCTATCCATTATTTTACCTGCCATAAGTAGCGGTTTACTGGCGGTTGCAGTACTTAATATCAATAATTTGCGCGATGCCGATAACGACCGCATTCACCATAAACGCACGCTGATTGTGTTATGGGGTAAAACATTTGGTAAATACTATCACTTAAGTTTAATCCTTAGCGCATTAAGTCTACTTGGTCTATTTGCTTATCTGTATTTAAAGACAATCTGGAGCAGTTTATTTATCTTAACTTTTCCTTTATACATCCAACATATCTATGCAGTATTTAAATTTAATCAAGCAAAAGATGCTACACCGTTATTAATTCAAATGGTCAAACTTGCTTTATTGACAAATTTACTTTATTGTTTGGGTATTATTTTGAGCTAGCTCACGTTTATGAAATTTAATATCGTGTCACTCAATATTAGCGTTATACTAGAAACAATTCATTATTACAGCAAAAGGAGACTCGATAATGGAGTTTGATACTTCTATTCTTTGCGATTACTACCCAGAAGATGTTAACGTCGTTGAACCAATTTTCAGTAATTTTGGTGGGGTAACATCATTTTCAGGTCAAGCTGTAACAGTCAAATGTTTTGAAGATAACGGCTTGTTATACGAAGTTTTACAATCAAATGGTGCTGGCAAAGTTTTGGTGATTGATGGCGGTGGTTCAGTTCGTCGAGCATTAATAGATGCTGAACTTATTGATATTGCTATCCAAAATCAGTGGGAAGGCATTATCGTTTATGGTGCGGTACGGCAGGTCGATTATTTAGCTGACGCTGAAATTGGTATTCAAGCACTAGCAGCAATTCCAGTCGGATCGGACGATCAGGGCGTAGGCGAAATTGATATTCGTGTCAATTTTGGTGGTGTCACCTTCTTTTCCGGTGATTTTGTTTATGCAGATAATACCGGTATTATCCTTTCTGAAATTGCACTGGAAATTGAAGAAAAATAGAATTGATTATACCGCCGATCACAATCGGCGGTTTTTATATTCAAACACAGGATAATTCTGAAAACTTTTGTCAGCATTGAGATGCCTTAAATTGTACGGTTTCGTATGTATCCGCCTGTAACGGTGATAATTAAGCCGGCTAATTCCATTTCTAATAATTTACTGGTTAATTCCGGAATAGGTATATCAACAAGTAAGGCAATAATATCAACCGGTGTAGGTTGATGACGAATCACCGCAAAGATATCCGGATATAAAATATTGTGACTATCGCCATTGCTTCTGCTCGCTTGTCGATTAATCGTTGATAAATAACCACTATAATGCTCTAAAATATCGGTTGGCTGACTAACTAAATAAGCGCCTTGTTTAATTAAAGCATGGGTTCCTGAGCAATTCTGATTATCGATATCGCCCGGTAAGGCAAAGACATCACGATTTTGCTCAAGTGCATAGCGTGCAGTAATTAATGAGCCACTTTTTTCGGAGGCTTCTATCACAAATGTCCCTAAACTTAATCCGCTAATAATTCGATTACGGCGAGGAAAATAGACCGATCTTGCTTTCTCAAAAGGTAAGAATTCCGACACAATTGCGCCGTCTTTCATTAAAATTTCATTAGCCAAATTTAAATTTGTTCTTGGTGCTATTTGGGCTAAGCCACTTCCCAATACAGCAATAGTATAGCCCGATACATCCAGCGCACCTCGATGACATATCGCATCTATCCCCAACGCTAAACCACTGGTTATTGTCAAACCATTAATTGCCAATTCACCCGCAAAGTATCTTCCCCATTGAGCGCCATAGTCACTATACTCACGGCTACCGACCATTGCCAGTTGGGGAGAGTTTAATAATTGCCGGTTACCTAACACAAATAACAATAAAGGTGGGGAACAAATTTGTTTTAATAGTAATGGATAGTCACTATCGCAATAAGCAATAAGATGCTTTTGTGGCGTTGGAGAAATTAACCATTCAAGTATGGGTTCAAAATGGAGATACGAGGTTTGATAAAACTGTACTAATTGAGCGTCATTTAATCTTAATTTATCTAACAAAAAAGAGACATCTTGTATAATGTTGGGTAAACCACACGCAAAAAGCTGTCCTATTCTGTCAAAAATTGCTTGTTTTCCATACCCAAGCATTGAAATTCTTAATAAGAATTCATATTTAGTCATTATAAACCTTTATGAAACAGTTAAAAACCAGTGTCCTGATATGGATTGATAAGATATATCTTACCAATAGCCTGTAAGGACTGTTCATTGTGATAATAAATGTTTACAATGTGTGAGAATCTGAAAAATATTGATAATTGAGGAGTAGATCGAACAATTTATGGCTATTTTACCGGTATTACGTTTTCCTGATGAACGACTTCGCAAAGTTGCTAAGCCCGTTACTAATTTTACCCCAGAACTACAAACAATCATTGATAATATGATTGAAACCATGTATGCCGAAAATGGCATAGGTTTAGCGTCGACTCAAGTTGATGTGCATGAGCAAATTATTGTGATCGATGTATCTGAAGATAAGAGTCAAGTCTATGTGATTATTAATCCTGAGGTGATTAGTCAAGAAGGTGAAACAGGCATTGAAGAAGGTTGCTTATCGATACCCGATTGCCGTGGATTTGTCCCGAGATCTGAAAAAATAAAAATTAAAGCGCTTGATCGGCATGGCAATCCTTATGAAATTGATGCTGATGAGCTACTAGCTATCTGTATTCAACATGAGATGGATCACTTAAAAGGGAAACTCTTTGTCGACTATCTTTCACCTTTAAAGCGTCAACGAATTGAGCAAAAAATGAAAAAATTAACCCGCGAAGAACAAAGAAACAAATAAAAAAACCGCCATAATTACTGGCGGTTTTTTTTATATACTTTTATTTTGCAACAATAACCATTGCCGGGCGAATTAAACGACCATTTAAGGTATAGCCTTTTTGGATTGTGTTAACAATTTGACCCGATTGATGTTCCGGCGATTCAACCATACTAATCGCTTGATGCACATCTGGATTTAGTTGGGAATCTTGAGTATTAATCACTTCTATTCCAAACTTTTTAACAGTATCTAAAAAAGATTTTAAAGTAAGTTCTAAACCTTCAACGGTTGCTTGATGTTCCGGATTGTTTTTATCGGTCGATTCTAATGCACGCTCTAAATTATCTATTACCGGTAAAAGCTCATTTGAGAATTTTTCCAGCGCAAATTTACGGGCTTTATCAACATCCTGTTCAACACGTTTGCGAACATTATCGATTTCAGCACGGGCACGAATCATTGCCTCGCTTTCGTTCTTTTTCGCTAGTTGTAGCGCTTGCTCAAGCTCAGCAATTCGGGCATCTTTGGCTTTTAATTGCTCTTCAACATTCGCTTGTGATTCAGTTTTTTGCTCGGTTGATTCTTCCGTTGTGGCTTCAATATTTGTCTCATTTTCTGACATATTGTTATCTTGTTCTGTCATACTGTACTCCAAATGTAGTCGAAAACTTAGTTAATTACGGTTATTATGGGGGCAAATTTTATTATTACAAGTTTATCGATCGGCTGATAACTATTTTTTTAACCCTCGATTAAAAAATATAAAAATTTATATCATTAATTACTAGGATATTTTATGGATACACCATTTAAATGTATAGGTCTGATTGGGCTTCCACGTAAAATAGAAGCAATGCAAACTCATCAAGTGTTGCATGATTGGCTAGTTGAGCTTGGTATTCGTGTTTTAGTCGAAGACCGCTTAGCGGAATATTGCCAGTTTCCCGCCAACGAATATGCTTCGCTCGATACCATTGGTCAGTTAGCTGATTTAGCCATTGTGGTTGGTGGTGATGGAAATATGCTACGCTCAGCTCGTTACTTATCGCACTATAAAATTAAAGTGATTGGTGTTAACCGTGGTAATCTTGGCTTTTTGACTGATATTTTACATGATCAAGTGATTGAACAGTTAACACCTGTCATTGCAGGCAAGTATGATGATGATCCACGTTTTTTACTTGAAGTCTCTATTTATGATAATGGTCACTTAATTAATTCCGGTTTTGCGGTTAACGAAATTGTTGTCACTCCCAATACCGTTGCCCATATGATTGACTATGATGTTTATATCAATGAACGTAATGCTTTTTCACAACGAGCCGACGGCTTAATTATTGCCACACCAACCGGATCGACCGCCTATTCATTATCGGCCGGAGGCCCGATTTTAGCACCGCATTTAGATGCTCTGATTATTACACCAATGTTTCCACACTCATTAGCTATTAGACCGCTGGTGATTAAAAGTGATAATCCTATCCGACTTAAATTTCCAACAACGGCGCTTGATCTTAATATTGCCTGTGATAGCCAAATCATTTTACCGGTAAAACCAACGCAAGATGTCATTATTCGCCGTTCATCGTATGAATTTAATTTAATACATTCAAAAGATTATGACTATTTTAATAATCTTTCAAGTAAATTGGGCTGGTCTCAAAAAAGGTTTTGAACTGCTTAGATAAACTGTTGTAAAGCGATAATAACAAAGCTTTGCAACAGTTTGTGGAAGTCTTGAAAAGCATGCTAGTTTAAAATAAAAGACGAAATATTCGCAATATTTAGCTTGCTAGCAAATAAGCCAATACCCATACCGTAATTGATGAAAAAATAGCTGCAATAACATCATCAACCATAATACCAAAACCGCCCGGCACACGCTTATCAAACCAACGAATAGGCCAAG
>CALYQY010000036.1 GCA_945291235.1 uncultured Gilliamella sp.
TTTATTTCAAACCAAAATTTACGGCCCAGCAAGTCAAGTTGTGCCTGAATTTATTGAAAAATTTATTGTTTAATTTGATTGTCGATTTTGGCCATCGTTATTAGTTCCTAAACACTTCTCTCAAATGCCATTCAACAAACCGATCATGTAATTGATCTTCCTTCGATCTAGGTTGCTTAATATCTTTTCCGTCAAAATCCTAAAATAGTCTCTCGACAATTTGATTACCGTTAATACCATTTGATATTTTAATTTTTAAACTACTATCAAGCCCTATTGCGCTCATTCACATAATGCAGAAATTGATATAAACGGATTAAAAAAATCTAACTATGCTCTAAGCTAATTCCCATGGTAAATCTCGCCGATTATTTACGGGTTTTAATACACCTTCATTTCTCAATGATTGTGCTGCCCAGCGAACATCATATTGCCAAGTATAAAGTTTATCGCCAGAATTCTTTAAATCAGTTTCATAACATTCCCAAATATATTTACTCACCTCCCTTGGCCATCCTTTTCCTCCTAAATGATTTAATGCCTCAATAATCCAATCTTTCATTATTACTCTGTCCATAATCATACCTTTACATAATAAATATTTAATAGAATTATTAAATTTTCTCTATTCCCAAAACTCTTCCCTAAAATGCCATTGAACAAACCGATCATGCAAATGATCTCCTTTTAATCTTACTCGCTTAATATCTTTGTATATAATTTGATAAGACATACAGAAGTAATAAAGGTTTATGTGGTGCTCGCTGTTCGCCTTTTTTCCAAATAGTGATATCAATGATTTTTTTTGTAATTGTTTGCAATCCATTATTTTTAATAAATTAATATAAAGAATTGGAGATTATTATAAAGATAAAATTATTTTTGTGATCTAGTTCACAAAAATATGAAACATACTGTAAAAAATTAGGTTATTACAGAAAAATTGAGAATATTTACTTCAAAATCGTATTTGATAAAAAGCCAGCAATAGCTAGCTTTATGTTTGGATAATGAATTAGATTACAAAGCTTGTTAATTCCATATTATTCTTACAGAACGTTAATATAACAGGTCTAAAACATTACTGTGTAAAGTATCGCCGTGTATAATTTCAGGAGGTGGTATTTGTTTTGTTCGCAGATTGAATCAATGTATTGGTAATAGCGAATATTATTTTTATCCGAAAAGTTTTCAAATATTTCATCGGATAACCTGGCATCAGAGGTTGTGATATGGTAGTATATTTCATGTAATTTTAAATTTTTATCAAATGTCCAAGATAGATCTCGCCTCCACGTTATTTCGGATAATTATAGTCTTTATAGAGAGATATATACATACTTTCATTGGGATATACTTCTATGAAACAGCCTTATATCAATTTTTTCTCAATGCTAGCTAAGTCTTCACCAATATAAAATTGTTAGCCTTCGAAGGAGATCCAACAAATGGGGTCTTTATCAATATCGACATGTTTAGTGGGATTTATTTTATTATCTTCATTACACGAAAATAGTAGCATGAATAATAAGAACAGGCTGAACTTCTTTTTCCCTTTTAATTTAAATTTACTTCCGCAATATTCCCATATTTATTTTAAATTTTGTCTTTTAGAACATATATTCTAATTATCATGTGTGTCGAAAATTATTGTTTTTTGAAACAACATATTTATAAATTTTTCAATTCCTGCAATCCTCTGTTATTGCTGATTCCTCAATCTTTTTTATAGGATATTCCAAAACATTGTAAAATAAATAAAACGTTTTATTAGGTAAGACAATTTCATGCGTAATACACACCATAATCATTTACCAGAGCTATTCGATTTACATATTTAAAACAATTAGGTCGACATAACCATGAGTCATACTACTTCCCAATATTATATTACGATCATAGATATGAATGTTATGTGCGTACCTTTGATCATTCTCAACTGAAAGTTCAAACATGGGGAGATTATTAACAACGGGTTTTAATTTATCATTTTGTTTAACGTAGAGATTAATATATTCTGCGCTATAAGGAGAGGAAGTTGATCTGATTCTATATTGAATACGAACACTAAAAGTCAAAGTTTAAGGATTAAGTTGATAACGATCTGTATCAATTTCAAAATCAACTAATTCTTTGGCATAACTTTTAAGTGCATTAAGTTGCCAACTATGTAGTAAGGGTAAAACGACAATAGATTTGCTTTCATCTGCTGGTCAAACTTTGCAAATTGTTATCACGAGAATGGTGTCGTTCATTGAGCAATATATCAATCCATTTTTTACCATCTTCGTGACTAACAATAGGTAAACATAATAGTGTTAATGACAATGAATTTTTTAAAACAATCATTTGATTATACTTTTATAAGCCTTTTCTATTGGGATTAGAATTTATATTTTATTAATATAGTTATTTTTATTTTAACGTGAGGATTGTTTTAAATTTCAGGTCAATAAACATGTTGATATCATCGATATTAATAACGATTTTTTAAAATTTTTAATTTGCTGGAATTTCAGACACAAAAAAAACAGCTTTCGCTGGTGTTTTTTTTGGGAATTGGTGCTCGGACGCGGAATTGAAGAGCCTTTTGTAAGCCTTGGTTTATTAGGGTTGAATATTTGAGGTAGGTAGATATATTCAAGGTTATATCCATTTACATTTAATTTAAAATGACTGTATAATAATACAGTATAATGATGTATTTAATTCAAATAAACAATAATCATATAAAGTAAAATGATTATCTTATAGCTCTCATTTTTTACTTTTCTTCTTGTATAACACAATTTATAAATATAATTTTGTCCCAAAATTATATTTTTTGTCCTAACTGTGGTATACTAAATTTAAATGAACATATCCTTAGGTGATTTTTGTGAAAAAAAAGAATGTGTTAAATTTGATTAAATATCATGTTGAACGAAATGAAAGTGCTTTTAGAGATGAAGCTATTGAAATTGCCCGGCGTTTTGATGCTATTGGCGATCATCAATTAGCTGAATATATTATGGGATTTATTGCTGAATCAAATCTTTATATTCCTCAAGCAAGTGAATTTGAAAGTGATTTTTTAAAATCGATAAATGTAAAGGTAGTAGATCCACTAAATTTGCCAATTGAAACTACTGATAATATTAAAGGAGTGATTAACGCTGTTAATCACAAAATAGGGATAACCAAATTCTTATTTGAAGGATTCCCTGGTACAGGTAAAACTGAAGCAGCAAAACATGTTGCAAGACTACTTAAACGATCACTGTTTTATGTAGATTTTGATAATTTAATTGATAGCAAGTTAGGGCAAACAAATAAAAACATAGCCCAAGTGTTTAGTGAAATCAATAAAATACCTTTTCCAGAAAAAACAGTAGTTTTATTTGATGAGATTGACGTTATAGCATTAGATAGGGTTAATAGCAACGATGTTCGAGAAATGGGTCGTGTAACATCTGCAATTTTGAGAGAGTTGGACAGATTAAATGATTTAAATAAAGATATTGTAATCATTGCTACCACAAACTTATATAAGAATTTTGATAAGGCTCTTTCTAGACGCTTTGATGCTATTATTAATTTTAATCAATATAGTAAAGAAGATTTAGTTGAAGTGGCTGAATTTTACTTTTCATCTTTCTCAAAAAATTTTAAGAATGTGTCTAAAGATGCTAGATTACTGAAAAAAGTTTTAAATATATCAAATCAATTACCATATCCTGGTGAACTAAAAAATATTATTAAAACTTCTTTAGCATTTAGTGATGTAAATAATGGTTATGACTATTTGAGAAGATTATACAATAATATAATAGGGAACCTTGAACATACTAGTTTAGAAGAATTACACATTTTAGGATTTACCGTAAGAGAGATAGAAAAACTTAAAGGTGAACCTAAAAGCACAATAGCTAGAAAATTGAATGAAGGAAATAAGTAATGGCAAATAATGTTTTAGAATTAAAAGGAAATCGATTTGTTCAAGCATCTAGAGAATCTAAACCCAAAGTCATTCCTAATATGAATGGGCACAATGTTGTTACTAGTGAGCATGTGCATAATTTACAAACCAAAATGGAGCAAATTAAAAATTTTTGGTTGAATGAATCCAAACCATTTGACGGTATTTTAATTTGTGTTTGTTATAATAAGATTGCAGCAAAAAGTAATAGAATAGGAGGGCTGTTTAGAGGGAAAGATTCAAACTATGCTGTAGTGGGAGCTAAATTTAATGAAAATAAAACTAAGCATATTATTACTTATTTTTTAGATATAAATGATTTAAATAAAAGTGTTATTTTACTTGATAAAACAAAAATTGTTTTAGATAAATTCTTTTCAGGAAAAATAGATCAAGTTACTTTCAAGGATCATAAAAGTATAAATAGTATTCCTTTTAAAGGACTTGGTATAAGTAAATCTCTATTTAAGCAAGTTATAGCTGATATTTCTTATATTGATGATTTTGAGATAGAGAACCCATCAGGAGAATCCGTACAAAGTATTATTACTCTATATGATATAAAAATGGATACAAAAAAATTATTAAAAAAACTAGGTATCGATATTTTATCAAGTCGGATTTTAGATAATCAAACGATCTTTTTGGATAAGAATCAATCGGAGATCTTGTTTACAAAAGCTCCTTATCTTATTTCAATGGCTACAGCAGATTTATCCCAGTTATCACCAGAAGATTTTATTCAACAATATAAACAAAATTTGCAATATATTCCAGAACCTACAATAGAACCAACTATTGGTGTAATTGACACATTATTTGATGAGCGAGTTTATTTTAGTAATTGGGTTGAATATCATGAAATAGTTAATGCGAATATTCCTAAAACACCTAATGATTATAGGCATGGTACTGCAATATCATCTATTATTGTAGACGGACCAAGGCTTAATCCTTGGTTAGAGGACGGTTGTGGAAGATTTAAAGTACGTCACTTTGGTGTAACAATAGGTTCACAATTCTCTTCTTTTACTATTATAAAACAAATTAAAGAAATAATAGCAAAAAATAAAGATATTAAAGTTTGGAATATTTCACTAGGTAGTGATCAAGAAATTAATGATAATTTTATATCCGCTGAAGCTTCTGTATTAGATCAAATTCAATATGAAAATGATGTCATTTTTGTTATTGCAGGAACAAATAAAACAAATGAAAATATCAATAGAATTGGTTCACCTGCCGATTCTATTAATAGTATGGTTGTAAACGCAGTAACAAAAAATGGACTGTCAACAAAATACTCTAGAAAAGGAATTGTTTTATCATTTTTTGCAAAACCAGATATAAGTTACTATGGTGGAAGTAGTGAACAATATATTCATGTATGTGATCACGTTGGAGTAACTAAAGTTGCGGGAACATCATTTGCAGCTCCTTGGATTGCTCGGAAACTTTCCTATCTAATTGATATATTAGAGCTTAGCCGTGAGGTGGCTAAGGCCCTTATTATTGATGCCGCAAGAGGATGGAATAATGAACCAACTTCCAAAGAAATAGCATTATATGGGCATGGTATAGTACCAATTAAAATTGATGATATTGTCAAAACAAAAGAGGATGAGATTAAATTTTTAGTTTCAGATGTAAGTGAAAAATGGAACACTTATAATTATAATTTTCCAACCCCAATGAATAAAGACGAGAAATATCCTTATATAGCTAAAGCAACAATGTGTTACTTTCCTAAATGTAATAGAACTCAGGGAGTGGATTATACAAATACTGAATTAAATTTACATTTTGGAAGAATAAAAAATAATGGCAAAATTTATGATATTAATGGGGATAAACAAAACCAGGATATAGATACAGAAAGAAACTATTTATTAGAGTCTGATGCTCGAAGTAATTTCCGAAAATGGGATAATGTTAAATATATAGCCGAAACAGCTAAAAATAATAAACCTAAAAAATCTTATAAAAATAAAAACTGGGGTATGGAAATTAAAACAAATAATCGCTTAAATCCCAAAGATGGAGAAGGTGTTCGTTTTGGAGTTGTTGTAACATTAAAAGAAATTAATGGTAAAAATAGAATTGATGAGTTTATTAGAAGCTGCCATTTAAGTGGTTGGTTAGTAAATGCAATTGATGTAAATGCCAAAGTTAATATTTATCAAAATATGAATGAAGAGATTGAATTTGATTAGATTTTTGTGTAGTAGATCAAACTTAATCTGACAGACATTTATTACTCATCGGACATGCATTTTGTAAAAATGAAGACCGATGAGAAAAATAAATTCTTCGATTACTTTTTCTTAACTAACCCTTTTGTCTCGTCTCACGTTTGCCATGATGTCTTTTCATAATAATATGCTTTTTCTCGATTATAAAAATCAAACCGTTATTCAATATCGTTCTTTATTTCACCAAATAGCGTGTAAATCTTAGGTCGAAATAAAATATCATAACATCTTGTTTTCATTGTGTTGTGAAATAGCTCACAAAATTTTTACATAACAAAATAAAAGCAGTGCCAAAATACAAAAATTTAAATCATTAATGAATTCCCCTTATAAAGCTTTATAAAGGCAATAACTAATCATTCAATATTTTTTTGAAATAGTAGAAATACAATAACTCTTCAAGAACACTTTTCCCATTATAATCGAGACTATAACTTTTACCAGTATGATAGATATAATTACTAAAATAAGTTATGCTACTTTGCTTAAAGGCAATATCACGACCATACTTTTCGTAATCAAAGTGATTAGCTAAGTAACTAAGCTTTTTTAAAATTCAATAATCATTTTCTTCAATCCTGTATTAGCCTAAATCATATTTACTGTTGATATGGTATAAGCATTGAAAGCAATCTTAGCTACCTGTAGGTTAATTAAAATTGTAATTGAATAAACATTTCCAGCAATATTAATAATCCATTAATAAATTTACAATTTGTCATGACTCAATTCGTCTAGTTTACATGCTAAATGGTTTAGTTCATCTGGTCTGCTATATTTAGACATTTAATCTGAAATGCCAGATAAAGATGATTAATAACAACTAAAAAGAAACCCTTCAAACTTAGCACTATCATACCAATTCGTTAAAAGTATTATTTTAGTTTTCTGATATTACTAGTAATTTTAGTCGTTCATTGATCAATTCTCACCCGTTGAATTTTCCTAATTTGGTGATAAGTACTGAAATCACACTGGAAACTAACTTAGTAGATTTTAAGCATAATAATATATTAGGTAATGTTTGTATTAACAATTCCTTAATTTTTTAATATAGAGAATATGAATCAAACGGTGAGGTGTCTTTAATTCGATTTGAATCTACATAGCATAATAAACTCAGTTCTGATTTAATCTAAATAATCAGATCATCAACTATTTTTGTGCGTTCAATAATATAGTGTACTTTACAGATATAAGTGCTCTAACGGCATTACACTTTTGAACATCGTACTTATGATGAAAAAAGACATTAACAATATGATACGTATCTAAAAAGATAGCTTAAAACTTATTTAGAATTGGTGCCCGGACGCGGAATCGAACCACGGACACGGGGATTTTCAATCCCCTGCTCTACCGACTGAGCTATCCGGGCAACAATGGAGGTGTATTAAACACGATCTGTGATAATTCGTCAATTCTTTTTGTGATATATTTTTAAAAAAATAGTTTGTTTGGTTGAAAAATAACTTATTAGCTTTATATTATTACTAATATATAACAATATCACGTTATTTTAAGGGAATTGTTACATGCGATATTTCTTGTGTATTCTTTTTTTCATTTATGCTTATTTCGAAATTAGTTTTTTCATAAAGGTTGCTGATTCAATTGGAGTATTCCTTGCGCTAATTTGTATTATTGCTACTTCCTTTATTGGGTTTTCTTTAGTTAAAACACAAGGTTTAAAGAATTTTAGTATTATGCGACAAAAAATGGCTAATCATCAAAGTTTGAAAAACGAAGTAATTAAAAATGTCGCTTTGCTATTTGCTGGTTTTTTCCTGCTGATTCCGGGATTTTTGACTGATATATTAGGAGTAATTTTATTAATTCCTTACGTACAAAATTATTTAGTGAAATTAATTGTAAAAAAAATGCCTATTCAATCTAGCGTTGATTCATCAAGATCCTTTAATCAATCTGATGAGATTATTGAAGGAGAATTTATTCGGAAAGATGATGAATAAATAATCAATTGGTCATTTTTTTGAAATTCCTCACTTGAAGAATATAAAAAAGACCCCCATGTAAACTTCACTACATTTTGAAATCATAATTTTATGATTTATTTTTAATTATCATCTATTTAAATATTAGTGCTAGGAGATAACTAATGAAAATTCGTCCATTGCATGATCGTGTGATCATTAAACGCAAAGAAGTAGAGTCAAAATCAGCTGGCGGTATTGTTTTAACAGGCTCAGCTGCGGGTAAATCAACACGTGGTGAAGTTTTAGCTGTTGGTAATGGTCGCATTTTAGAAAATGGTCAAGTACAACCGCTAGATGTTAAAGTTGGTGATATCGTAATTTTCAATGAAGGATATGGCGTTAAAACAGAAAAAATCGATAATGAAGAAGTGCTTATCCTGTCTGAAAGCGATATTTTAGCTATTGTACAAGCATAACTGGCAACTAATTTAAATTATATACAGAATTTAGGAGAAATACGAAGATGGCCGCTAAAGATGTAAAATTTGGTAATGACGCTCGCGTTAAAATGCTTCAAGGCGTGAATGTATTAGCTGATGCAGTAAAAGTGACTTTGGGTCCTAAAGGGCGTAACGTCGTTTTAGATAAATCATTTGGTGCTCCAACTATCACTAAAGATGGTGTTTCAGTTGCTCGTGAAATCGAATTAGAAGATAAATTCGAAAATATGGGTGCACAAATGGTTAAAGAAGTGGCATCGAAAGCTAATGATGCTGCTGGTGATGGTACAACAACGGCAACTGTGCTTGCTCAAGCTATTGTTAACGAAGGCTTAAAAGCAGTGGCTGCAGGAATGAATCCAATGGATTTAAAACGTGGTATCGATAAAGCAGTCGTTGCAGCCGTTGAAGAACTTAAAAAATTATCAGCTCCATGTGCAGATTCTAAAGCAATTGCACAAGTTGGTACTATTTCTGCTAACTCAGATGAAACTGTGGGTACTTTAATTGCGCAAGCAATGGAAAAAGTAGGTAAAGAAGGTGTTATCACTGTTGAAGACGGCACGGGTTTACAAGACGAACTTGATGTGGTTGAAGGTATGCAGTTTGATCGTGGTTATTTATCACCTTATTTCATCAATAAACCAGAAACAGCAACGGTTGAATTAGATAGTCCATATATCTTATTAGTTGATAAAAAAATCTCTAATATCCGTGAATTATTACCGGTATTAGAAGCGGTTGCAAAAGCGGGTAAATCACTATTAATTATTGCTGAAGATGTTGAAGGTGAAGCATTAGCAACATTAGTTGTGAATACTATGCGTGGTATTGTTAAAGTTGCAGCCGTAAAAGCACCAGGCTTTGGTGACCGTCGTAAAGCAATGTTACAAGATATCGCTATTTTAACAGCTGGTACTGTAATTTCAGAAGAAATTGGTTTAGAGCTTGAAAAAGCAACTTTAGAAGATCTAGGTCAAGCTAAACGTGTTGTTATCAATAAAGACAATACCACTATCATTGATGGTGTTGGTGAAGAGTCTTTAATCAGTGCACGTGTTGAACAAATTCGTAAACAAATCGAAGAATCAACTTCTGATTACGATAAAGAAAAACTTCAAGAACGTGTAGCTAAATTAGCTGGTGGTGTTGCAGTAATTAAAGTTGGTGCAGCAACTGAAGTTGAAATGAAAGAGAAAAAAGCACGTGTAGAAGATGCATTACATGCAACTCGTGCAGCTGTTGAAGAAGGTGTGGTTGCCGGTGGTGGTGTTGCGTTAGTTCGTGCTGCATCTGCAATTTTAGACCTTAAAGGTGCAAACGAAGATCAAAACGTTGGTATTAAAGTTGCCCTTCGTGCAATGGAAGCGCCATTACGTCAAATCGTGACTAACTGTGGTGAAGAAGCATCTGTTGTTGTTAACGCAGTTAAAGGTGGTAAAGGTAACTATGGTTACAATGCTTCAACTGAAGAGTACGGCGATATGATCGCAATGGGTATCTTAGATCCAACTAAAGTAACTCGTAGCGCATTACAATATGCTGCATCTGTTGCTGGTCTTATGATCACAACTGAATGTATGGTTACTGATTTACCTAAAGATGATAAAGCTGATTTAGGTGCTGCTGGTATGGGCGGCATGGGTGGTATGGGCGGAATGATGTAATTCTTTCCTTACACACAAAATAATTATTTAAAAAACTATCCGTTTACGCGGATAGTTTTTTTGTATTCACAAATCAATCTTTTTTTCACCTTTTCATTTTCTTTTTATCAAAAAAACTTTTTACAAGTTTGAATAAATTAACAAATTGAAATTAAATGTATGTTGGAATTTGTAAAAAGAGTATTGAATTTTGCGAACTTAATTTGAAAGATGCTGATAAAGTGTTATTACGCCAATCGCAATTAACACCAATCCGCCTAAAATCTCGGCTTGTTTTCCGATAAAACAACCAATTTTTTTTCCTAATAATAAACCTATAGTTACCATGACACAGGTTGCTAATCCAATCATGCTTGCTGCAATATAAATATTAACACTAGCTAATGCTAAACTAATTCCAACAGCAAATGCATCCAAGCTGGTAGAAATAGCGGTAAAAATTAAGATAAGAAAAGATTTTTTGGAAGAAGCTATTTCTTTTTCTGAAAAATCTTCATCGCCATCTTTAAAACTATTATAAATCATGCTAATGCCTAAAAATAACATGACAGCAAATACTACCCAGTGATCCCAACGCTCTATATAGTGCAGTGTCAAAATGCCTATGAGCCAACCTAGCAATGGTGTGATTGCTTCAACGACACCAAATAAAATACCAACTTTTAAGGCGCCAATAAAGGGAGTCGATTTAAATGAAATTCCACGACAAACAGCAACCGCAAAAGCATCTGTAGACATTGCCATTGCTAATAAAAATATCGTCAAAAAACTCATGACATATGCTCTTGTTTATAATTATTGGGATACCCGATTATTTAATATTGGGTTGTACTTTATTGTTTAACAACTGATAATAAATAACTCGCTATTCTTTTATCACCTTTATTTTGATAAAGATCAGCTGTTTTTAAAACCGTTTCACGACGTTTTGCATCATATTGGAAAAGTTGTTTAAACATTAAGTCAGCTGTTTTTTTATCATCATTTTGGATTGCACAATATCCATACTGTTCATAGGTATCGGCTTTCCAATTATGGCGATCGTATTCAAGGCTTTTTTTAAACTCCTTTTGTGCTTCCTGATAACGTCCAAGACCACATAAAAAAGATCCATAATGTACATGATATAAGCCATTACCTGGTTGCATAAGGGTAATGCGTTTATAAATCATTTCTGCTTCATTGTATTCACCAACGTGCTGATCAAACATTGCCATAGCTAGCATAATTTGTGGGTTATTAGGTGAATATTGATTTGCTAATTTGAGATTATAGTGTGCAGCTTTAATGTTATCTTCCGATTCATTTGCTTTGCTTAGATATCCTAATCCTAATTGCATTCTTGCAAAAGCTGCCGCTTCGGGATCGAACTCTTCGTTACCATTTATTTGGCAGCCTGATAGTGTTAATAATGCTAAACAGCTTAGTAATATGAGTATTTTTTTCATCAACTATTCCTTTATTAATTTACCTTGATCGTTATGCTGTTTGTTTAATGAGGTTATGTTTTTTATATAAAGTCCGTTTAGTACGATCAACGACGTCACCGGCCAACTGACCGCAAGCCGCATCAATATCATCGCCACGTGTTTTACGAACAATCACTGTAAATCCATATCCCATTAACGTTTTCATAAAACGATCGATACGTGTGTTTGAGCATTTTGAAAAAGGAGCACCAGGGAATGGGTTCCAAGGTATTAAATTGATTTTACTTGGAACGTTTTTTAAGAATTTAGCAAGTTCATGAGCATGTTCAACACTATCATTGATTTGATTAAGTAATACATATTCAATCGTTACTTTTCCATGATTAGCGTTTGATGTCGACAGATAATGTAAAATTGAGTCGCGTAACATTGCCATATTATATTTTTGATTAATTGGCATAATTTCGCTACGTATATTATCATTTGGCGCATGCAATGAAATAGCTAAGGCGACATCAATCATACCTGCTAATTTATCTAAAGCAGGAACAACACCAGAAGTCGATAGGGTTACTCGTCTTTTTGATAAGCCATAACCAAAATCATCTAACATGATTTCCATTGCTGGTACGACATTCGATAAATTGAGTAGAGGCTCTCCCATACCCATCATGACCACATTCGTAATAGGTCTATCTGCTAATTTACCTGTTACTCCAATGACTTTCGATGCTCGCCATACTTGACCTATAATTTCAGATACCGTTAAGTTACGATTAAAGCCTTGTTGTGCGGTTGAACAGAATTTGCACGCTAAAGCACAGCCAACTTGTGATGAAACACAAAGGGTTGCACGATCTCTTTCTGGAATATAAACAGATTCAATCATCTGGTTATCACCAACATCTAACGCCCATTTTATCGTACCATCGGATGAGCGTTGTTCCATTGCAATTAGTGGTGCTTTGATTTCAGCGATTAATTTAAGATGTTCACGTAACTTTTTGTTGATATCGGTCATCTGATCAAAATCATCTACCCCAAAATGGTAGATCCATTTCATGACTTGATCGGCTCTAAATGGTTTTTCGCCCAATGAAATAAAAAACTCTCTCAATTGTTGACGAGTTAAATCAAGTAAATTTATTTTTTCACTTTTAGGATTAGTTGTATTAAGATTGGATGCATCTGCACAATTAACAGACGTATTTGGTGTAGCAGGTGTTAACATATGGCCTCGTTTTTACACATTATGGCTATTTAAAAATTTAAGGAAAGGATTATACTGTTTTTCTCTTTATATGGCTAATAGAATATTAATAATGAAAACAAATTCAGCAAAATATATCCATATTTTCTGTTTAACATTAACCCTATTTTTATATTCAACGTTTACTATGGCACAACCTATACCTTTTAACAAACTAATTGGACAGTTTGATGAAAAGATTGACAATAATTTTGTCGCATTAGATTCTACCATGTTACCTGTCAATAAAAAGGGCATGTATCTTCAAAAGGAACCCACTCAGCAGCTTATAAAAGCTTATCAAGCTTTTAAAAAAGCACATCCTGATATTCCGTTTATTATCGTAAGTGCAACACGTAATTACACCTATCAAAACTCAATTTGGCAGCGTAAATGGGATAAATTGTCCAATCAGTTTAATGATCCAGAACAAATTGCTGAAGAAATACTAAAATATTCATCAATGCCCGGTACATCTCGTCATCATTGGGGAACGGATATCGATATTACCAGTGTTTCATCAGATTATTTCAAAAATGATAAAAAGGGTATAATTTTATATCAATGGCTTCAGGACAATTTACCTAAGTATGGCTTTTGCCAAGCGTTTAACGAAGGAAGAAATGGAGGCTATCAGCCAGAAGAGTGGCATTGGTCCTATAAGCCTATCGCTAGCCAATATATAGCACAATATAAAACACTATTAGAAAATGAACCAAGCACCATCACACAAGTCTTGAATTTCATCGGTCACGATAAAATTGATTTAGAAAGATTAGTGA
This sequence comes from uncultured Gilliamella sp., assembly GCA_945291235.1. The sequence goes on from CALYQY010000036.1 coordinate 13,776, forward strand.
AAGAATTTGTCTTAACGGTTAATACTGATTGCTATTAATCCGTAAATGAATATGCATGGTTGATTAATGCTTTCGCCAATAAGGTAAGCGAATTGTCACTGTAAGTCCACCATGGTCACGGTTTGTTGCTTGAATAGTGCCATTATGCATGGTGAACGTCTTTCTGGCTATTGCAAGACCAAGACCGTATCCCTTACCTAATTGAGGCGATTGAATGCGAACAAACGGTTCAAAAATACTCGATAGTTTATTTGGATCGACACCAGGACCACGATCTTTAACTTCAATTTGTAGGTATTTACCGACTTCTTTTAAAGATACATTAACTTCTTGTCCCGGCTTTGAAAAACGAATTGCATTACGAATAATATTTTCAACTGCACGGCGAATTTGTTCCGAGTTACCTTTAACAATGGAATGAATAATCGCTGATGAAATGAAGTGAACATTTATCGATTGGTGATTCGCTTCATAATTTGCATCATTAATGACCACACGCAATAAATCTTTTAGATCAAAATATTCATCTGTGCGATTATTCATTTCAGCTCGTGAATAATTTAATATTTCACCAATAAGTTGATCTAATCGTTCAGATTCTAATTCTATTCTTGCTAATGCAGTATCAATATTTTGCTTATTTTGTTGAGCTAATCCGATGGCTAATTGTAAGCGAGCAAGTGGCGTTCTAAGCTCATGTGATACATCATGCAAAAGAGCTTGGCGGTCTGAGATTAAAATATTAAGTTGTTCAACCATCATATCAAAATCTTTGCCTAATTCGCTAAGCTCATCATGGCGTGGTTTAAGTTTATTGAATAATCTAACCGAAAGATCACCTTGAGAAACTCTGAAAAAGCCTTGCCTTAATAGTTTCATTGGTCTGGTTAAGTTCCAAGCCAAAAAGAGACTAAAGACTAATCCCACACAAATTCCCATTAACACAATTGGCATTGGCATATTAAACAGGGCTTTTTTGACTTGATCGTCTTTGTCTTTATCTTCCCTAAATGAAACCGCATAAAGCGTTCCATCAGGTGCAACTGCTGTGCGTTGATAAATATAATTTGGCGGTTCTAATTCATCCGTAATGATATTGATTTGATCGTTTTGAGGAGAAATCAATTTTATTGATAATAAAACTCGCTCGCGTTCAGGCAGATGAGCAACAAAATTTAACGTTTCATTTTCACCTGCTACATGTAATAATTGAGCGATCATATCGACTTTTGTCGGCATATGATTGAGAAATCGTTGGTTTTTATTTTCTATATAATAAGAAAATGCAATCCAGGTTAACTGAAAAGTAAGATAGAAAATCACCCAAAATATAATGAGTATTTTCCAAAATAATCGACGATTCATCTCAAGCCTATTATCACATTAACGGATTCGGTAACCAACAGCTCGAATAGTTTCAATAGTTACTACATTTTGAGCAACTTGATGAAGTTTTTGGCGAATATTACTGATATGTACATCGACGCTACGATCATAAAGTTCACGAGCTCGACCAAGACCTATTTCAGATAACTCTTCTTTAGTGACCACCCGCTCACTGTGTTTTACCAATAATACTAATAAATTAAACTCGGTTGATGTCAAATCTATCACTTGGCCATTCCAAGTGCATAACCGTTGCGGTAAATCTAATACTAAGCCATTAAAATGGTATTTTTTATCATCGACCAACTCAACAGAACGTTCATCAAAACGACGTAAAACAGCACGCAGTCTTGCTAATAATTCGCGTGGATAACAAGGTTTTGGAATATAATCATCTGCGCCCAATTCTAACCCTAAAACACGATCAATATTATCGCCTTTAGCGGTTAACATAATAACAGGCATATTACATTGCTGACGAATACTTTTAAGAACATCAATTCCATTAATATCGGGTAACATTACATCCAAGATTGCAGCTCGATATTTGCCTGATAAGGCTTCTTCAATACCATCTTTACCTAAATAAACACTTTTGATATTAAAGCCTTCATTAGTCAGATACTCACTTAGCATCTGTGATAATTCAATATCATCATCAATTAATAAAATATTTATCATAATCGCCATTATTATATAATTATAGGTAGTTATATTATTGCAATAATAAAAAAAATGTCAGGTAATTTTACTAAAATATTACATATTTTGAACGATTGCTGTTTATTTAATTTACTACCTAATTGTTTAAAAAATGTTAGTTTAGCTATAGCTTTAATCAAAATTTAAATGAAATTGAATAACACTTTATTTTGATTAATCTAATTTGCTATAAAATTGCACTATTATATAGAGATTGTGTCATATCATCATTCAAATATAGCTTAAGATATAATAAAATATTGATAAATAAATTGTTAAATTTTCAACTAATAACATTAAGATTGATGAATGGAAGAATCTAAACAGCAAACACAATGGCAAGCATTAATTCAATTAATAAAACATGAAGTTTTACCAGCACTTGGTTGTACTGAACCTATTTCTTTGGCGTTTGCTTCAGCGGTTGCTAGTCAATATCTTGACAAAAATAACATAAAAAAAATTGAAGCTTATGTTTCGCCAAATTTAATGAAAAACGGAATGGGTGTCACTGTTCCTGGTACCGGTATGGTTGGCTTACCTATTGCCGCTGCGATTGGTGCAATAGGCGGTGATGCAGATGCTGGGCTTGAAGTGTTAAAAAACATCACTTCAGCGCAAATTATACAAGCAAAAGAAATGCTCACTTATGGTAAGGTACGTGTTCAAATTGCAGATAATCATAAAGCAATTTATGCAGAGGCTAATGTTTACACTGAAACAGATCATGTCAAAGTCTGTATTGAAAACACGCATACTCATTTGATATTAATTGAAAAAAATGGTGATCTTCTTTACCAAACCGATTCAGTTAATCAAGCGTTATCTCACGATGATCTTATAATAAAACAAATGACGGTTAGATTAATCTATGAATTTGCCACCTATGCTAATTTTGACGATATAAAATTTATTTTAGAGGCAGCAAAATTAAACGATGCTTTATCTGAAGAAGGATTAAAACAGGCTTATGGTCTAAGTATTGCGACCACTTTACGTGAGCATACTAAAAATGGATTAATGGCAGATGATTTATTATCTAAAGTAATTATTCGTACAACTGCAGCATCTGATGCTCGAATGGGCGGTGCAACATTGCCTGCGATGAGCAATTCAGGTTCAGGCAATCAAGGTATTACAGCGACCATGCCTGTAGTTGTGGTGGCTGAACATTTAAATGTCACGCAAGAGCAATTAGCCAGAGCGCTTATTCTATCGCATACCATTGCAATTTATATACATAGTAAATATCCGCCGTTATCTGCGCTTTGTGCCGCTTCAACCGCTGCTATGGGGGCAGCGGCAGGAATGGCATGGTTACTAGGCAAAGGTGAGTATGAACCGGTAGATATGGCAATTTGTAGTATGATTGGTGATTTATCTGGTATTATTTGTGATGGTGCATCTAATAGTTGTGCTATGAAAGTTTCGACATCCGTATCCTCTGCCTATAAAGCGGTATTAATGGCTTTGAGTCGTATTCGGGTGACGGGTAAGGAAGGGATTGTGTGTGATAGTGTTGAAACATCAATTAATAATTTAGGGGCAATTGTCAGTAACAGCATGAAAGCTACCGACACACAAATTATTCATATTATGTCTCACAAAGCATAAATATTTTCAAATATTTTAGTGAGTTAAGCACTGTTGCGGTTTTTATATAACCAATTGGTCAATTTTTTTAAAAATATACTGGACAATATTATTTTTTATGCGTAATATTTCGTCCTACTTCAGCGGTGGCTATAGCTCAGTTGGTAGAGCCCTGGATTGTGATTCCAGTTGTCGTGGGTTCGAATCCCATTAGCCACCCCATTTATGCAAAGTATGAAACATCTAACGGCGAGTAGCGCAGCTTGGTAGCGCAACTGGTTTGGGACCAGTGGGTCGGAGGTTCGAATCCTCTCTCGCCGACCAATTTAGATATAAAAACCGACTTATTTAAGTGGGTTTTTTTTATTATCTGCGTTTTAGTAAAATAAGAACTAATATGCGGTTTTCGTCCAATAATAGATTAATTACTCGATTCTGTTTTAAACGGTTTAATCCATAATTTTTTATTTTTGAAATCTATTTTAATTAAATGACTTTGTAGTACATCAATACCTAAAAGCCCATCTGATTGGAATTCAGGTGGAAGAGAATCGAGAATAATCGCTTCCACTTTATCCGATGAAACGTAGCTCACACCAAGTTCAACAAATTGATAATCACTATTTTCATCCTTAATTTTAATTGATTGAGGTGAAAGGGATTGAGCTTTAATCATAGATAAGCTTGCTCCGGTATCTAATATCATTTGGTAATTTTTATAACCATCTGACATTTCAATAACTAAACCTTCATCCATTAAACGGAAAGGTAATTCAACCCATGTGTTATCTAAACTTAAATTTATATCGTCTGAAATAACAATTTCACTTTTAGGAAAATTTAAGGTTAAAACATATTGATCAAATAAACCTAATCCAATAGCAGGGAAATCATCGCTTTCTTCTTTTTCATTGTTACTTGATATGGCTAAACCCCATGGTTTATATTCAATAACATTAACTTTTTTAAAGATTAGCGAATTGATGACTAAATTATTCGCAATAAAAGATCTTGTTATATTTATATTACCAGATAAATCAATACTTTTTTTGTTTTCAGAAAGTTCAATTTTATCAACGATATTATCAATAAAATCTAATGGTAAATATAATCCTTCTTTACCACCTGTGTCTAAGGTAACCTCAATATCTTTACCATCAATGTTTAAGTTCAGATGAGGAATATTAAACTTTCCATCAAAATTTATTTTCCAAACAAACTCATCACTTTTGGCTAATGCACTAAATAAACATAGAATTAAGAAAATTATTTTTTTAATCATCCTTTTCCCCTTATTAAAGCAATGATAAAACAGATTATCCTATTGGCATATTTTATAATGTTAAAAAATAGTCATTTCTGCACAAAATTCTTCATTATACTTATGTTTATATAATAAATTCATGAACTTTATAACACAATCATTTCTATTTATTATTTAAAGTATCACCTATCTCATCTTAATTATCCGTAGTTTTTCAATTTTAATGATTCAACATATTCGTTAATGCATATTACGAGTTATTATTTTGATTTTATGTTGATAATAAAAAATATTGTGATCATGACAACACTTTTGGTACTTAAAATTGACGGCATGTATTTTTTTAGATAATTTTTAATCAGTAATTGGTTGTTAAAGATATATCTATTGGATAAAAAAGCCCAAATATGGAGCGTGATCTTTGGAATACCGTGATATTGCAGTCAAAACTGAAGTCGAAGAACAAATTAGAGCAAATCCTAAAATAATCAGTCAAATAAAGACAGAAAGAGGGCTTGCCGAATATTTTGGGGTAAGCCGAACGACAGTTAGAAGAGCATTAAATGATTTAATGATGGAAGGTGATGTTTTTCAGGAAGATCACCATCTCCCTAATCATACAGTCTTTGAAATGAATATGCTAAAAATGTCTTCGTTTACTGAAGAGTGCCAAAAAGAAGATGATGTTCACATCAAAATTAAAGTACTCTCTAATAATATCATTCCAATGCCTACCGAATTAAACACCTTTTTTAAATCAAATCAACGATTAATCAGAATAGTAAGACAACGTTTATTGGATGAAATTCCGTTATCTTATGAAATAAGTTATCTTCCTTCCAAAAAATTTAAAGATTTAGCCAAACAAGATTTAAATGATGTTTCGCTTTATGAATATTTAAAAACACATTTTCATGTTATACCCAGTCATGGTCGAGAAGAGATCGCATACGAAGTCGCTCTCAACGATAAAGCCAAATATTTAGCAATTACTGAAGGCACACCTATCTATAAAGTATCAAGTTACAGTTATGATCATGACTTTGAACCGTTTGAACACACCGACCAGTACTTAATTGGTAATCGATTTAAATATCACTTATCTGCAAAAAATATCTTTAATTATCAGGAAGAATACAAATGAAGTTATTTGAAAAATTAGCACTCCAATTAATGGAGCAGATAAGTACAGGACAATATAGTGTGGGTGCAGAGTTACCGCCAGAAGGTCAGTTGCAAAAAGATTATGAAGTCAGTCGAACCACAGTCCGTAAAGCGATTGATCGTTTAGTTGAAAAAAATATGGTAGTCAGAAAGAAAGGGGTTGGATTATTTGTCGCTCCTACACTTTCAACTCAAACGATTTTAGAAATGACAGGCATAATTAAACCTCAAGCTTATTCAAATCATAAAAAGCAGATCAAAGAAGCCTATCTCAGGCAAGCAGGTTGTTATTACAGCCAATTATTAAAAATAAAATCAACGGAACTTATCTACTTTATTGTTTTTTTGGAGATAGCAACAAATAGCGTAACGAAAACCATTTTTTTGCTACCGTTAACTAATTTTCCAGACTTTCAGCTTTCCATTATCAAGGTACTATCAGCACTTGAAATCATTAATTCGGGAAAGAAAAAAGTCGATAAATTAGAGCAAGATTTGCAATTGATGGTAGCCAATGCTGAACTTTCCAAACAATTACGTATCAATATTAACGCCCCATTTTTTAAAATTACTAATCACTATTTTGATATTAATAACGAACCGATTGCGCTTGAGTACAAGTTTGCTAGTAATACTAAATATGTGGTCGATTTCACCTAGGAGGTATATCAATGATTAAATTATTACGTGTAGATCACCGTTTATTACATGGTCAGGTAGTTGTTTCATGGTTCGAAAATGTTGGTGCAAACACTATTTTAGTGGCTAATGATGTCGTGGCTAATGACGAATTACGTAAATCTGCTATTCGTTTAGCTAAACCAGAAAACGCAAAATTAGTGATGAAGTCAATTGATGACAGTATTGAGGCGATCAATTCAGGCGTAACAGATAAATATCAAATGTTAATTGTCGTTGAATCCGTTGCAGATGCTGAAAAACTCATTCGAGCCACGCAAGGAAAAGTCTGTAGCCTAAATTTAGGTGGTACTAAACCTCGAGAAGGGACAAAAAATTACTCTAAAACAATTAATTTAACTGATACTGAGGCGGATTTATTAACAGGATTACAACAAGACGGCATTGAGATCTATATTCAACAAGTCCCAAGCGAATCAAAGCAAAAATTTGAAAAATAGTTAAGAGGGACAAAAATATGAGTATCGAATTAACAGCTGTTGTTTTAGCTTTGATTGCGATGTTAGCCAATGGTGAATACTTATTAGGTTCATCAATGTTATCCAGACCACTTGTTACTTGTACTTTAGCTGGTTTAGTCATGGGCGACATCACACAAGGTATTGTTATTGGTGCTACATTAGAACTCGCATTTGTCGGTTCGTTTTCTATTGGCGCTTCTATTCCACCCGAAATTATATCAGGCAGTATATTGGGTACCGCGTTCGCCATTGGGGCAGGTAAAAGTACCGAAATTGCTTTGGCGTTAGGTATTCCTATTGCTTCATTAGTTTTATTGGTTAAAAACTTATGTTTTCTTTTTATTCTTCCTTACTTTGTTCATAAAGCGGATAAATACGCCAGTGAAGGCAATGGTAAAGGTATGGATCGAATGAATTTATTAGGTGGATTCTTTTCAATCAATCTGCCAATCGGTTTAGTCGTAGGACTTTCTTATCTATTTGGCAGTTCTGCGGTGAATGGTCTATTGGAAATGATACCTAAATTTATTATTGATGGATTAGGTATTGCAACTGGCTTACTACCGGCATTTGGATTTGCGATGTTAATGAAAATCATGATTAAAAAGACCAATGTAACCTTCTTTATTTTTGGTTTTGCACTTGCCGTTTATATGAAAGTACCCGTCACCGGTGTGGCTATCTTTGGGGGATGTCTTGCGCTCATTTTGACGGGGTATTCGGCATTTAATGGCAAAAAGATGATAACAGAAGAAAGCGGGCAAAAACTCAGCACCAATACAGGCAATACGGTAGCTGCACAGGAGATCGATTATGAAAATGAAGAGTTCTAAACTAATAACCAATAAGGA
>CALYQY010000037.1 GCA_945291235.1 uncultured Gilliamella sp.
CTTTTTCTTCAGCTGCTCGCTTTTCAGCTTCTTGCTTTTCTCGTGCTGCTTTTTCTTCGGCGGCTCGCTTTTCAGCTTCTTGCTTTTCTCGTGCTGCTTTTTCCTCAGCGGCTCGCTTTTCAGCCTCTAGCTTTTCTTGTGCTGCTTTTTTCTCAGCTTCAAGCTGTTCTTGTTTAAGTTTTTCAGCAAGTTTTAAACGCTCTTTTTCTAAATCCTTTAAATACTGTTGCTGTTCCAGTTGCTTTTGCTGCAACAACTGATTCTGTTTTGTAATTTGCTCATCAACCTGTTGCCTTAATTGCTGTTGATTTTTTTGACTTTGTGATTGCCTTTTATATTGTTCAGATATAATAGATGGATCAACCATAATTGCATCAATCGATTGACCATTGACCGTACCGTAATTATCACTATCATCTTTTATAGCTTTATAACATAAAAAAATTATCAATAGCACATGAAACAGGATTGATAAAATTATGGCTAAACTGAATTTTGAATTTGATTTTTTAGACATTGCTGACATTTTAATGTGTTTTATTCTAGTTTACATTGGTTGTGTCATTAAACCAACAGATTTAACACCTGCAGATTGTAATAAGTTTAAAGCTTTTATAATTTCTTCATAAGGTACATTTTTAGCTCCACCGACTAAAAAAACCGCCTTTTCATTCAATGCTAATAACTGCTTAACTTCAGCAATGATCTGTTCTTGCTGTAAGCTTTCTTGTGGCACACCATCGATTCTGAGTGTATAAACCCCGACATCTGCCACTTCTAATATTATGGTTTTATTTTCAGAAGCTGAAACCGTCTTAGATTCGGTTGATTCAGGCAGATCGACTTCAACGCTTTGGCTAATAATGGGGGCTGTTGCCATAAAAATAAGTACCAATACTAACAGTACATCAAGCAATGGTACAATGTTAATCTCTGATTTAGTTGAAAAACGTGAACTTCTACGCATAGTTTATTTCCTGACAGCCACAGCTTGACGCTGTAAAATAGCTGAAAATTCATCAATAAAGTTGAGATAACTTTGCTCAATACGGCTGACTTTCAGCGATAAACGATTAAATGCCATAACCGCTGGAATTGCAGCAAATAAACCAATTGCTGTTGCAATTAAAGCTTCAGCTATACCTGGCGCAACAAGTTTTAATGTCGCTTGTTTAGCTGCGCCAAGAGAAATGAAAGCATGCATGATTCCCCAAACGGTCCCAAATAACCCAATATAAGGACTAATAGAACCTACCGTACCTAAGAAAGGAATATGCTGTTCAAGATTATCAAGTTCTCGATTCATAGCAAGGCGCATAGAACGAGATGCACCGTCTAAAGCGGCCTCTGGCATATTTGGATTGATTTGATATAGACGGGTAAATTCTTTAAAACCTGAATAAAAAATATGTTCTGTACCTGTAATTTCATCTTTGTTGGATTTTGCTTTCTCAAATAAAACATTCAACTCGTCAGCTGCCCAAAAACGATTATCAAATTGTTCAATTTGCTTTTTGGCTTGCCTTAAAACCTTAGTTCTCTGAAAAATAATTGCCCATGACATAATTGAAAACATCAATAATAACAACATAACACATTGCACTAAAAGACCTGCTTGTAAGAACAGATTAACAATATTCAGATTTTCCACTTATATAAACTCCAAAACTAGTGACTTTGGAAGCCCACATGGCTTCATTTTAGTGATATCAACACAAGCAATAATAACATCAGCACTGCTAATCACTTGATTGTTCTCATTAATAATAGTTTGCTTAAAAATTATAGATGCCTTGCGAATTTGATCAACTTTACTATTAATAGTTAACAGGTCATCCAAACGAGCGGGGAAGTGATAGCTAATATCCATCTTTTTAACAACAAAAGCAATACTTTCTTGTAATAGCTTATGTTGACTGATTCCAAGTTGTCTTAGCAATTCTGTTCTCGCTCGCTCATAAAAAGCAAGATACCTGGCATGATATACGACACCACCAGCATCAGTATCTTCATAATAAACTCTGGCACTCCAATTAAATTCTTTCATATTTGTATTTACATATTTTAAAAGCAATATGTTTTATTATATCTAAATCTTAAATATGCTGCACTATGATATAGAATTACTCAAATGAAAACAATTATCATTTGTAACATATTAATGATTTAAATTAACGATGAATGAAAAAGGTGACGATTGTCACCTTTAAAAATATAGAGATGCTTATTAATTGTTATTTTTGGGTTCTTTTTCGCTGTTTGTTTGTTCAACCCAAAGTCCTGTAACAACGGCAAGCATACAAGCTGCAATAAGACCGATAAACCATAAAAAGTAATACATAATTATACCTTAATAAAGTGAATGTTTGTTATTTTCGATATGATTTTTATCAAGTCGTCCGAACATTTTAATATATGACCAAGTAGTATAGAAAAGGATAATGGGTAAAAATATCACTACTACAAAGAACATAATATTAAGTGTTAACTGGCTTGATGTTGAATCCCACATTGTTAAACTCGCATTAGGCATAATGCTTGATGGTATAATGAATGGGAACGTTGCTATGCCATAAGTTAATAACACACACGCAATAGTTAACGTTGATAAAATAAATGATAAAGCATTTTTATTTAACCCAGAACAAACAATGTTGAGTAAAGGTAAAACAACACCGAGTACAGGAACAATCCATAAAATTGGATAATTCATATAATTTCTAAGCCATGTTGATTCGGTGGATACCACTTTATTTAATGGCTGTGACGTGACACTATGATCTATCGTGCTGACCACTTCATAACCATGCATACCAAACATGACCCAAATACCCGCTAAAATAAATGTAATGACTAAAATTAAGCAAGATATTTGAGTTGCTTTTCGGGCTCTTAAATATAATTCACCAGAGGTCTTCATTTGCAACCAAGTGCCGCCATGAGCAACAAACAACATCAAACTCACCACACCGGTTAATAAAGCAAACGGATTAAGCAAACCAAAGAAGTTTCCATCATAGAAGACACGATAAGAATTATCAAATCTAAATGGAACGCCTTCTAATAAATTACCAAAAGCCACCCCAAAAACAAGAGCAGGAACAAAGCTACCAATAAAGATTGCAATATCCCATAAACCACGCCATTTTGAATTTTCAAGTTTACTGCGATAATCAAAGCCTATTGGTCTAAAAAATAATGCACATAGAACCAAAATCATTGCGATGTAAAAGCCCGAAAACGACACAGCATAAGCAAATGGCCATGCAGCAAAAATCCCAGCTCCAGCCGTAATTAGCCAAACCTGATTACCATCCCAATGAGGCGCAATAGCATTTATCATAATTCGGCGTTCAGTATCTGTTTTACCTATGAAAGGGAGTAAAATACCAACCCCCATATCAAAACCATCAGTGATAACAAAACCAATCAAGATAACACTAATTAGCAACCACCAAATAGCTCGTAGAATTTCGTAATCAATCATTGTGTTTACTCCCTTTGTCCTATTCTGTAGTTGGTTGCGTTTTTTCGTAATGATATTTGCCTGTCCCCAAAGAACTTGGTCCAAGACGTGCAAATTTAAACATTAAGAACATTTCAGCAACTAAGAACAGAGTATAAAGTCCACAAATTAGTATCATAGTAAATAATACTTCACCTGGAGTTAACGACGAATTAGCCACACCTGTTGGTAAAATATCTTGAATTGCCCATGGTTGTCGACCGTATTCAGCAACAAACCAACCACATTCACATGCTATCCATGGAAAAGGTAAGAACACTAATAATAAACGGTGAAGCCAACGTTTTTCACCAATTTTATTTTTATAAGTAGTCCATAATGCAAGACCAGTTCCTAAGATCATTAATACACCAAGACCAACCATGATTCTAAATGACCAGAATAGTGGCCAAACAGTAGGAATAGAATCTTCTGTGGCAGCTTTAATGTGCGCTTCCGTCGCTTCCGGAATCGTTAAATTATCTCGATCAGTAAAACGTTTGACTAAATAACCATAACCTAAATCAGCTTTGTTATTTTCAAACAATTTAAGCACCTCGGGATCTTGATTTCCTTGTTGGATTTTTTCAAGATTTGTATAAGCTAAAATACCGTTACGAATTCGCATTTCGTTAGTGGCTAAAATGTCTTTTAACCCTGTTACTTGCTTATCCAATGAACGTGTTGTCATAATGCCCATTGCATAAGGTATTTCAATCGCAAATAAATTTTCTTTATCTTTTTGAGAAGGAAAAGCAATAACATTAAATGATGCAGGGGCGGGTTGAGTTTCCCATTCGGCTTCGATAGCAGCAAGTTTAGCTGGCTGAACGGTTGTCATTTCGTGACCGGCTTCATCCCCCATAATCGCGACAACAATAGATACAATGAAACCAAACATAGCTGCTACGGCAAAAGAGCGTTTAGCAAATTCGCTATCACGTTTTTTAAGTAAGTAATAAGAACTGATACTTAAGACAAAAACCGCACCTGTTAGATAACCCGCTGCGACAGTGTGCACAAATTTGTATTGTGCAACAGAGTTGGTGATCAGATCATAAAAACTTGCCATTTCCATGCGAGAGTTGATTGGATTGAAATCTGAACCGATTGGGAACTGCATCCAACCGTTAGCAACGAGAATCCATAGTGCAGAAAAATTCGACCCGAATGCAACGCACCATGTCACAAGAAGATGTTTACCGCGACTTAATCTATCCCAACCAAAAAAGAATAACCCTACCATTGTTGATTCTAGAAAAAAGGCCATTAACCCTTCTATTGCCAATGGTGCCCCAAAAATATCGCCGACGTAATGCGAATAATAAGACCAGTTAGTACCAAACTGAAATTCCATTGTTAAACCTGTTGCTACACCAACAGCGAAGTTAATAGCAAACAGTTTTCCCCAGAATTTAGTCATATCTTTCCAGACTTGCTTACCACTAACAACATATACCGTTTCCATAATTGCTAGCATAAACGCTAAACCTAGCGTTAATGGTACAAAAATAAAATGATACATTGCCGTGAGTGCAAACTGGAGACGCGATAGTTCTACTATATCTAACATAATTGCTCCCTGTTCCTTTAATATGCCCACAAAGTGTATAAAGATATATCGCAATATTGTACATCAATATTTAAAGAATAAAAATTGATTAATGTCAAAAAAAACACTGTTTAAACTGCTTTTTTTACCGCATTACCAATTTCAGCAAGACTACTAACTACAACTACACCAGCAGCAGTTAATGCTTTTACCTTTTCTTCAGCAGTGCCTTTATTACCCGAGATAATTGCTCCTGCATGCCCCATGCGTTTGCCGGCTGGTGCCGACATACCGGCAATATAGGCTATAACTGGTTTGCTAACATGTTTTTTAATGTATTCAGCAGCTTCTTCTTCCGCACTACCACCAATTTCGCCAATCATCACAATTGCTTTAGTCTTCGGATCTTGCTCAAGTAATGCTAAAATAGAAATAAAATCACTGCCTGGAATGGGATCACCACCAATACCAATACAAACAGATTGACCTAGTCCAATATCAGTAGTTTGTTTGACTGCTTCATAAGTCAAAGTCCCTGATCGAGACACAATACCGATATCACCAGCTAGATGAATATGCGCAGGCATAATGCCAATTTTACATTCATCAGGCACAATAATACCCGGACAATTAGGACCAATCATAATTGTATCACTCTGTTTTAGCTTTTCTTTGACAATAAGCATATCCAAAGTAGGAATACCTTCAGTGATACAAACAATTAATTTAATACCTGCTTCTATTGCTTCGAGTATCGAATCTTTACCAAATGCCGCAGGAACATAAATCACACTTGCCGTTGCCCCCGTCGCTTCAACAGCTTCTTTGACAGTATTAAAAACCGGCAATCCGAGATGAGTTGTTCCGCCTTTACCGGGTGTAACCCCACCAACCAATTGAGTTCCATATTCAATCGCTTGTTGTGAATGAAAGGTACCTTGGCTACCCGTAAATCCCTGACAAATGACTTTCGTTGCGTTATTGATTAAAATTGACATAATTATTGTTCCCCACTCTTCCTATTATTATGCGACCGCAACAATTTTTTGTGCAGCATCAGTCAAACTTTCGGCTGTAATAACATTTAATTGGCTTTCAATTAAAATTTCTCTGGCAAGCAGAGCATTATTACCTTCAAGACGAACAACAACAGGAACAGTTAGCCCAATTTCTTTAATGGCGCTGATAATACCATCGGCAATTAGATCACATCGAACAATACCACCAAAAATATTGACCAATATCGCTTTGACATTTTTATCTGATAAAATCAATTTGAACGCTTCAGCAACTCGCTCTTTGGTTGTACCGCCGCCTACATCGAGAAAATTGGCCGGTTTTCCACCATAAAGTTTGATCATATCCATGGTTGCCATTGCCAAACCTGCCCCATTAACCATACAACCGATATTGCCATCTAACGAAACATAACTAATCCCTTGTTTGGCGGCAATAGATTCACGTTTATCTTCTTGTGTGGTATCTCTTAAAATAGTTAAGTCAGGGTGTCTAAACATTGCGTTATCATCTAAAACGGCTTTAGCATCTAAGCAAACGAATTCATCGGCATCGGTAATAACCAAAGGATTGACTTCTGCTAATGACACATCATTTTTTAAGAAAAACTGCGCAAAATTAACAAATAGTTTGGCAAATTGGTTAATAAGTTTACCCGTTAACCCTAATTTAAAGGCAAGTTCTCTACCTTGAAAAGCACAAGGACCAGTTAAAGGATCAAGTGCAATTTTATGTATTAAATGTGGTGATTTTTCAGCGACACTTTCAATATCAACGCCGCCTTCAGTTGAAGCCATAATGACCACACGTTGAATACTACGATCTATTACTGCCCCTAAATAAAGTTCTTTCTGTATATTGGAAGCTTTTTCAATTAAGATTTGATTAACAAGTTGACCTTCTGATGTGGTTTGATAAGTGACAAGATGCTGACCTAGCCATTTTTCAGCAAAAAGTTTAATTTGATTAAGATCATTAGTACAAATTACACCACCAGCCTTTCCTCTGCCCCCTGCATGAACTTGACATTTAGCAACCCAAGCACCTGAATCAGATTTAGATGCTAATTCAGCTAAAGTATCTTGTACTTCATCCATTGAGTTACATACAAACCCTTCTGGTACGGGTAAGTTGTATTGCTTGAAAAGATATTTGGATTGATATTCATGCAAGTTCATAAACAAATTCCACAACTTAAGTTAATATTAAAAATAGCCTCAATTCTAATCCAAGATTAATCAATTGTGTAGTAAATAATATCTTATAGGTATTGTAATTGAGAATTATTGCTGATAATAAGTGACAATGATATACTCATTAGCTAAATTAATATCGTAATAATTGTAAAGGTAAAAAAATGAAACAAGTTGGTATTTTTTTTGGAAGTGATACAGGCAATACAGAAAATGTTGCCAAACAAATCCAACTCATTTTGGGTAACGATAAAGCCGATCTTTTAGATATTCGAGAAGCCACCAAAGAGCATATCGAACAATATGCTTACCTTATTTTCGGTATTCCAACTTGGTATTATGGTGATCCACAAGCAGATTGGGAAGACTTCTTTCCTAATTTAGAGCAAATCGATTTTAACGGAAAAACTGTTGCTATTTTTGGCTGCGGAGATCAAGAAGACTATTCAGAATTCTTCTGCAGTGCAATGGGAACAATACGCGATATTATCGAACCGAAAGGCGCCAAAATTGTTGGGCATTGGCCAACTGAAGGTTATAACTTTGAAGCATCTAAAGGTTTAGTTGATGATACACATTTTGTTGGTTTGGCAATTGACGAAGATCGTCAACCAGAATTAACAGAAGAACGCATTTCTACTTGGGTTGAACAAGTAAAAACAGAAATGAATATTTAATCTATTTTAATGATTTAATGTATTTTTCGTTCATCATATTTTATAATCATTAATTTATATCAACTATATTGGGATGTAATATGACAAATCATGATAGAGATAATAATGCAGCGCTGAAAAGTGCTGGTTTAAAAGTTACATTACCTCGTTTAAAAATTTTAGAGTTACTACGTGATCCTTCATGCCAACATATTACTGTAGAAGATCTCTATAAAAAACTTCTTGATATGGGAGAAGAAATTGGACTTGCAACAGTTTATCGAGTTTTAAACCAATTTGATGACGCAGGTATCGTAACCCGACACAATTTTGAGGGTGGTAAAGCCGTATTTGAACTTGCAACACAACAACATCATGATCATCTAATTTGTTTAGATTGTGGTGAAGTATTTGAATTTCGTGATGAAATTATTAATACCCGACAAAAAGAAATTGCAGAACAATATGGCGTAAAATTAACTTTCCATAGTTTGTATCTTTATGGTCATTGTGATTCCGGTAATTGCAAAAAACACCCAGAACTTCATACCAAAAAATAAGCCTATTTTATAGGCTTTTTTTACTTTTCAAATTATCGTAATTCTTCTGTTAGGTTAGTAATTAAAATGAAACAGCTTTTAAACTTTGTCCCACTTGTTGTCTTTTTTGTCTTTTTGACAATGTATGATATTTTTGTTGGTGTTCAAGCATTAATGATTGCATCATGTGTATCACTTGTTATTGGAATGATTTTATACAAAAAAATTGATAAAGTAGAATTAATTTCCTTTTTGATGGTGATGATTTTTGGTGGTATTACGCTCGCCACAAAAGAAGCGATATTCATAAAATGGAAAGTAACAATTATTAATTTTTTATTTGCATCTGTTCTATTAATCAGTCAATCTATATTTAAGAAAAACTTAATTCAAAAAATGTTAGGCAAAGAGTTACAATTAGATGACATTATTTGGAATAAACTGAATTTAATATGGATAGTCTTTTTTATACTTTGTGGAACGTTCAGTTTGATTGCAACTTATTATATGTCTGATAACTTTTTTTGGAAATTTAAGGTTTTTATTTTACCCATTGCATCATTGTTATTATCCTTAATTTCTGGTATTTATATCTATAAAAATCTTAATAAAGATTTAGAAAGTAAATAAATAGCATAGGTAGGAGTAATTTTAGTGATGAAACAAACAACTGACAATCCCAAGGGACAACTAGTACTCAGAACGCTTGCTATGCCTTCAGACACCAACCCACATGGACACATATTTGGTGGTTGGATTATGTCTCAAATGGATCTTGCAGGTGGTATTTTATCAAAAGAGATTGCTAAAAACAGAGTCGTGACTGTTAATGCCAGTAGCATTACTTTTCATAAACCCGCTATGGTTGGCGATGTAGTTTGCTGCTATGCTCGTTGTATAAAAACAGGAAGAACATCAATGACTATCGCTATTGAAGTTTGGATTAAAAAATTAATCGACACAGAAGATACAACTCAACGTTTTTGTATTACTGATGCGGTATTTACCTATGTGTCTGTCGATAAGCATAATAATCCAAAACCTTTACCAGAAATATTTCAAAACTTCGATTGCGACAAAGACCCGATTAGCAAATTAAATCTTAACAATAGTTGAGCAATATGCAATTATACTCATTCCATACTCTAATTAGTTCGTTGATCTTTCTAACTTATTGGTTGCTTATTGTAGCAACCTCATTGCGTATTGTTTTCAAACGCAGGCCGACAACCTACGTTATTGCATGGATGTTAATAATCTATATTTTACCAATTGTTGGAATCATACTCTACTTTGCCATAGGGGAAGCCCATTTAGGTCAACAACGTGTAAAACGTGCGCAACAAATGCGTCCTACAATTGCTAAATTTATTAATCGACTTGAAGATTTTCCTGATATTTTTACCCGTAATGTTAGTCAAGTCAGTAAACCGATTTTTCAACTTTGTAAGCACCAAACCGGCCTCGATGGTATTAATGGTAACCATATAGAGTTACTCAGCGAAACAGATGAGATATTCGATCGTTTAATCGATGATATCAATCATGCAACATCCAATATTGAAATGGTTTTTTATATCTGGAACGAAGGTGGTAGAGCGGATGATGTTGAGAATGCATTAATTGCCGCAACCAAACGAGGCGTAACCTGTCGTTTAATGGTTGATTCCGCAGGTAGTCGCCATTTTATCAGAACCAAAGCAAGTAAAAGAATGCGTGACGCAGGCATTACAATTATCGAAGCGTTAAAAGTAAATCTGTTACGTTTTATGTTCCGACGTCTTGACCTACGTCAACATCGCAAAGTTGCCATTATTGATAATTATATTTCTTATACTGGCAGTATGAATATCGTGGATCCTCGCTATTTTAAACAAAATAAACACATTGGCGAATGGGTAGATATCATGGTAAGAATGAATGGGCCAGTGACAACGTTAATGGGTGCAATTTATGCAAGTGATTGGGAGCTTGAAACGGGGAAATACTTAGCATTACCGCAAATTACTGAGTTTGCCGAACCGCCCGAAGAGAAAAAACACATAATGCAATTAATTGCTTCAGGGCCGGGTTATACTGAAAATATGATTCATCAAGTGCTGTTAACCGCAATATACTCAGCGCAAGAACAAATTATTTTTACTACCCCTTATTTAGTGCCTAGCGATGATATATTACACGCTGTTGTGACAGCTGCTCAGCGAGGTGTTGAAGTGATTATTATCGTTCCGAAAAAAAATGATTCACTTATGGTCAAATGGGCTAGTCGAGCATTTTTCTCTGAATTACTAGAAGGTGGTGTCAAACTTTATCAATTTAATGATAATTTATTACATACCAAAAGTGTGTTAATTGATAATCAACTTAGTTTAGTGGGTACCGTAAATTTAGACATGCGTAGTTTATGGCTCAATTTTGAAATCACTACAGTTATTGATGATGCTGAATTTGCTAAATCATTATCTCAGCTTTTACATAAATACTTATCTAACTCAGATATCGTAAATATCGATGAATGGAAAAAACGCCCAATTTGGCAACGTGTTATTGAACGACTTTTTTATTTTTTTGCACCGTTGCTATAAAAAATTAATTTTTTAAAACTAATGTTATAATCGGATCTAATTCAATAGCCATTTTGTGACATATCTGGTTGAAAACAATTGTCAGCAATACGATGAACCTTGGATTGAATTGTTCCATCTATTGAAAGCTTGATTTCTCGCCATCCTGGTGCTTCATAGGATAATTTAAAATCATAAGATTTTGGCATAAATTGTACGCAAGTGGAAGGTGTAGAAAACGCTTTGCAGCCGTGCCAAATATATTCCAGACTTTGATGAATATGTCCCCAAGCTACGCCTTTTATATTGGGTTGATGTTTAATAATTTCTTCTAATTCATGTTTGTTTTTTAATATGTGTTGATCTAACCAGTGACAACCTGACTTAATAGCATGATGATGCAAAAACACAAAAGCATAACGATCATCATGACTTGTTAATGTGCATTGCAAAAATTCAAGTTCTGACTGGGGTAAAAAACCATAGGCTTGATCCACAACCTGACTATTAAGCAACACTAAAAGCCATTTATCCCCTAGAAGAACAATTTTATTTTCAGCGAGTTGATAGTCAGCAAAAATTTCATGCATATCATGATAATTGTCATGGTTGCCTGCTAACCAAACACAAGGTAAATTAAATTTTTGTATTTGCTCGGCAAAAAGACGATAAGCTTGTTTAGATCCATCTTGAACAAAATCACCTGTTGCCACTATTAAGTCAAACGGGCTTTTTCTATTTTCTATTTCTCTTATCACTGTTCGAAAACTAGCATTTGAATCAATACCTAATAATTTACTCTGGTCATTAGCAAAAAGATGTGTATCGGTAATATGTAAAATATTACTGTAATTTCTATTTATGATTGGAAGCGTTAAAAATGACCCCAAAATTGACCTCAACATTTTATCAAAATACACGATTAGAGATAATCAAATCCCCAAAAAAAGGATAGCAAAGCTGGCTAGACTAAATATTTTTTATTATAAATTCAAGTAGATTTATAAAGTGTAAAATGGATCACATTTTTATGAAAGAAAAACTTAAATGTGATCATTGCCATTGATTATATCCATTCATCTTTTAATGATTTATAGTTGAGCTGTAACCATTGAAGCGCAATAATTGATGCCGCATTATTAATCACGCCTTCTTGAACCCACTGATAAGCTTGCTTGCGGCTAATTACATGCACTTTGATATCTTCGTTTTCTTCTGCCAATCCATGAATTCCCATAGCAGTTGAGGAATCTACTTCACCAACTAATATATGAAGTTTTTCCGTTAATCCCCCCGGTGATGCCAAATAACTTACAATCGGTTTACAACGTCCAATTGTTATACCTGCCTCTTCCATCGCTTCTCGCCTTGCAACCTCTTCATAAGATTCATTTTCATGATCCATCATGCCAGCAATAAGTTCTAATAACCACGGACTATCCTGAGTTTCGATAGCAGCAATACGAATCTGTTCTATCATGACTACGTTATCAAGTTTAACATCGTAAGCTAATAACACGACAGCATGTCCCCGCTCCAGAATTTCTCGCGTTACGACATCGCTTTTGGTGCCGTCAAATTTACGGTATTGAAAACGGTATTCAATTAAAGAAAAAAAGCCTTTATACAAAACGCGTTTAGTCAAATTAAACACATCTTTCTTGTTAAACACAACAGGATCATTATTAATTTTCATAGAAACTCTCAATTTTAGTCTTAATTTTAATAAAAAGTGCGAATAGTTAACAAACTATGCTTACTATATCCTATTTATCTGTTAAAATTATGCAAATTAAAAATACTATTATATTTGAATGTTTTAAAGAGAAAATTGATGAAAAAAACTTTAACCTTTCTAATCGGCTTAGCGCTAAGCCACTCTGTATTTGCCGAAAATTTGGTTCAGGTTTATGAACAAGCTAAGGAAACGAATCCTGATTTAAGCAGTTCATTAGCTGAAAAAGAAAAGGCATATTCAGCAATTTCTGGATCACGAGCAAGCTTATTACCACAAATTGGTTTAAGTGCTTCTTATGGTGTAACTCATGGGCGTCGTGATACCAGTGGTGTAAAATCCAAAAGTGGGAACCTTTATCAAGTAAGCTTATCACAAAGTATTTTTAATTATTCTAATTGGAAAGCTTTAGATATCACTAAAAAGCAAGCTAGTATTGCTGATATAGCTTATCAATATCAAGGACAAACGCTTATATTAAATACCTCAGTTGCGTATTTTAATGTACTTAAAGCACTTGAGGCATTAAACTTTATCGATGCACAGAAAAAAGCAATTGGTCGTCAATTACAACAAACCAAACAACAACATCAAGTTGGTTTGGTAGCAATTACCGATGTGCAAAATGCGCAAGCAAATTATGATCTTACGCTTGCTCAACAAGTTAATGCATTAAACGATTTGAATAACGCTATCGAAAACTTACGTCAGGTCAGTGGTCGATTCTATTCAAATTTAGCAACCATTAATACCAAAATGTTTAAAACAGAAGCGCCAATTTCTATTAATTCGTTGTTAAAACAATCTGAAGTGTCTAATCTTAATTTATTAACAATGAAATTAAACCAAGAAATAGCTCGTGATCAAATCAAGTTATCACAAGCAGGACACCTACCGACAGCAAGTTTAGATGCATCAACAAATCTAAATAAAACCGATAGATATGGGGATAATTTTGCAACTAATGGGGGTCATAGAGGAAAATCTTATTCGGGTAATAACTATGTTGGATTAAGTTTAAATTTACCTATTTTCTCAGGTGGCGCTACGCAATCTAAAGTTGAGCAAGCTCAACACAACTACGTTAGTTCGAGTGAAAAGCTTGAAAGTACTAATCGCAGTGTAATCAATCAAGTCCGTTCTTCTTATAACAATATTTCTTCGTCAATTAGTGCGATTAAAGCTTATCAACAAGCGGTTGTTTCAGCAGAAAGCTCATTAGAAGCGACAAATTCAGGTTATCAAGTAGGGACTCGAACTATTGTCGATGTATTGAATGCAACTACTCAACTTTATAGCTCTAAACGAAATTTATCAGATGCTAAATATAACTATCTAATAAATTTACTACAACTTAAATATGCTGTTGGTACATTAACCGCAGACGATTTAGTCTATCTAAATAATATGCTTGGTAATGAAGTCAGTACCTTAGCAACAATACAATAATCTTTAAGTATAACTGTTTGACTTTAGGCGATTTTATCGCCTTTTTTTATTGCCTTATAGCAGTTATCTTAAATCAAGTCTGATCATAACATCATTTGATGATTTTCATGACATCGTATCAACCACGAATTCAATAAACATTTTCATTATAGCTAGCGGTTGCCTGTCAGCAGTATAAAGCATATGGACTTCCCGAGCGGGAGGTAAATAATTTTGTAATATCGGTAATAATTTATCTTGTTTTATCGCCTCATTCAGCATCGGTTCGGGTAACATCGTTATTCCCAAACCTTCAATAGCGGCAATCGCTAATGCTGAAGTATCATTTGATTGTAATGAACCAGAAATAGAAAGATTGACGGCTTTGCCATTCATCGTAAATGGCCAAACATAATCATTTTTATTTCGATTCACATATTGATAAATTAGACACTGATGATTTTTTAAATCGTCAGGAACAGCTGGTACACCATTTTGCATTAAATAACTGGGCGAAGCAGCAAATATAAGTTGAAAAGGTTTAAGTTTGCGTCCGATCAGACCAGAATCATTTAATTGACCGATACGAAACACAATATCATAATCCTCTTTTACTATATCAACATAGCGATCACTTAATTGAATATCAATGTTTAATTTAGGATAGCGTTTCATAAAACGGCTAATGACCGGAATTAAATTATAGTGTCCATAACTGACAGGTGCACTAATCCTTAATCGACCTTTTGGCTCTTCAATAAATTGTTGGGCTAATATCTTCGTCTCTTTTATTTCTGCAAGAATTAACAAACACCGTTGATAATACTGTTTGCCAAACACGGTAAGATGTTGCGAGCGTGTTGTTCGATTAAGTAATTTTAATCCTAAGTGTTTTTCTAAAAAAGCAATGTATTTAGTCACCATCTGCGGTGAAGTATTCAATGATACTGACGTAGACACAAACGATCCTGTTTTCACCGTCAATACAAATGCTTCCATACACTTTAATAGATCCAAATTATCAACTCCCAGTTGTTAATAAATCAATTTTTATAATATTTATTATCCCTTATTTTATAAAGATAATAAAACAAAATCATCTTGGGTGTGAAAACATAAAATTTACTACGAGATAAACAGGTATTGTCAATTAAACTTCTATTGAAGATAACGTTATAGATTCAAAACTGAATAATAAAACAAATTGAAGATCGCTTGTTATCCTAAATAATGACGTGAAAAGTAAACACCTTTATATTTTAATAATTTGCGCAAAGGGTATTTGGTTCTATCAAAACTAGCTTTATATCCTGAAGTTGGTGATTGGCGTGAACTTAACCAACATAAACTGTGTTTTATTCAAAATCAATTAGTTAAAGCATAGAAATCCAATAAACAGAAAATTACTCCATAGTCTATGGAAAAACCGACATAACAATTACTTTATTAAGAAATTAAAAGGAAAAAAAATGAACAATCATGTTAAAAAATACACTGCAATTACCGGCGCAAGTTCAGGCATTGGTTATGCCACTGCAATTGAATTTGCTAAACGAAATAAAAACCTTATATTGATAGCAAGAAGAGAATCACAACTAGAAACATTGAAACAAAAAATTGCCGAATTAAATCCAAATTTGGAAGTCATCATTAAAATTTGTGATTTGTCGCAAGCCAATAATGTTTTTTCACTCTTCAAACAATTAGATAGCTATTATATTGAAACATGGATAAATAATGCAGGTTTTGGGCATTACGGAAGTGTTAAAGATCAAGATTTAGATAAAATACAATCTATGCTACATTTAAATATCGAAGCCTTAACAATTCTATCAACGCTGTATGTGCATAAATATCACCATCAATCTGGTACACAAATAATTAATATCTCTTCACGAGGTGGATACACAATTGTACCCAATGCTGTCACTTATTGTGCGACTAAATTCTATGTTAATGCTTTTACTGAAGGTTTAGCGCAAGAATTAAGACAAGCAAAAGCGAAATTAACGGCTAAAGTCTTAGCCCCTGCGGCAACCCAAACTGAATTCGGTCAAAAAGCGAATAATGTCAATGAATATGACTATAATAAAAGTTTCAGCCAATATCACACAGCAGAGCAAATGGCTGGATTTTTAATGGCGCTATATGATAGCGACAACATCATCGGAGAAATCAGCACAAAAGATTTTTCATTTACATTAAAAGATAGCATTTTACCTTATTCTGGCAATGCGGCTGAAAATCAAAAGATTTAAATAGTTAAACAATTAAACCGCAACTACTAAATATTCTATTTTTAAGCTCAAAACAGTAAATTAAGCGTGTTTTGAGTTATTTATCTTTAAACTAAAAAGCTTATTGTTAAATATAATCGCTCAGAATTATTTCTAAAAATTTGTCTCATGAAAATTCTTGGATAATTACATCTGAATTAAAGTCAATAACGATCCAATCTTAGCAATTCTCTCTTCAATTTTTTTTGCTGCTCCGTCCAATGAATATCCATCATCAATCAATTCCTGAATAAGGATAATCTTCTTTATATTTGCTAAATCAAATTGACGAGATTTAGATTGTGGATCGACCGTTTTAATGATACCTTTTTCTTCCCAATAACGTAATTTCCTTACTGGAATTTTAGTCATTTCAGAAACTTCTCCAATACCAACAATCACTGTTGATAAAAAGTTATCATAAGAATTTTTTAAGGAATTTTTTTCCATATCGAAAACCTACTTATACTCAGAGTGAATACCTATTATAAAGCACAATATCTATAAACAACAAATAATGTTGTACTAAAATTAAAAATGATCCTATAATGCAATAATTGCGCTTTAACTACAATTATTGGATATTAAGAACTGAAAATGAAATATAAATTAATCATAGGAACCATGTGCATTCCTCTTCTTGCACTTGCTGTAGTTACACAACTTTATCTACTATTGCCTGTTTCAACAAACCTATTGCATTTTGTTAAATATGCAACTGCAAGTAATATAGGATTATTAACCACTATATTTGGCATTTTCTATGCTATCGGACTGATAATCTGGGGAAGTTTATCAGATAGAATTGGGAAGGAATTAACCTTAATCATT
Source organism: uncultured Gilliamella sp. (assembly GCA_945291235.1). Next base: position 17,297 of record CALYQY010000037.1, read on the forward strand.
GGTCTGTTATTGCTTACTAGTATTAGTTTTATTGTTCCATTTCTGCAAAACTATTATTTATTACTTTTTGCACGTGCTGTTCAAGGCTTTTGTGCAGCTTCATTTCCACCCGTTGCTCTAGCTTGGGTTTCGATCAATCTGTCTGACAGTTCAAAACCTAAAGCAATATCAATGATCAGTTGTGCATTTTTACTTGCAGCCACTATTGGTCAATGGCTAGGATCGTTATTAATTTCTAACTCACTCTTCTATGCAATGTGGATTTTAGGAGTTATCTACGCATGCGGTGCAACTATTTTCTATTTATACTATCTAAAAAGTGAGCAAAACAAGCTTAGCTCATCAAGCACAACTCTCATTTCAATATTTTCTAAATTACCTAATATACTAATAAATAAAAAATTATTACCAATATATATATGTTCGTTATTTGTTTTACTTAGCTTTGTCGCACTTTATTCTGTACTACACCGCAGTTCACTTATTAATTGTATACCAACTTTAAGAAACATTGGCATTTTTGGCATGTTCTTTAGTCTAACTGCAAGTTATCTATTTAAGGTGATCAAACCAGCATATGTACTAGCAATATCTCTTTGCTTAATGGCATTATCATTATTTATGCATGCGTTTTTTCTGAATGATCAATTAAACTTGCTCTCAATTATATATTTTTTCCATTTCATACTAATTATTGGTCTTGCGTATGCTGTTCCATCAATGATTGTTTGTGTAGCAACACAATCAGAGATAAAAGATAGAGGTATTGCAACATCATTATACACCTGCATTTTATTTATTGGTGCAAGTCTTGGGGCATTTTTGCCGACACTTATTAATCCACTTATTTTGATAATAGCGCTTTCTATTTTACTTCTGCTCTGTGTGATACAACTCATTATCAATTTAAGATTAAATCATTAAGGAGATTGATTTATGATAAAACAATTAATCAAATTCATATTTATATTAAGTTTTTTTTATTCAACGAGCTATGCTCAACAATTGAACGAAACAGAGGAAAGTACAATGACATCAACACAATTGATAAAGATCAGAACTCAACTTGAGCCAAACTTGCAAAAATTATTAGCTAATAATGAACTTGATTTTAATCTAGTTTTAACTAATAAAGGAATGCACAACAAACAACCTGTGACGTTATATCGTTTTGAACCACAAGAAACAATGCATCTTAATAACCAACATATCTCATTTTTACTTGATGATGATTCTTCAAAATTACAAGGGTTTGTCAGATTATTGCCACAATATCAATCAACCAATACACAAGTTTCTAAAGAAAAAGCTTTAGCAATAACGCTTAAATTCCTTGAAATTTATGCACCCGATTTATTGAAAAACTATAACAATAATTGGATAGATACTCATGACGAAGAAATTATTGTTAATGGAAAAAAAGTAACTTTAACCGGTATGAAAGTAAAATGTCGTGATTTAAATACAGGACTTTACTTTTGGACAATTATTGCACCAGATGAAACTATTATGGTTTTTGAAAGAGATGTTGAATGGGATTTTATTCGAGCTGGTCGACAAACACAAAAATGGTTACATGACAGTTGGTTAAGTAAAAAATTATAAGGAAAAAAATTATGGATAATAAAGTGAATTTAAAACCAGTACCTTACACAAATTTATCTAAGGTAATATATTTATATGGATTTGCAATGTGGATGACAATTATTACATTTAATAATATTATCGATTCTGGTACCAATACGCTTTTCATAGAACAAATGATTAGTATGAGTAATTTCAATCCGGATAGTGTAATTGGCTCAGGTTTATTATGGAAAGCAATTCCTTTAAATTATGCTTCACCTATTGCTTCTTTCATTTTATGGTTTGTGGTGATTGTAGAAATAATTATTGATGTATTGATGTGGAGAGCTTTTTTCAAGGTTTTAAAATTAACAATTCAAAAAAAACAACTTGATGAAAACTGTATAGCTTGCGTCAATCTGGCTTTATGCTCTTTTATGGGAATTTTTGTTTTATTCATAACTGGAGGTATCTGGTTTGGTTATTGGATGCATCAAGGGCAATTCCAACTAGCTCATCTTATTTCAATAATAATTTCTTTATTAGGATTAATTTATTTTAATCAGAATCGCTCATCAATTTCAAATAAATAGTCTCAATGGAATGGAATATGAATAACAATAAAATTATAATCGTTAGTGAAAAGTTTAATAATTTTGCTAATCACCCTCATGTATTAACAATTAAAAAATTCATGAATTCAAAATTGAACAATCATAATTTAATCATAGGTCAAGGATTAACCGACCAACATCATCTTTTATTAAATGACTCGTTATCTGAAAAAAGCAATATTCATAATAAATTAGATAGTTCAGTCGTTAGAAATCGTTTTACACATAAACATAAAACCAAAAATATTTTAGTGGGTACCACTAAAAAAATAAATGATCATCTTTATCATTTACCTATGATTATTGATGAAAATTGTGAACTAATGGATGATCATCAAACAGGTAAACACATACAAGGTATGCTTTTAGTAGAAGCTTTTAGACAAACTTTTATTGCTGTGACAGAAGAATTCTTTCCTTTAAAAATTAAAGATAGTCACAAAGCGTATTATGTTATTAATAAAATGGATATTCATTTTCATAGATTTGCTTTTCCTTTACCGATTAACATTGAATATGAGATTGATAATAGAGAGTTTTCAAACAGTGGTACAGCTAAATTTTCTGCCAATGTTCGAGCAATTCAAAACAATAAACTTTGTGCTGAAATGATAGTAAATTTTTCTGTATATCCAAACGAATTTATTTCTACTAAAGAAAATGAATTATCTTCACAAATAATTGATATGTTAACTTGTTCTATTGAATAATAACTAATTGATTTGCATTATATGGGAGAAGTTAATGAATAAAGCTGCTTTTTTTGATGTTGATAATACTTTAATCAACATCAAAAGTATGTTTGATTTTTATCACTATTGGGCTGAAATAACAGAAAATAAAGATAAATACAATTCTTATATTAAAAACTTTAAGCAAGACATTGCTAATAATGTTCCAAGAACAATTGTAAATCGAAAATATTATCAGGAATTTCAGAATCAAACTCTAGAGAGTTTAAATGATAGAGCAAATAAATGGTTTGAAAATTTATTACAAAAAAATCCACCGTTAATACATAAAACTATAGAACGTTTAAACTTTCATAAAAAAGAAAATTTCAGGATTGTTTTTGTATCTGGTTCGATGAAACCTTTGTTAGAACCTTTAGCTAGATATTTAGGTGCCAATGATATCCTCTGCACAACACTTGAAATTGAAAATGGGATACTGACAGGCAATATTTTACCACCACAAACAATTGGTGAAGGAAAGCACGTTGCCATGAAAAACTATGCAGTAATAAATAATATTAACCTAGGAGAATCCTTTGCATATGGCGATGATATTTCAGATATACCAATGCTTGAGTCGGTAGGCAATGCTGTCTGTGTTGACCCTAAAACAGACTTGATAAAGTATGCAAAGGAAAAAAATTGGGAGATTTTATAATATAAGATTTTAACTTTTTTTATTATCAAATATCAATTTTAATTCATCTTAACAAGCGTTTTAACTTGTTAAGATGTAAAAAAAGAAAACAATTAATTA
>CALYQY010000038.1 GCA_945291235.1 uncultured Gilliamella sp.
GACATTTGATGTTCAACGTGATCATCTTAAGTTAATGAGCGATCTAAAACGATTATTAAGACCAAATGGCGTTATTGTCTTTTCGAATAATAAACGAGGTTTTAAAATGGATGCGCAAGGTATGCAAAAATTGGGCTTAACCTTTCAAGAAATCACTAATAAAACACTCTCATTAGACTTTAAACGCAATAAACAGATTCATTGTTGTTTTATTGTCAAACATCTATAATTACAAACCCTCTTACGAGGGTTTGCTTAATCCCTTAGTGTCTGTTTTGCTATTTGCTTAAATTAACTGTTTTTTGGATTTTTTAGCGCACCACTAAAACCGAGGTTTGTGCGCCACGAACAACACCTGACGCATTCGATCCAAGCAGGTGAGTCGTGATATTAGGACGTCTGGATCCTAAAATAATTAAGTCTGGCTTGATTTCGTTTGCTATTGATAAAATTTCGTCACGTGGATTACCAAATGCAATTGAAAAGGATAAATTTTCGCGCGGAAGATTGATGGTATCGAGTAACCGGTGAAATGCTTGTTCTGTTTGCACCGTTGCCTTATCTTTAAATTCATCAAAACCAAATGAATAAGCATTTACTATAGCGGATGCAATAGGTAAAACGTGGAAAAAAATAACGTCTGCATTCGATAATTTGGCTAAACATTCCAAATGTGGGATCACTTTTTTGGTTAGATTATCTTCAAGAATATCAATCGGAACTAGAATTTTTTTATACATAATAAGTACCTCGCAAATAACATCTGATAACATATCTTTTATGTTAAAAAATAGAGTTAGTGAAAATTATCATACTAGTTTTAAATTTATTCGCTAATGTTTTTTCGATAAATAAGCTTGAAGATACTTACTACTGTTTTAACTTGTTTTCGATAAAACTAAATGTTAGGTACTATGGTATCAATCTTGTTCCTAATCGTTAAAATGGTTTACCGTGGTGATCTAAATCAACTTATCGTAAGCAATAGAGTTATTTCAAAAATGTAATTTAGGTGAACGCTGAATCATTGATGATACTTTACACTTTCAATCAATGTTTGATAATGTTAATTTTATGATTACTTTATCGGGGAAAAGAGACTAATTGAGATCATCTATTGTCCAGACCAATTCAGCCGATGTTACAATTAATGTAAACAATCAAAAAAAGCGTAGAAGTAAACAATTAATAGAAGAAGTCCCCCAAAATTCCAATGAATATTAATTTATTACATTATCCGCAACGCAACCCCTAAGACTATTGATTATTAGGAGCATATCGGGTTTAATGCTCTTCCTTCAGCTTGGATTTTAGAAGATAACTTAACATGAAAATCATATTAGCATCCACATCACTTTCACGAAAAAAAGTACTGGAAAAATTAGCCATTCCATTTGAGTGCGTGGCCCCTATTTGTGACGAAACTCCACTCCCAGGAGAATCTGCAAAACAATTAGTTGAGCGTTTAGCAAAGCTTAAAGCCCAATCATTAGTAGCTCAATACCCAAATAGCTTAATTATTGGTTCTGATCAAGTAGGCGTTTTAGATGATCACATTGTTTGTAAACCCCATACTGTCGAAAACGCCCGTATGCAATTAAGAAATAGCAGTGGTAAAGCGTTTTATTTCTATACTGGTATGACTGTTATCAATACCGTCAATGGACAATCCACCACAATTTGTGAACCTTTTAAAGTTACTTTTCGCCAGTTAACCGATGCTGAAATTGACGCATATATTTTAAAAGAGATGCCATTACAGTGTGCTGGTAGTTTCAAATGTGATGAGCTCGGCATTACTTTATTTGATAAATTAGAGGGTGAGGATATCAATTCGTTAGTGGGTTTACCCTTGTTAAAATTGAATAAAATTATGATAACAATGGGATATAATCCGCTTTTGATCTCATAAGTCAGTGTTCACTAAGTAACACACTGACTTATCTTTATTCATCGGTCAATCGACCCGCTGACATTTTCATGATTTTTTGGCTATAACTTGCCACATCATTATCATGAGTGACAATTAATAACGCAGTACCTTGATGATGTATATCGGATAAAAGTTGCATAATATCGGCGGCGCTTTCGTCATCCAAATCACTTGTTGGTTCGTCTGCGATAATGATTTGAGGCTGGCAAATCAGTGAGCGTAAAATAGCAACACGTCGCATTTCACCGCCTGACATATTAGCAGGATAAGCATCTTGCAGATAACTGACCTTCGCCTTTTCAAGTAGGCTTTGTGCATAACTTAAACACTGTTGATTTTGGCGTTTGGTTAAATAAAAAGGTAAGCGAATATTTTCTAATACTGTTAAATTTGGCAATAAACTGCTACCTTGTGGAATGTAACCAATCTGTTGATTACGGAACGCAGACACTTGCTGATCATCCAGCTCAAATAAATTGGTCTTATTAAGTATGATTTTACCTTGAGTTGGCGTAAGTAAACCGGCAATCATGTTAAGTAAAGTTGTCTTACCACTGCCTGATTTCCCCATTATGCAAACAAACTCATCTTTATTCATTGTAAAACTTACGTTATTTACTGCCGAAAAAGTTTGCTTACCTCGTTGATAATCCTTGCGTAAATTTTTAATCTCCAACAACATTACTCACCCTCTCTTAATGTGCGATAAGTATCAAATTTAGTTATGGATAACGCAGAGTAGATACATGAAAATGGCCCTATAATTAAAGTAAGAATAAACACTATTGTGGCATAGATTAATGCATCTAACAGTGAAATGCTCATACACGGTAAACCAATTGATTGGCAAATCAATAAGCTAAACGCATATAACAACACCGCAGCAATGACAATTCCAGCAATAGCGCCTAATGCACTAATAATTAATGATTCACGTAGTAACATGCTGACAATATCACGACGTGAGGCGCCTAAAATACGCAGTAGTCCAATTTCTCGTTTACGCTCATTTAATGTCGAAGAAAAAATGATAAAGATCACCGCAATAGCCAGTATCCAGAAAGTAGCAGACAGACTATACACAATGGTCGAAAAGCTGTTTAAATATTTAGCTATATTGCTTAACATACCTTTAGTCATAACAAAGTCAATATTATAATCTATAGCATATTTGGGCATGATTTGATTGACGACATCTTTAGGTTGAGAATCGGGATCAACCTTGATAAAAATCGACGAGGCATAATTGGCAAAATGATCGACATCACCTTCAATTAATTTTGCTTCTTTCATTAAAGACTGTGCCGCTGACATGGTCATAAATACCGAGGTGTCAAACCCCATACCTGTTGAATCCATTTTTGCTGCCACTTTATAGGGATGATTATAAAACGTAATTTCATCCCCAATATTTGATGTAATTTTTGCGCCGACCACAACTTCATTATCGTTTAATGGTTTAGTTAGCTGGGTTTGCAACCAAGGTTTTATAACAAAATCGCTATGTTGATCAAACCCAATTAATTGCACTTTAGAACTGCAACACCCAGCGTTTAGCGAAGCAATAAAAAGTTGCGGTGAAATGGACTGTATTCCTTTAATATTTTTGATTTTTTCCATTAAATCAACTTTCAAATAAAAGCTACTCGGTTCTCCACGCAATAATGCAACTTCAAGATTTTTTTCATAGCCATAAGGGACAATCAGGATATCCGCACCTAGACGATCGGCCATACCCGAAATCCCTAAACTCAGGTTTTTCATTAAGACACTACCACCAAACAACGTCGCCGAAAATAGCATGATAATGATAATTAAACTACAGCTACGAAAAGGTCTACGCTGTATATTTCGCCATGCTAAATTAGCAATAGTTATTGGGGTTTCTTGCATGTTTTAAATCCATCTATCTACTATTTTTTAATATTCTTATAATTCACACTCAAATTTTTTTAACGATTTTATTCAAATAGAATACATTAATTAAAGACACCAAAAATAAAACACCAGATAGTAAAACTAAAGCTGGTTTAGCGCCCATATTACAACGCATCATCTCGTTTGAGCATACCCCAATTAAAACAGTCGGAATGGCGATGGCCAAAAGTGAGATACAAGCTAACGCCATACTTAAACCAAGACGAACAAACATTGTCCGACTTAGTAACATTAATGTGCCAATGGCGATAATCAAAGCACCGATACCTAATTCGGCTCGGGCTGTCCAAAAGCACTTCATAATTTTACCAGCTCCTGTATGACTATGTCCGGTATTAGCAACCTGATTATGTATGTCGTTAGCCGTATTTATTAGGGTATCGGGATGTGGACAGACAGGTAAAATATACAACGGAAATAGGATAATCATCAATCCAAGAAACATAATAAATAGTGATAAAATTATTCGATTTTTCATATCATTGAAGCCTTATTAATTATTAATCACACGGGCAACTTTGCCATGCTCTAAAACAACCGTGGTTTGTGCATGTTTTGAAACTTCAACCGAATGTGTTACAACAATAATAGTGCTGCCCTCTTCATGTAGTTGATGAAGTAAGTTCATTACCATTGCTTCATTACTTTCATCTAAATTGCCAGTAGGTTCGTCAGCTAATATTAATTTTGGATAGTTAATTAAGGCTCGCGCGATACATACACGTTGTTGTTCACCACCAGACAACTGACGCGGTAAATGTTTAGCTCTTGCAGCCAACCCTACTCGTTCTAATGCCTGCAAAGCTTCGTTTTCGTCAACCATACTATGATAATATTGCGCTACCATCACGTTTTCGAGTGCCGTTAAATAAGAGACTAAATGAAACTGCTGAAATATTAATCCAATTTTATCTCGGCGAATTTCGGTTAATTGTGGTAATGAGAGTTGAGTAATATCCTGACCATCAAGAATTACTGACCCAAGTGAAGGTTTATCCATGCAACCAATAATATTCATCAACGTGGTTTTACCACTCCCCGACGGTCCCATTATAGACAACCATTTTCCTTCTTCCACGGTTAAATTCACTTCCGATAATGCATGCAGTGAACCATAAATTTTAGAGACATTATTAACTTCGAGTATATTCATACTTATTTCCTATTCGCCACGTAACACAAGCGCTGGCTCGACTTCAAGCGCACGTTTTACGGGAATTAAACACGCAATGACTGTCACAATAGCTGAAATAACAATTGTTATTGGGATAAGATAAAACTCAATTACAATAGATCGACCAAATACATTAGTGCTTATCACCTGTGCAAAAATCAGTCCACACACCACGCCTATCACTCCACCGGTTATGCCTAAGATTAACCCTTCGGCCAAAAACTCTTTAGCGATACTTTTGTTATTTGCACCAATGGCTTTTTTCAGTCCAATTTCTTTTCGACGCTCCATGACAACCGTCATCATAGTCGTCGCAACACAGATCATGGTCAGTATTAGCACCACCAAAGTGACTAAATAAAGTAAGGAAGACAGTTTACCCAATACGGAGGATTCAGATTGAGTTACCCATTTAATTAAATGAGGATCGACCGTTAAAGAGTTTGCTTTTATTTTATCAATATAGTGTTTTAACTCATCTTGTGTGGCTGTAATACTCACTTCTACCACTTCGGCTTTATCGCTATCTTTCAAAAATTCATCTAAATCATGTAAACCAATAAAAATATAACCGTCTTCAGTGCGTCCTGTTTTAACAATACCCGTAATTGTTAACTCCTCGTTATAGCGAGAATTTTGTTTGGTTTTTCCTAAAACCGGCATTGTGCTACCAATGGTTAATTTGGCAAAGTTTGCAATATCGGTACCGATTAAAATTTCATGAGAATGTTTAGGTAGTTCGCCTTCAATTTTCCAGTAAGGACTTGTTTTAATCACTTGTTCAAAATCCGTACCGACCATAATATAAGGCTGTTGGTTACTGCGAATAGATTCATAACGAAACGGGGTTACGCCAAGTAGTTTTTCTTTGGGTAATAAACTTACCGCTTGTGAGACATCTGCCATTGTCATCATTGATTGATTATCAGCAGGCAAGAACAACATATTGGCGCCATAGGAGCGAAACTCTTTTCCCATTTGGCGAGGAATATCATAACAAAGTGTTATCATACCAAGTAAAACTGTTGCCCCTATTGCCACACCAAGTAAAGCAATAAGAATACGTGAACGGCGACGAATAAGAGAGCTAAATACTGTTTTAATGATAAAGCGCTGATTTTTATTAATCATGATTTTGACCTTTCAATTACCGTCCATGTAAAACATCAGTTGGGCGTAAAAACATCATAAAACGCAATGCTGGTAAACTTCCCATAAACGTAATAAAACTCACCATAATCAATACCAATGGGATGATGAGCATTTTAGGCTCAATAAATGAACCAAATACCGTGTGACCAATAATCTGTGCAAAGCCAAGACCGATAAAATAGCCGAAAATTCCGCCTAATAATGCAATAATAAAAATCTCGGTTAATACTAGCATTGCAACAGCTTTATTGGTTGCGCCAAGTGCCTTTAAAAGTCCGATTTCAGTACTCCGCTCAATGACATTAGCAGTCACTAAATTAGAAATAGCAAGTGCTGAACAAATTAACGATAGAACCGTTAATAAAAGCATTAATAACTGCGTTTTTTGTAAAATAGATCCCTCTGATTCGGCGACTTGCATAATGGCTTTTACTCGCACATCTGGCATCAACTCTTCTATTTGATAGGCGATCGAACTGATATATGCTGTACAATACCAAGTATCCCATTCTGTTCTTGATAAGCTATTAGGATCTTGCGCTGCTTTACGAGCCAATTCATTCTCTGGCGTTGTTAATGCACTCACTTCGACCCGTTCAACAAGCCCTTCTTTATTGGCTAAGTGTTGCGCAACAGGGAGAGAAACATACAGTTGAGAATCCTCAATTCCGCCACTATGAAAAATATTATTGATGGTCAATGTAATCGTATTTTTAGTGTGTGGCGAAATCAGTTCAATCGTATCACCGATTTTTAAATTCCACTGTTTAGCGACTGTCTCGCCAACCATCACTCCTTGCAAGTTATCATCTTGCATGGCGCTTCCTTCAATCGTCCACCATGACTTCATCGCTAACATCCCCGTATCCACTTCATCGCCCGTTGGAATATTAAGATGCTTATTAAACCATGTTCCGACCAGAGTAATTGGTTTATCATTAAAGGTTGCTTGTGTGGTGAAATATGGGGCAAAATCAACAATATTATATGCCCAGAAAATCATTTTAATTTTGACTAAATCATCTTGCTTGATATATTGAATAGTGGCTTGATTTTCATCATTATCAATTTGATACAGTTCACTAACCAAAGCCGTTCCACGTGGCACAATGTTTAAATTAGCGCCATAGGCTTTAAGTTCTTGATTCACTTTATCACCTACATCAAACATGACATTCAACATGGCGGTTGCTAACGATACTCCTAAAGCAACGGTTAATGCTATCAAAAACAGCTTCTTTTTTTGACGAACTAATACGCTTAATAACATTGTGCGAAACATATCTTCTTCCTTTGGGAAACCATTTACTTAAAGCGGCTTTTTTCTGCTTCAAGGTGAGCTGTGCGAATTACCATGTTTCCGTCAATAATTTCATATTTAAGTGGGACCGGATTACAACCACCTGAAAATCCGATAGTGGCGATATTCATAACGACATCACATAAAATACAAACGACTTGATTGCCACGCTGATAATAACCACTTGCACCACAGATATCACAAGCATCAAAGCCAACTCCATAAGCATTTTCACTCTTCTTGATAACGATAAAACGTACTAGCGTTCCATCGTTTGCTTGAAAACCATACCGATGCAAATTGCCGTCATTGACTTGAGTAAGTGGGATAACAACTAAACCCTCTTTATTTGCTGAAACCGGTTCAGCTGGCGTTAACTCTACCCCTTTTTCAAATATATAACGCGCACGTGTAACGGTATAAGCGGTCATTGCCATGCCAGCCATGAGTAATAACGAGGTTCTTCTATCTGTGCGTAGCTGTGCTTTAAGTTTACGAATCTGAGCCGGATTACTTCCTACTAACGAAGTCGTTTTAGATTTTATATATAAAATAACCGTGAATAACAGCACAATTGCCATAAAAATAAATGTAAATAAATTGACATGTGCCAGAATAAAAATAACTAAATCCATCATCCATTTTTGTGTGGAGATAAGACGTCGGACAATTAAAATTTGAAGTAAATTAATGCTGTTTGCAATCGTGTATATCAGCAAGGATAAAACAGAAATGGTAATAACCCATTTAGTTGATAACCGTTCACATATTCGACAAGTCAATTGACCAATTAATACCGCTAATAGCAACGCAAAACCATAACCAATCCATTTAAACAAATAATCATTATTAAAAATCGACTCCATTCCTACATCAAATTGGAAAGGATAAAGCATTAGATTAGGTAAGCACTGTGCCATTATTAATCCAATTGCCAATATGAATAAACCATTAAATATGCGGTTAAAAAATAACGCCGACGAGCGGACTTGAATAAGTATAATAATTAACAACGGAATAGTAATAACTAACCAACAAATAATGACACCAAGATCATAATATTCACGCACTGCAAATGCTGTGTTACGTTTTAAAATGGTATAAGTTAATGCAACAATAGAGCCTAAAATAAAACCGACAACGATAAATGTTTTGATAGGACGGGGATTGAATTTAGTCAGTAGCGCACAAAGCAACGTTATCATAATTGCGGGAACAAAAGTATTATCAGTGACGTTGATAAGGTATTGAAGCATAATAATTGCCTAGCCATTACAATTTATTATTGACGAGTTTAAATCTCGTCAATAATAGAGTACTTTTTTAAAATTTTCTTATTGTTACAAAACGAAAGTTACCAAGCTCGTGGGATATAATCAAAGTCCCAAGATACTTCAATAGGTTTGCTCCAGAAACGACCTTCTACGCCAGTTTCTTGATCTACATGTAATAAGTAACCTTGTTTTTCTGGATTTTCAATAGTGAAGGTAACTTTATATTTTCCAGCTCCATCAAGTTTAACATTATTACCATAGTGAGGACCGTCAGAAGCATTCATCGGCATGAAATTACCTTCGATTGTTTTATCACTACCTTGTTTTTGAATTTTATATTTTACGGTTAAGTAAGGAACAAAATCACCGACACCATATCCTAAATTATTATCAGCTGTAGCTGAAATGTCAGCTTCAAGGTGCATATCCGATTTTGATGCAGGTAGTCCTCCCATTCCAGCGGGTTCCATATCCACTGGTTGGAAATATACGGCACCGATATGCAAAGGCCCTACCGTCACTTCATCACCAATAGGAAACTCTTCAAACCCTTTTTCTTCACCAGGTGCTGGCGCTGATGCAGCATAAGCAAACGAAGATAATGCAAGTATTGACGAAATTCCTGCGGTTAATAATATTTTTTTCATTTCAAACTCCTCTAATTTTAACTACTCTTTATTACGAAATAACTAAATTGCTATCGCTACCAATACTTGCTTTTTTTCTATTTTTTCCGTCTTTTGAGATACTTTGTTTTATAGTACGAAATGGAAAATGCAACGACTATCACCATGAATATTTGTGGGAGTAATGTTTCAACAGTTGGATATATTCCAAGCACTTCAATTGAGCGTACAAAATCAACGGGGGTTACATGGATAATATCAGCTTCTTGTAACTCTTTGACACCACCACCGGCAAAAGCAATAGCCATGATATACATTAATATACTCGTGCCAATAAAAAATGGTTTAAGAGGCAGTCTCATTGTTCCAAAACGAATGATAATAAAGATTACGGCTAATACTAGCGTTCCGATTGCTAGCCCATACCAAACCATGTCCATGTGTTCTTTACTTTCACTCAACATAGCTTGATAGAATAAGATTGTTTCTGCACCTTCGCGGAAAACCGCTAAAAAGGCAGCAAATCCTAATGCAATACTACTGCCTGAAGATATAGCACTTTTAACCTTACCTTCTACATAATTTTTCCAAGCTTCTGCTTCAGCTTTTGAAAACATCCAATTACTTATGAAAAATAAGACCACTGTCGCTAATAACATTGCGACACCTTCAATAATCTCTTGATTTGCCCCGCTAAGATTGACAATGGAATTAAGTGCAATTGCAGCAAGGACACTAGCAAAAACGGCGAAAAGTGAACTCATATAGACAACTTTCACCATTTGAATATTTCCTGAACGCACTAAGTAGGCTGAGATAGCAGCTATCACTAATATTGCTTCTAAACCTTCCCGGAAGATAATGATAAATGAAGCTAACAACACACTCCAACCGCTCTCTTTTTTGCCGTCTAATTCGTTAGCATCTTCATGAAGCATTTTCAAAATGACATCGATCTCGGCACGAACAGTTTTATTTGAAGCACCATCTGACATTAAACGCTTAATTTTTGCGAATTGATATTCAGTATCGGTTCCACGCTTACCCGAAATATAAGACATAACTGCGCGTTCAACACCGTGTTTTTCATAAAAACCAAAATAAGCATTATTAACACGTGCTTTAGCCTTTTCAGGATCTTTCATAAAATAGAGATCATAGGCATCATTAAGAATGACATCCATTTCGTCAATAATCGCATTCCATGTTTCATATTTTTTTTCAGCTGCATAAGATGAAGAAACAAAAGCAACTACGCTAAAAAAAAATAGCAATGTTAGCGTTAAATATTTTTTCACAGCCATAATCTCTTATTTTCCTAATAACATTAAACCTATTGGTTTATTGTCTGAAGGTAACTGCAATTCTTGACTGATAACGTCTGGTTTGATGGCATGAATATAACGTGCACTTAAATCCAAAGCCGCTGAAGCCAAGTAGACGTTTTGACTCATCGCACCTACAGCAATATTGCCAAAATTATTAGCTTTTTCTTCTTTGATATTATTAAATGCGGCTGAATCAGTAACGAAAATCAGCACATAATTAGCTCGTTTTACAAAATTTTGTAAACCAACATCGGCACGAATATCTTTATTGTTTATTTCTTTTAGATAGTGCCCTTCCCACTCATACAAAAAGGTTCCCTTTTCACTTGCAACATAGATTCTTACATACGGTTGTTTACCCGTACCCATTGGAACAGTCCATCCTGTTGTTCCTCGATTCAAACCACTTGCAGCCCAAAGCACAGTAGAAAGTTCTTCATCCGAAATTTGTCCATTAGGAAAACCAGGACCAGGTGTTGATGACCGTTTTGTTAAACTTTCAAATAAACTCATGCCATCTTTTGTTTGAGGAGCAGGTAAAGTAATATCGGCATAACATAGAGAGATAGAAAATAATGATGAGAATAAAATGACAACTATTTTTCGCACAATATACTGCATAATTACCTCTGACATTTTTGTAATCTAATGGAGGTGCTATCTTATTGCTAATAATTCCAATTATCAATACAAACTATCATTTTTATCATTAAAGTAATAAGAAAATTAGCGATAATTTTTTAACGTATTGATTTGTAATCACCTATTTTTTAAAAAACGTTAATACCTTTAATCCGATTAAATTACCTTTACTTAAATTTTTTTATAACTAACTTTTATCTTATTTATTACTGAAATGTTATAGATACTTTGTTATCATTAACACAATTTTTAATTCAAAATTAAATGCTTCTTCTCGAAATCTTTGTTTGCAGGATAGGGACATTGATAAAAGTCCTTTTGGAAGGTAGATTTTTATTAGCAAAGGCGTACAAGAATAGAAAAAATTTGCCACAAGTTGAATTTAATTCATTTGCTTCGTAAAATAGCCAAAATTTTATTTTTGGCTGATTATGCAACTTCATTTAGTCGTTAATACATTTGGTTCTGACCTGCAACGCCGTTACGGCGAAAAAATTTATAAACTGACTTTACATGGTGGTTTTAGCTGTCCTAATCGTGACGGAACTATCGGTGTTGGTGGTTGTACCTTTTGTAATGTCGCCTCGATCATTGATGAGTCCATTCAAGTAAAAACGATTTCACAGCAGCTTGCCCAACAAGCGCATCAGATGAAAAAATCCAAGCGCTATCTTGCCTATTTTCAAGCCTATACCAGCACTTATGCCGAAGTTGAAATACTCAAAAATATGTATGAAGAAGCACTCAATAGTGCGGATATTGTCGGGCTTTGTGTCGGTACTCGCCCAGATTGTGTGCCAGATGAAGCGCTGAATTTACTTGCCAGTTATCAAGCAAAAGGCTTCGAAGTTTGGCTTGAGCTTGGCTTACAAACGGCTCACGATAAAACGTTACACAATATTAATCGTGGACATACATTTGATGTCTATCATCAAACGGTGCAAAAGGCTCGTCGTCTTGGTATAAAAGTTTGTACTCACTTAATCATTGGTCTGCCTAAAGAAACCAAGCAGGATAATTTAATGACGCTTGATAAAGTGTTAAATAGTGGTGTAGATGGTTTAAAACTGCATCCGTTACATATCGTAGAAGGCAGTATTATGGCTAAAGTGTGGCGTGCAGGTCGGCTCGACATACTCTCTTTAGAGCAGTATGTCGATATTGCTGGCGATATTATTAGGCAAACACCAGCCCATATTTTGTATCACCGCATCTCTGCTAATGCTCGTAAACCTACCTTACTTGCCCCTGATTGGTGCGAAAATCACTGGCAATCAATGAATGCTGTAGACCACAATTTAAGGCAATTTGGTGCTCAAGGTAGCGCGATTAATGACACATATCATTGTAAACAATCTAAAGATTCAATTGACAATTTAGGCAGTTAGCGGTTTAATTCCTAACAAAGATTTTAAAAAAACAACATAATTTAAGGATTCTATTTTTTAAGGATGAAAACATCAAGAGTTAACATTGCATCTAAAAGATTTGCAAGCGTTGTTAAAGTTAATATTCTTCCATTTATATACTGTATTTTTTTATTTTTTTTAATAAAGATTTTTTCAGCAGATAAATATGAATGGTTGGTCGATTCAGGCGTGTTCAATAATCTATGTCAATTACCAGTAGGAGGACGATTAACTACTGAACCCATCATTGCTTTAATCCCTTGCTTTCTTATTTTATTTTTACTCAAAAATAAAATGATCCGATACACATATATGTTAATTGTGCTTATCTATATTTTGTGGTCTTTTTATTTGCGTTTCAATTGGTGCTAAAGGTAAAATTAAAAAGTCTGTTTAGATAATTTGTTTTTAACAGCCCCATTAAGGTTTAATTTTGCTAATAAAGCTTTGGAGTACAATTTTGTGAAAATTAGATCCTTTATGCTATTAAAAAGGATCTAAAAAGGCATAAAGTATCAATATTAACGTTGATAGACATTGCCTTCAACAATGCATGTTAACGTATTAGTATGAATTAAAATAAAAGTGTAAAGATCGTTAGATTGTGGAACCGAAATAAAGAATAACCAAAGCGAAATTACCGATTTAAAATCATTTAACATCGCTTTGGTTCATTAAGATTTAGGGGGATTTTCAATAAAAATGATTCAAATCTAAACTTTTGAATGATTGTCTAAACGTTCATTTATATCACTGACAATTTTAGATAATGTTTCACGCTCTAAAAGAGAAATATCAATTTCACACTCTTTGTTATCATACTTAATGCATAATGTTTCATTAACACTACAAAATAATACTAACAATCCTAATGGCAGTAGTAAAATAGATAGAATGATTTGCCCAATATCCCCAAAATGTGAAAACAAATCGATAATTTCTTTTATTCCTAAACAGACTATTATTGCGCCGATCAATCCCCCTTTAAGATTATATGTACGAGTAATGGAAAGAGAATGAATACTTTTTATTGGAATTTCTTGTTTTTTACCGGCAAGATTGAATAAAGGATTCTTACTAAAAGAATTAGTTAATTCATCAATTTTGACAACATCATCATTAATTTCAATTTTAGTTTTCTGCCAAGGAGTTAGCAGTGATTGTTTGAATTGATAGACGACCATTTTTATTCCTAGCTATAATTTTTAGATAAAATAATAAAGATGTAACTTTATGCGTGCAGAATACTATCATTTAAAAATCATTCTAACAACGAAATACACCATGTTTAAAATTAAAAGCGCAAGCAAAAAACGACCTATTTTTTTCGCTAAAAACTAACAATAAAATCTATTTTTTGTACCTTGTCTAGCAACAAGTATATAATACGCCTTTCACACTTGAGGCAATGTGCATGCAACTCGCTTTTTGTATCTATAAATATTTTCCTTTTGGTGGTCTGCAACGTGATTTTTTGCAGATTGCTAATGCTTGTCTGGCTCGTGGACATAAAGTTCGTGTCTATGTGATGGACTGGCAAGGCGATAAACCTGTCAATTTTGATATCATCTTAGTACCCAAAAAAGGGCTTTCAAACCATCATCGAAACCAAAATTATTATTATTGGGTAAAAACACATTTACAAACGCATCCTGCTGATTGTGTTGTTGGTTTTAATAAAATGCCTAATTTGGATGTCTATTTTGCAGGCGATACTTGTTTTGCAGAAAAAGTGTCACATAAGGGCTTTTTTTATCAATTATTACCACGCTGTAAGCATTACTTGGCATTTGAAGATGCGGTATTTAATCCACATCACCACACACAAATAATGGCTCTTACTAAACAGCAAATACATGACTTTGAAAAGTATTATCACACCCAACCTTCACGTTTTTCATTACTACCACCTGGTATTGCACAAAATCGTCAATATAATTCTGATTCACCAATAAAACGTCAACTATTTAGACAAACCAATCAGATAAATCAGGATGATTTTGTCATAGTACAAATTGGTTCAGACTTTAAACGTAAAGGGGTTGACCGTACATTATATGCGATTGCTGCATTGCCTGAAGACTTAAAACAAAAATTGGTTTACTTAGTTGTAGGACAAGACAAAGCTGATGATTATGAAAAATTAGCTAAACAGCTTGGTATTTTACCGCGAGTTCGCTTTTTTTCGGGTCGTGATGATATTCCTGATTTTCTATTTTCAGCCGATTTACTGCTGCATCCGGCAAGACAAGAAGCCGCAGGTATGGTATTAGTTGAAGCATTAGCAGCAGGTGTTCCGGTCATTGTATCTGGCATTTCAGGTTATGCCTATCATATCCACGATGCTAATGCTGGCGTTGTGCTTAACGAACCGTTTGTTCAATCTGAACTCAATCAAGCCGTCTATCATGCCATCACGGATAAACAACAATTGTTAACTTGGCATAATAATGCCATCCACTATGGCGAAACAGCGGATTTATATCATTTGGCTGAACGTGCCACAGACATTATTTTAGGTTGTAGACATTATGAATGAAATCAAACTTAAATCACCGTTCGATCAGATATGGAAAAATAAAGATCCATTTACTGAAGTTGAACTGATTTCGGGCACTATCTATCGAGCAGTTAGTCAACGAAAAACATTAAATTTTGAACAAGATGGACAATCATATTTTATTAAAATTCATCGTGGTACAACAATAAAAGAGATCTTAAAAAATCTGTTATCATTCAGATTGCCCGTTTTAGATGCCAAACAAGAATGGGATGCAATACATCGTTTAGAGCAAGTGGGTGTCAATACGATGGATGGACGCGCTTTTGGGCGTAAAGGTTTCAATCCTCTTACCCGTCACTCCTTTATTATTACCCATGATCTCAATCCTGCTATTAGTTTAGAAGATTTCACACAATCATGGGCGACAACACCGCCTAGTTATCACTTAAAGCGTTTATTAATTATTTATCTGGCAAAAATGATCGCCAATATGCATGCAGCAGGTGTTAATCATCGTGATTGTTATCTGTGCCATTTTTTACTTGATTTACCACTGTTTGAAAATCATCAACAAATAAAATTGTCGGTTATTGACTTACATCGAGCACAAATTCGTCAGCAAGTACCCACCCGCTGGCGTGATAAGGATCTGATTGGACTCTATTTTTCATCCCGCAATATTGGCTTAACAACGCGAGATATTTGGCTATTTTTAAAAGTTTATTTTAATAAGCCGTTAAAAACAATTTTACGAGATGAACACAAGTTGATTAGTCACACTCAACAAAAAGCAGAAAGAATTCGTAAACGTACGGAAAAATATCATCTTTAGCAATAAGGAGATACTATGTTTATTGAACAAATCGATATTGAAGGATTTCAAGGAATAAGCCGATTATCATTAAAATTAAATTCACAAGCCAGTGTTCTGATTGGTGAAAACCGTTGGGGACGTTCAAGCTTAATCCGTGCACTAACCCTTTTATCACTGGATAAAAAATTTTATCAATTTGTTGATTCCGATTTTTATCACGATAAACATGAAAATTATGGCAATAAAATTAGTATTACTGCAACTTATTGCGAATCTTATGAAAATGAGCTGAATAACCAAAGTCATCAAACTTTACAAGCTGTTGCTTATCAAATAGAACAAGATAATTTTAGACGAATTACTTATCAACTCACGGCTAATAAACACAATACAAATATTATTAGCCAACATAATTTAGTTGATTATCACAACAAGCGCTATACGCTTTCCGATCCAGATTCATTCATTGCAACCCTTATTGAACTTAATCCAGTAGTCGTCCTTAAAAATGCAACGAATACGCCTAACCTACCTGTCACCAATCAACCTTTATCAGAATATTTTATAGATCAACTTTCTAAACAGTTACACGAACACTCAGCACAGTTAAGTCAAAATGAATTGCAACAAGGCTTAAAAGCTGGACGTGCTTTATTAGAATACTATTTTGGCAATCCTGAACAACGTTATCAAAATGTCGCAAAGAAAAATAGCCCTCGTAGTGAAGATTGGAATTCACTTGAACGCATTAATAATATTTTAGATGAGCTTGATAATCGCTATTTACGGACAGCTTTGTTAGATATTTTCGGCTCTATTATGATTGCCAAAAGTGATAATCCTTTAACGCAAAACGCAGTACCAATTTTAATTTTAGAAGAGCCAGAAAGCCAACTTCATCCAATTATTCTATCAATTGGTTTCCGATTACTTAAAAATCTACCTACACAAAAAATCATCACCTCCAATTCAAGTGATCTCGTTTCTCTCTTTCCATTAGAAAATATTTATCGGTTGATTCGTCTACCTGATCAGATAGTGACAAAATATATTGCACCGAATTCATTGAGTGTTGATGATAACCGTCGAATCTTATTTCACGTTCTCTATCGACGGGCAAGTGCTATCTTTGCACGTTGCTGGCTATTAGTGGAGGGTGAAACGGAAGTCTGGTTACTACGAGAACTCGCAGAACAAAGCGGATATCATCTTAGTTCTGAAGGCGTGCAGTTACTGGAATTTGCTCAATGTGGTTTAAAACCATTAATTAACTATGCCAATAAAATGGGGATTCACTGGTATGTCATTACCGACGGCGATATGGCAGGTAAAAAATATGCTGAAACGTTAAAATCTTTGTGTCCTTCGGATAAAGACCCGAATGAGTATTTAACTATTTTGCCCGCTCGAGACATCGAGAATTTTCTTTTTAAAAATGGTTTTAGCCATGTGTATAAATTAGCGGCCTATCATACTGTTGAATATATTGATTTGCCCGTCCATAAAATTATTCAAAAAGCGATCCATAATAGCTCAAAACCTGATTTAGCGATTGCAGTTTGTGATGATGCAAAATCAAGAGGAGTAAAATCGATTCCTCCTCTTTTAATTGACGCTTTTTCGAAAATAATTAAAGCCTCAAATAATCTCGATCCAACATTATAGCCAGTTAAGTCCCTGTCATATTCCGCCGTAGTTATCGGCGGAAGTCGATACAACCTATTTTGCTATACGTTTGTATTTGGCACGTTTCGGCTCTAAGGCTTCTGCCCCTAAAGTCCGTTTTTTCCACTCTTCATATTCGGTAAAGTTACCTTCAAAGAACTCAACATGCCCTTCGTCTTGATAATCGAGAATATGGGTTGCAATGCGGTCTAAGAACCAACGGTCATGCGAAATAACTAATGCACAGCCCGGAAACTCTAATAACGCATTTTCCAGTGCTCGCAGTGTTTCGACATCTAAGTCATTGGTTGGCTCATCGAGTAATAGTACATTACCACCAACTTGTAATAACTTAGCTAAATGCACCCGACCACGTTCACCACCAGACAACTCACCCACTCGTTTTTGCTGATCAACGCCTTTAAAATTAAAGCGACCAACATAGGCACGGCTTGGAATTTCGAAGTTACCAATACGCATAATATCTTGCCCATTTGAAATTTCATCCCAAACAGTCTTATTATCATCCATACTGTCACGGAATTGATCGACAGAGGCAAGTTGTACGGTATCACCTAATGTGATAGTTCCTGAATCTGGTTGTTCTTTACCCGATAGCATTCTAAATAGCGTCGATTTACCCGCACCATTTGGACCAATGATCCCAACAATCGCCCCTTTAGGAATACTAAATGAGAGATTATCGATTAATACTCGATCGCCATATGATTTAGTTAAATTAGCGACTTCGATGACTTTATCCCCTAAACGTTGCCCAGGCGGAATAAAGAGTTCGTTAGTTTCATTACGTTTTTGGTAATCGTTGCTATTAAGCTCTTCAAAACGGGCTAAACGAGCTTTGCTTTTTGCTTGTCGCCCTTTCGGATTTTGACGCACCCATTCAAGCTCTTTTTCAATCGACTTACGGCGAGCGGATTCGGTTGCCGCTTCTTGCGCTAATCGCTGATCTTTCTGTTCAAGCCAAGAAGAGTAATTACCTTCCCATGGAATACCTTCACCACGGTCTAGCTCTAAAATCCAACCAGCAACATTGTCTAAGAAGTAACGGTCATGGGTTACAGCGACCACCGTGCCTTCATAGTCATGTAAAAAGCGTTCTAACCATGCGACAGATTCAGCATCTAAATGGTTAGTCGGTTCGTCAATTAATAACATGTCCGGTTTTTCCAGCAATAACTGACAAATCGCCACTCGACGGCGTTCACCACCCGATAAATTTTCGATTTTTGCATCCCAATCAGGCAAGCGTAGCGCATCGGCAGCTCGTTCTAATTGATTATCCAGATTATGCGCATCTTGCGATTGTATAATGGCTTCAAGTTCGGCTTGTTCTTTGGCTAATTTGTCAAAATCAGCATCTGGATCAGCATAAGCCGCATAAACTTCATCTAAACGAGCCAATGCTTTTTTGGCATCACCAACGGCTTGCTCAATAGCTTCACGTACAGTTTGCTTAGGATCAAGTTTAGGTTCTTGCGGTAAATAACCTATTTTTATGTCCGGCTGTGGACGAGCTTCACCTTCAATTTCGGTATCCACTCCAGCCATAATTCGTAGTAATGTCGATTTACCTGCCCCATTTAAGCCAAGAACACCAATTTTGGCACCGGGGAAAAAACTTAATGAGATATCTTTTAAAATATAACGTTTAGGAGGAACAATCTTCCCAACACGATTCATGGTATAAACATATTGCGCCATAAAACATCATCCGTTTGTTAAATTAATCATAGCCAAGTTAATTTTACTTGCTATAAAAGTCATGCCGTATATTGTAACGATTCTGTCAATGGGGTCTAGGGTTATTTGTCGAATTGATTAGATTTATTCACTGTCGGTTTTGTTTTTTACATGCAATTTAATCGGTTTCATATATAATCAATAACCTATTAAATTGACAGTATGAGTGATAAAGACCATTTTAGGAGCAAGTATGAGTAACATCACCGTTCATTGCCATATTGATCGACAATATTTAGTCGATACTTATTACGCGCTGCAAGGTTGTTTGGATGATAATTTTACACAAAAATTAGATGATTCAATTGCTGATAATATGCGTAATTTTACCTTCACCTTCGATAATGAAAAAATAGTGAAGCTAAATAACGATAAAAACGAAGTCAGTACTTTCTATTACTCTGATCTATATCAAATAAAAGAAACCACAACTGGGTTATTTTTTTTTAGTAATAAGATAATTTTTGAATTTGTTCGTTATGATCTGTTTCAACAGGATGAGTTACTGCTGCTAAAAGATTATCTGGCTCCTTATTTAAGCAAAAATCAACAACCCGAAATAGCAACGATAAATTATCAATTTGACTATCAACGATTATATGTTTTATTTCGTCATATATCTCGCAATCATTACAAAACTACGTTGACTTTATCTATTTTCTTTTCCGTTTTAGGTTTGTTGGCGGCAATTATAAAAAATTTGCCACTGTCTGTATTAGCTTTCATATTAGCTATTATTTTATTACCTACGATACTTAATTTTAGTCTTAAACAGCAAGCAAGAAAACAGGTTTTAACATTAAATGAACGCTTTCGCAGTATGACCTGTATTTTTTATAATGATCATATAGCATTCAATTACCAAAAAAGAGTAGAAAATTATTTTAATATTAACTATGCTGAATTTTTCAAAATCGA
>CALYQY010000039.1 GCA_945291235.1 uncultured Gilliamella sp.
AGAGCACTACCCCCTCAAGATAGCGTGTCTACCAATTTCACCACCACGGCGCCGTAATTAATTTGGAATATCCGATGTCGGATTATCATTTGTTGTTTGTTGTGTTGCTTGTTCGCTTGTATTTTGTTGTGTTGTCACAGGCGTACTTTCATTCACGTCAATGTGACTGAATTTACTGGTACCGACCATGTTAGATAACACAATGCTTAATGCAAAGAATAGCACACCTAAAACGGTAGTTGTACGTGTTAAAAAGTTACCACTGCCTGATGAACCAAATAAGGTTGCAGATGCACCTGCCCCAAATGAAGAGCCCATTTCAGCACCTTTACCACGCTGTATTAATACTAGTACAATTATTGCTAAAGCAATAACCAAATAACCTGCTATTAAAATTCCGTACATTTTAACCTGTCACTTTTTAAGTGTTATACAACAAAAATTTATAGATGCGAAATATTAGCGAAAGTGTGACAAACAAGCAAGTATATTTTCTTATTTTCTGTATTTATCGTAATCAATTGTATGTTTCCGGGGTAAAAATCAGTATAATGTCGCCATTTTTATTATAGTATCGTTGTTTTATGAAATTTATTGTTAAGCTGTTTCCTGAAATTACCATTAAAAGTGAATCTGTTCGTTTACGTTTTATAAAAATATTGACCAGTAATATTCGTAACATTTTGAAACGTCATATTGAAGACGTTGCGGTTATTCGTCATTGGGATTTTATTGAAGTCCGTCCAAAAGTTGCCAACAGTGAAGCGCAAATTCTTGATTTATTAATCCGGATTCCCGGTATTCATCATATTTTAGCGGTCGATGAGCTGCCTTATGTGGATATTCATGACATATTCGAAAAAGCATTGAATTACTATGCGCCGTTAATCGAAAACAAATCATTTTGTGTACGGGTTAAACGTCGAGGAAAACATGATTTTACCTCGATTGATGTTGAGCGTTATGTTGGTGGGGGGCTTAATCAATATGTTGCTTCATCTAAAGTGAAATTAACTCGCCCTGACATTACCGTTAATTTAGAAATTGATAAAGATAAGTTGTTGCTTGTTAAAGGTCGATATGATGGTATTGGTGGGTTTCCAACAGGCACACAAGAAGATGTGATTTCGTTAATTTCAGGCGGTTTTGATTCTGGTGTGTCAAGCTATATGCTCATTAGACGTGGCTGTCGTGTTCATTATTGCTTTTTTAATCTTGGCGGTAAGACACATGAAATTGGTGTTAAACAGATGGCGCATTATTTATGGGAGCGTTTTGGGAGTTCGCATAAAGTCCGTTTTATTGCTATCGATTTTGCCGACGTGGTAGGTGAGATTCTTGAAAAGGTAGATGACGGTCAAATGGGCGTTATTCTTAAACGAATGATGATTCGAGCTGCCTCAAAAATTGCTCAGCGCTATAAGGTCGAAGCGTTAGTGACTGGTGAGGCTTTAGGGCAAGTCTCAAGTCAAACTTTAACCAATTTACGCTTAATCGATAATGTCAGTGATACTTTAGTGTTACGTCCTCTTATTACGCATGATAAAGAAACTATTATTAATCTTGCTCGTCAGATTGGAACGGAAGATATTGCTAAAACGATGCCAGAATTTTGTGGTGTGATTTCGAAAAGTCCAACCGTGAAGGCAGTAAAAGAAAAAATTGAAGCCGAAGAGTTGAATTTTGATTTTTCTATTTTAGATAAGGCGGTTGACGAAGCTGAAAATATCGATATCCGCGAAATTGCTAAACAAGCCGATACAACTATCACGCAAGTAGAAACTGTTAGTAAACTTAATGATGAACATGTGGTTATTGATATTCGTTCCCCAGATGAACAAGAAGATCAGCCTCTTGAATTAAGCGATGTTGAAGTTAAGCTTATTCCATTTTATAAGTTGGCCACTCAATTCGGCGATTTAGATCAATCTAAGCAATATTTACTTTATTGTGCACGAGGTGTAATGAGTAAATTACAGGCTTTATACCTTATTGAACAGGGTTTTTGTAACGTTAAAATATTTAAAGAATAAAATTGCTAAGAATTTTGTATATTGTTAGCACTTTTTGCATATATAATAACGGTAAGGAAAAAATAAAAGCTATATCAATAATAGGATTAATTTTAATTAAAATATAAATATTATGAATCAATAGGATTAAGAGGGTTGTAATGAACAAATTACTTGTAGTTGATGATGATCCAGAGATAGCCTCGTTGTTGTGTGAATTATTAGAATTAGAAGGATTTGAAGTTGTAACAGCTAATAATGGAGTACAGGCTTTAGATAAGTTTGATAATACCATTGATCTTATATTACTTGATATTATGATGCCTGAAATGAATGGATTAAGTGTTTTATCTCAACTTAGAAATAAATACACAGTTCCAGTTATTTTTTTAACAGCTAAAGACAACGAGTTTGACAAAATTATTGGACTTGAACTTGGTGCAGATGATTATATCTTGAAACCATTTAATGATAGGGAGTTAGTTGCGCGGATTAACGCACTATTACGTCGTAAACGTTGGGATAATTTAGTTGGTGGCTTTGGTGAGAAGTCTCTTCAATATACGATTGATAAATTAACCGTTAATCGAAAGCAACAATCTGTTTCTTTTGATGACAAATATATTGAATTAACAGGCACCGAATTTCAAATATTATTAAAACTTCTTGAAAATGCAGGAAAAATAATTTCTCGTGATACCTTGAGTGAAACAGTGCTTGGTAAAGAGTTTATTCCTCTTGCGCGTTCAATTGATGTTCATGTTTCTAATTTACGTAAGAAGCTTCCACCCCGTAGTGATGGCTTACCGTGGATTAAAACATTGCGATCTAAGGGCTATCTATTTGTCGTAGATCAGAATGATGATCTGTTACAAAGTTAGATGTTGTTTATTAAAAAGGTAAGAAGATATGTGGATTTTTGATCGTCTGACTATCCGAATATTCACTATATTCTTACTGACAATAGCTTTTTTTTTGATGCTGATTATCGTTTTGCCGACTCTGGATTCCCGAAATTTAACTTATTTGGCGAATAAAGAAAAAGAAACTGGCAATATACTCGCTAATCAGCTCGAAAAAGAGCTAATCAATGTTCCTAAAAATAGTTTTCGTTG
Organism: uncultured Gilliamella sp.; assembly: GCA_945291235.1. Next base: position 3,128 of record CALYQY010000039.1, read on the forward strand.
GTGGATGCGTTTTATTGTTGTTATGGATAATCATCAAAAATCCGAACAATTCTTATTTATCTTAACACCCAATGAGCAAATCATAACCGCAGATACTAAAAACATAGATTTAGTAAAAAACTTTAGTGAAAAATCTCATAATGTTGATGATCCTGCTAAAAAGATTTATGGTTCGCAAGAAATCATCGGCCCATTTCTGGTTAATTACGCTAAAGAGCAATATAAATTGTATGTTTTACAACCAGCATCGGATATTCAATCACAGTTTGTTAGCCTTATCTTCGATCATCCCTTTTTGTTGTTAGCATTAACGATGTTAATTAGCTCGCCATTTTTACTTTGGTTATCTTGGAGTATCGCAAAACCAGCAAGACGTTTAAAAAGTGCAGCTGATCAGGTTGCTAAAGGTAATTTACAAGAGTGGCCAGATCTCGAAACAATTGGTTCTTCTGAGTATAAAGCAACAGGTGCAAGTTTTAACCATATGTTACGGGAACTGAAACGAATGCAAGAATCTCAGCAACGTTTGTTTTCCGATATCTCTCATGAATTACGAACACCATTAACACGTTTACAGCTTGCCGCATCATTATTGCGTCGTAAGCAAGGTGAAGGTACAGAAGTCACTCGTATTAATAATGAAGCCTTAAAACTCGATGCCATGATTGGTGATCTATTATCATTAGCCAGACATCAATATGATAATAATGAGATTCGGGAATTAAATAGTATTAATGTGTTATTTAAGCAAGTGCTTGATAATGCCACATTTGAAGCAGAACAAATTGGAAAAGATTTCTTAATTATGAATCCACCCAGCAATCAGACTATTTTGTGTTATCCTGCGGCGTTATGTAGTGCGCTTGAAAATGTAATACGCAATGCTTTTCGTTATTCAAATCATAAAATTGTGGTGGATTTTGTCGCTCATCATAAACACCTAACTATTACTATTGACGATGATGGGTTAGGGGTGGCAGATAATGAATTAGAACAGATCTTTAGACCCTTTTATCGTACCAGCGAAGCACGAGATCGTGAATCAGGTGGGACAGGTTTAGGTTTAGCTATTGTTTGTAATGCGATTACACGAGACCACGGAACAGTTAAAGCAGAGAAAAGTCCGTTAGGGGGACTAAGAGTTGTGATAGTATTGCCTATCCAAAATAAAAAATAGAAGAGAATTGTTGTGTCTAAAGCGCCATTAAATATTGTTTTGTTCGAACCCGAAATTCCTGCTAATACAGGTAATATTATCCGTCTTTGTGCAAATACGGGCTTTAATTTACATATTATTGAACCAATGGGATTCTTTTGGGATGATAAAAAACTTAGGCGTGCAGGATTGGATTATCAAGAGTTTGTCGATGTAAAACGTTATAAAAATATTCATCATTTTTTAGAATCAAACCAACTTGATTTAGCCACCCAAGTTTATGCATTAACCACAAAAGGGCAAAAGTCACATAGTGAAGTCAGTTATAAACACAATGACTTTTTGATGTTTGGCCCAGAAACACGGGGATTACCAGCTTCTATACTTGATGTGCTTCCACAAGATCATAAAATTCGCATTCCTATGTTAGCCAATAGCCGTAGCATGAATTTATCTAACTCCGTTGCGGTGGTAGTTTATGAATCATGGCGACAATTAGGTTATATCGGTGCTAAATAACTATTTAGTCGTTGTTTGAAAAACTGGAAATGAAGGATAAAAAAGAGTTTAGATATTTTATCAATGTTGACAAGTAACTTTGTGAGCGTTGTTTGGAATATAGCCAGACTGTTTAAGCCTTGCTATATTCTTTCAATCGTTAAGGTACTTAACCGATTTTATTTAACACGTGAAACGTATTCGCCTGAACGTGTATCAACTTTAAGTACTTCACCAATTTGTACAAACAGTGGTACACGGACAACAGCACCAGTTGATAATGTTGCCGGTTTACCGCCAGTTCCTGCTGTATCACCTTTTAAACCTGGATCTGTTTCGATAACTTCAAGTTCAACAAAATTAGGTGGGGTAACGGCGATAGGTTGTCCGTTCCATAATGTTAAGATACATTCTGCTTGATCAACTAACCATTTAGCGTTATCTCCAACTGCTTTCGCATCAGCAGATAATTGTTCAAATGTGTCGTTATTCATGAAGTGCCAAAATTCACCGTCGGTATATAAATAGGTTAGATTCATATCGACAACATCGGCAGCTTCAACTGATTCACCTGATTTGAACGTTTTATCAACGGTTTTACCAGAAAGTAATTTTTTAATTTTAACGCGGTTAATTGCTTGCCCTTTTCCGGGTTTATAAAATTCGTTTTCAACAATTACGCACGGCTCACCATCTTGCATTATTTTAAGACCGGCTTTAAACTCATTAGTACTATAAGATGCCATAAAAGCTCCAACTATCATTCTGAATTACAAAAATGAGCCATATTATACAGCAAAAAGTTGAACTACCAAATAAAGATGACTGGATTTTTGATCTTGCTAATGTTGTGACCGATATCAAGCAACTTTATTGTTATTTAGATTTGGATCCAGATACGATTTCTATATCAATGAAACAAGCGAAAAAACAGTTTCCGCTTCGAGTTCCTATGGCTTTTATTCATCGAATGAAGAAGGGTGACTATACGGATCCGCTATTGTTACAAGTGCTTTGTAATGATAATGAAATGATTGAAGTTAGTGGTTTTAGTGCCGATCCGTTGCTAGAACAAGATAACGCTATTCCGGGATTATTGCATAAATATCACAATCGAGCCTTGTTGATGACTAAAACGGCGTGTGCGATTAATTGCCGTTACTGTTTTAGGCGACATTTTCCGTATCATGAAAATCAAGGTAATAAAAAAAATTTAACGGTTGCATTAGATTATATTACGAATCATCCAGAGCTTGATGAAATCATATTATCTGGTGGTGATCCATTAATGGCTAAAGACCATGAATTAGATTATCTAATGAGTGAATTAGAAAAAATTAAGCATGTTAAACGGCTACGCATTCATACCCGTTTAGCGGTAGTGATTCCTTCTCGTATTACCGCTACACTTTGTCGACTTTTTGCTAAAAGTCGTTTACAAATTGTTGTTGTCACGCATATTAATCATCCTAATGAAATTGATGATGATGTGTCACAAGCGGTTAATCAATTAAAGCAACATAATGTGACCGTTCTTAATCAAAGTGTGTTATTGAAAAATATTAATGATAATGTAACGACGTTAGCACAATTGAGTAATAAGCTATTTGATAATGGTATATTGCCTTATTACATACATTTATTAGATAAAGTACAAGGTGCCGCTCATTTTTTAGTAGAAGACAAGCACGCTAAACAATTAATGAAGCAGTTATCTGAACAGGTATCGGGTTATTTAGTTCCTAAATTAGCACGTGAAGTCGGCGGTGAAAAAAGTAAGCGAGTTCTAACTTTTAATGATTAATTTATTCGATATTAAAGGGTGACATGATATCTGATACTTACGGCAGTGACGGCTATTTTAGGTTATTTTTATATCATTTATCTTTTAAAATCTCATTGACGAAAAATAAAATAGCCTCTATAATTCCGACCTCTTTAATTAATGCTGTGGAGTTTATACTCTACAACTTGTTGATAAATTAGATTTGGATATAAATCGTCATGAAACGCACATTTCAACCATCAGTATTAAAACGCAATAGAACTCACGGTTTCCGTGCTCGTATGGCTACTAAAAACGGTCGTCAAGTTCTTGCTCGCCGTCGTGCTAAAGGCCGTGCTCGTTTAACTGTTTCTAGCTAATTTAAAGTTGAGTGACTAAACTCACTTTTCCTCGGGAGTTGCGCTTGTTAACTCCCTTTGATTTCAATTATGTTTTTCAAGAATCCACACGAGCGGGATCGCCTTTCCTTACGCTAATTACTCGCAAAAACCAGTTATCGCATCCACGTTTGGGATTTGCTATAGCTAAAAAGCAGGTTAAGCGAGCACATGAGCGTAATCGGATCAAACGACTTGCTAAAGAGTATTTCCGTCATCATCAACATCAATTACCTAACATTGATTTTATTTTAATGGCGAAGCAACCTGTTATAGAATTAGATAATCAACAACTTTTCGCTACATTAGATAAACTATGCCAAAAAATTGTCGGCAAACATCAGGTTTGAACAAAATTTTATTGATTATCAAACAGCATGTAATGGCTTGTAAATTATTGATAATAAATATTTTTGTTTTAATGATTCGTGTTTATCAAAAAGTCATTAGCCCTTTATTTGGTCCAAAATGTCGCTTTACCCCAACGTGTTCTCAGTATGCAATAATTGCGCTAAGACGCTTTGGATTAATAAAAGGAGGTTGGCTAACAGTGAAACGTGTATTAAAATGTCACCCTTTACATGAGGGAGGAGAAGATCTTGTTCCTCCTAATATTAAAAACAATAGAGAAAAACACTAATGGGATCTCAACGTAATATTTTAGTTATTGCTTTACTTTTTGTATCGTTTTTTATTTGGAAGGCTTGGGAAGAGGATCATGCCCCTAAACCACCTATTACCAATCAAATGACACAACATGTTAGTGATAATGATTCGAATGATGCTTCACTGCTTGGTAAGAGCATTATTGTTAAATCTGATGTTCTTTCACTTACCATTAATACTTACGGCGGTGATGTGCAAGCGGCTCAATTATTAAAATATGAGCAGACTCTCCATTCAGGTACACCTTTTCAATTGTTAACCTCACGTCCTGATTATGTTTATATTGCCGAAAGTGGTTTAACCGGTAAAGATGGCCCTGATAATGCGACGCAAAACTCTCAACGTCCTGTTTATCAAACAGCGCAGACCGAATATACGTTAGCTGACGGGCAAGATGAACTGCGCGTACCGCTCAGTTATCAAATCAATGGCGTGAAATACACTAAATATTATGTGTTACATCGTGGCAGTTATGCAATTGATGTTGAGTACGCAATTGATAACCAAAGTTCAACGTCTGTTGAAGTTGCGATGTATGGGCAGTTAAAACAGACTATTGAGTTACCTCATGATGCCGTGACTGAAGGCGGTGGTGGATTAGGGCTAAGTGCTTTCCGTGGTACGGCTTACTCTAGCGCTGATACAAATTATAGCAAATACAGTTTTGATGATATTAAAAATAAAGCGTTATCTATCGAAACAACAACAGGCTGGGTTGCGATGTTGCAACACTATTTTGCATCGGCTTGGGTTCCAACACAGGATCAGAAGAATTTATTCTATTCTCGAGCTGCAGCGAAGAATTCGCAAGCAACCATTGGTTTTAAAGGTGAATCCACGACAGTGCAAGCAGGCAGTACGCAAACGATTAGTGCAAAATTGTGGTTAGGGCCTGAAATTCAAAGTGAATTAAAGCAAACAGCAAAACATCTTGATTTGATTGTGGATTATGGTTGGTTATGGTTCTTATCTCAACCTCTATTTTATTTATTGAAATTTATCCAAAGTTTTGTTGGTAATTGGGGAATTGCAATTATTGCTATCACGTTTATCGTTCGTGGTATTTTATTCCCATTAACACGCGCGCAATATCGCTCAATGGCTAGAATGAAGTTATTACAACCTCGTTTACAAGCGTTAAAAGAGCGTTATGGTGATGACCGACAAAAAATGGGCATGGAAACCATGGCGCTTTATAAGCAAGAAAAAGTGAATCCGTTAGGGGGGTGTTTACCACTATTGATTCAAATGCCAATTTTCTTGTCATTATTCTATATGTTAGGTAATAGTGTCGAACTCCGTCATGCGCCATTTGCCCTTTGGATTCATGACTTATCAGCACAAGATCCATATTATATTTTACCGTTATTAATGGGTGGGACAATGTTCTTAATTCAGAAGATGTCACCAACACCTGTCACAGACCCATTACAACAAAAATTGATGACCTATATGCCATTAATCTTTACGGTATTCTTCTTATGGTTCCCATCTGGCTTAGTTTTATACTATATTGTCAGTAATTTATTTACGATTGCGCAGCAACGTATTATCTATTGGGAATTAGAGAAAAAAGGTCTTCACGAAAAGAAAAAGAAATAATGAGAATTTGAAGGAGGAGTAAAATCCTCCTTTTTCGTATCTGTTTTTGAGTATTAATTAATTATGAATATACAGCAACAATTACATTTAACCGGAGATGAAAAGGGATATTGGTTTGTTAGTCAAAATGGGCGTCTATGGTTACCGAATGGTAAAGTGCCGTTAGGACAAGCAAACGAACTGGGTTTTACTCAAGAGCTTGCACAACCAATCGGTGAATGGAATGGACAAACGGCTTGGCTTATTTGCAAACAAATGAAAAACTCTATGAGTTCTATTCGATCTTTGCTTACCTATGAAGCCGATCAATCATTATTCCATATGGCAGGGCGAGCAGTTCAATTATCTGAATTTTATCGTTCTCACAAGTATTGTGGCTATTGTGGAAGCAAGATGTATATCAGTAAGACGGAATGGTGTTGTATGTGTGATAACTGTAAAGAGCGTTATTATCCACAAATCTCACCTTCTATCATTGTTGCTATTCGAGACAAAAATAAAATTTTACTTGCAAAGCATGTTCGTCATAATCAGGATGATTTATATACTGTCTTGGCGGGATTTACTGAAATTGGTGAAACAATGGAAATGGCCGTTAAGCGGGAAGTTTTCGAAGAATCCAAGATACAAATAAAAAATATCCGTTATGTGGCATCACAACCGTGGCCATTCCCTAATTCGCTAATGATGGCGTATTTAGCTGATTATGACGGCGGAGAGATACAAATAGATAAAAACGAATTAGTTGATGCTGGTTGGTATCATTATTCCAATCTGCCTAAAATCCCAGAATATGGCACAATAGCAAGACGGTTAATCGAAGATACGATTGCGCTATGTCGTGATTATGATAAATTTGGTGAAGATTAAAGGTGTTTTATCGGTTTAATGAATATTTTTAAGTTTAAACGTTTTCATTTTGTTTTCTTAAAAATATTCATATTTTAGTGACGGCTACACCATACCGCTAATGCATTACAATCCCAGTTTTTCATCATGTCACACCATGCAGAACGCCAACGTCTGACAGTGTTACTGCTAAAATTCATCTTTTTTTCGATTTGTAAATTATTTTCACCTGACACCAGTAAATCGATAAATTGTAACCATAAGTCCGCTCTAGGTAATTTATTTAATTGGGTATCACCTAAAATATTAAAACTTTGTCGGCAACGTTTACATCGATAGCATGTTCGTGTTCCGACTTTGGTTGTTTCTGATGATCCACAATGGAGACAAGTAGGCGTTTTTTCATTGAGTAATGCCATTATTTTGGAGTTCATGACTTGATGTTGTTCTTCTAAGGTTGTGGTGATTTTGGCTTGTTTATTATCGGTATACCACCTGTATAAACAAGTATAATTTATTTTTAAATATTGAATGATTGCATGATCGCGTCGTATAACTTTTTCAAGTGAACATGCTAATTTTTTGGCAATATATTGATAGCTTTTATTTTTTATACGGTAAGTGAATATTATTTCTAACCAATTAAATGGTGTCAAACGATTGAAAAGAGTATTCGTCGCCGCGGTAGAATACTTATTGCATGCTTTACAACGATAAGTGTTGGTCGGGTTTGTCCGAATCAAATAAAAATCGCTTTTACCACAAAATGGACATGCTTCAAAACGTTGCAGAGTTATTCTTCTTAAGTTATGAAGAAAATTATTAAGATCATTGTGTAATTCAGATGGAACTAATTCATAAATCATTTATTACTCCCTAATCACTTGCTATCACAAATATTATCAGATATTTAGCTTAACAAGTAGGTGAGCTAACACTTTTTTACATTATTCTGATTTGTAAATTTTGAAGTTTTTTTAAGAAATTTTTTCGCGATATTGAAATTTTAAGAAAACTAAATTAATGGACGATTAACAATTAAGATGATTTTAAAATCTAGATATTTTATAATAGGTTAACTAATTTTATGTTCACCAAAATTTTAAATAAAGAGGCGGGTAAAAATCGACATGCAAATCTATGCATGTCAATTTTATAAATGGTTAAAATTAATTTTGTTAAGTGTTATTTAACCATTCGGCAACTTGTTTAGAGAAATAGCTTAATATGCCATCTGCACCAGCGCGTTTAAAGCAGAGTAATGATTCCATAATTGCTGATTTTTCATCTAACCAATTATTTTCAATTGCTGCTTTTAACATCGCATATTCCCCAGATACTTGATAGGCAAAAGTCGGAACGGCAAAGGTGTCTTTCACTCGGCGAATAATATCAAGATAAGGCATGCCGGGTTTTACCATGACCATATCAGCACCTTCACTTAAATCTTGATAAATTTCTTGCAAGGCTTCATTGCTATTCGATGGGTCAAGTTGATAAGTTTTTTTATTTCCACCTTTTATATTTTTAGCTGAACCGACCGCATCTCGGAAAGGGCCATAAAAACTCGATGCATATTTGGCGGAATAAGCCATTATTTGCGTATTATGAAAACCTTGGGCTTCGAGTTCGTCACGAATTGCGCCAATGCGTCCATCCATCATATCGCTTGGTGCGATAATATCAACACCAGCATGAGCTTGCATCAAGGCTTGTTTAACAAGTGTTTCGACAGAAACATCATTTAGAACATAACCATGTTCATTAATAATACCGTCTTGTCCATGAGTAGTATAAGGATCAAGTGCTACATCGGTTAATATGCCAAGGTCAGGAAATTCTTTTTTTAATGCACGTACGGCTTTTGGGACTAAACCATTTTCATTGTAGGCTTCTTGTGCCAGAAGCGATTTTTTTTCAGGTTCAATAGCAGGAAATAAAGATAAAACCGGAATGCCTAATCGAACAATTTGTTCGGCTTCTTTCAATAACACATCAATGCTCATTCTGTTTACACCTGGCATAGATGCAACTGGTTGAGTAATCTGATTTCCTTCAACAATAAAAACCGGATAAATCAGGTCATTAACACTTAAATTATTTTCGGCAATTAGACGTCGGCTAAAATCTTGTGCCCTATTACGTCTGAGTCGGCGCTTAGGATATTGACCTGTAATAAATGGTGACATAAAAGCTCCTGCTTATTTTTTCTTATTAAAATTAGGGTAATTATCTGATGCCAAAAGCTGTTTAGCAAATTAATTTGCTGTATTAGAATAAATCAAATTTTTACTTTACAACATACGTTGATTAGAGGTAAAATTGCGCACTAATTTTTAGTCCTTTGTGATATTAACCAATTTTGAGGTGAGAGGCACATGCCAGTAATTAAAGTACGTGAAAATGAACCTTTCGATGTAGCATTACGTCGTTTTAAACGTTCTTGCGAAAAAGCAGGAGTTTTAGCTGAAGTTCGTAACCGTGAATTTTACGAAAAACCAACGACAATTCGTAAACGCGCTAAAGCAGCGGCTGTTAAACGTCATGCTAAGAAATTAGAAAGAGAAAACGCTCGTCGCACTCGTTTATATTAATATTTTTGCGATTATTTATACTTAAAATTTAAATTGATATAAAAATCAATTTGTTATATTTTTAATATAAAGAATTCTTACAAGCCGTACACAAGGTACGGCTTGTTGTCTTTCTAAAATGCCAATATTGGTTGAACGTTCATTATGAAAGGTCAAATTCCTCGCGATTTTATTTTAGAACTGATAGCTCGATCTAGCATTCTAGATGTGATCAGTAAACGTATTAAAATGAAAAAACAGGGAAATAACTATTTTGGTTGTTGTCCTTTTCATGATGAAAAAACGGCTTCTTTTTCGCTTAACGAAAAAAAACAGATCTATTATTGCTTTGGCTGTGGCGCGACGGGTTCTGTCGTCACTTTCTTGATGCAATATGAACGTTTATCATTTCCAGAAGCTATTGAAGAGCTAGCCAATATGCAAGGGATTCGTGTCCCTTATGTCGATAGTGAAAACAAGCAAATCGACCAATCCAAACATATTGAATCTCGAAATATTCGCCGAGATTTATATACATTAATGGCTAAAATTACCCATTTTTATCAGCAACAATTAGCCCAACCAACATCAACAGATGCCAATCAATATCTTGAACAACGCGGATTGAATGCCGAAATTATCAATCGGTATAAAATTGGTTTTGCGCCAAATGAGTGGCGATTAACCTTACAAAACGTGGTTAAAAGCAAAGCAGAAGCCGAGCTTTATAATCAAGCTGGTATGTTAGTCACGAATGATAATGGTAACCAATATGACCGCTTTCGTGGTCGAATTATGTTCCCGATTCGTGACAGACAAGGTAATGTGATTGCCTTTGGTGGGCGAACGATTATCAATGATAATGCGAAATATATCAATTCACCCGAAACGCATATTTTTCATAAGGGGTTTCAGTTGTATGGTCTTTATGAAGCACAAGAAGTGAATCGTAATCCTAAACAACTGATGGTGGTTGAAGGATATATGGATGTTGTCTCGCTTGCCCAATTTGGGATAGATTATGCAGTTGCGGCACTTGGTACAGCGACATCTGAAGAGCATATTAAGCTGTTATTTAGAGCAACAGATTCTGTCCTATTTTGTTATGACGGCGATAATGCTGGGCGTAGTGCAGCATGGCGAGCACTCAATGTTTTATTACCTTGCTTAATTGACGGTAAAGAGATAACTTTTGCTTTTTTACCACAAGATGAAGATCCGGATAGTCTGGTTCGAAAAATAGGTAAAGATGGATTTGAGTCCTATTTACAAACGGCACCAAATTTATCTAAGTTTTTATTTGATGAACTTTTGAAACAAGTTGATTTAAAAACGCCTGAAGGAAAATCTAAATTAAGTTCACTCGCTTTACCTTTAATTGATCAAGTAAAAGCAAAAGCATTCCGTTTAAACTTGTTGCAACAATTAGGTAAATATTTGGGTTTACTTGATGTGTCTCAGCTTGAGCAATTATTGCGTGCAAGTCGCACTAAAAACGATACAAACACGGTGGTTAATACGCCTGTGTCTCAGGTAAAACTTACTACTATGCGTATTTTAATCGGCTTATTAATTCAGTACCCTTATCTTGCTAAGCTAGTCACCGATATTAAAGCTATCAGTCAAGTGAAAATGGCGGGGATTGAAATTTTTATTGAACTACTTGAATTATGCCAACATTACCCAAATATAACTACTGCACAGATCTTAACTGAATATATTGATAAACCGTTTTATAAGCAACTAAATCGGTTAGCAATATGGGAGCACCATTATCAAGACAATCAAATAGAGTCAATTTTTTCGCATACGTTAAAAGAGTTATATGATAATATACTCGCCCAACGGCAAGATGAACTGATCGCAAAAGAGAGAGTCTCCGGCTTAAGTACCGCAGAGAAAAAAGAATTAGCGACACTTATACTTGTTTTATCGAAAAAAGACTAAATATTGGGTATATGTAGAACCAAATTTTACCGCGTTTTACATATATAATATACATGACCGAACAACTTTAATGTGGATACCTTTATGGAGCAAAATTCTCAATCACAGCTTAAACTCCTAATCATTCGAGGTAAGGAGTTAGGATATTTAACCTATGCTGATGTCAACGATCACTTGCCTGAAGAGATTATTGATTCAGATCAGATTGAAGATATAATCCAAATGATTAATGACATGGGGATTCAAGTGCTTGAAGAAGCCCCAGATTCTGATGATTTATTACTTTCAGATAATGTCCCTGATGAAGAAGCCGTTGAAGCAGCAACGGCATTGGTATTATCAAATGTTGAGTCAGAAATTGGTAGAACAACCGATCCCGTCCGTATGTATATGCGTGAAATGGGGGCAGTTGAACTACTAACTCGTGAAGGCGAAATTGATATAGCCAAACGTATTGAAGATGGGATTAACCAAGTTCAAACGTCGGTATCAGAATATCCAGAAGCAATTACATATCTTTTAGAACAATATAATTTAACCGAAAGTGGTGAGGTACGATTATCCGACCTAATCACTGGTTTTGTTGATCCTAATGCTGAAGGATCAGGTGATGCACTTCCTGAAGATTTGGAAGATAGTGAAGCTGACATCGAACTTGATGACAGTGATGATGAAAGCGAAGATGAAGATAGCGATTCTTCAGCAGACGATGATGTCTCTATCGATCCTGAAGTTGCACGTGCTAAATTTGCTGAATTAAAAGAGCAACACGATAAAACATCAGAAGCGATCAAAAAATACGGACGAGCTCACAAAAAAGCACAAAAAGAGATCGAAAATTTATCTGAAATATTTAAGCAATTTCGTTTGGTTGGTAAACAGTTCGACATTCTAGTCAACAATATGCGAAGCATGATGGATCGTGTAAGAGCACATGAACGTGTCATTATGAAGATTTGTGTCGAACAAAGTAAAATGCCGAAAAAACAGTTTATGACCTATTTTACGGGTAATGAAAATAACATGAACTGGTTTACTAAAGCATCAAGCTCAAAAGGGGCTTTTGCCGCTAATTTAAAAGAGTTTGAAGAGCAAGTTGCTGCACAAATTGAATCGCTTCAAAAAATTGAAACGGAAACTAATCTTTCTATCGAACAGATTAAAGATATTAATCGTCGTATGTCTATTGGTGAGGCAAAAGCTCGTCGTGCCAAGAAAGAAATGGTTGAAGCAAACTTACGTTTAGTGATTTCTATTGCTAAAAAATATACAAACCGTGGTTTACAGTTCTTAGATCTTATCCAAGAAGGTAATATTGGTTTGATGAAAGCAGTTGATAAGTTTGAATATCGTCGTGGTTATAAATTTTCAACCTATGCAACTTGGTGGATCAGACAAGCGATTACTCGTTCGATTGCGGATCAGGCAAGAACTATCCGTATTCCAGTACATATGATTGAAACGATTAATAAATTGAATCGTATTTCACGTCAAATGTTACAAGAAATCGGTCGTGAACCAACGCCAGAAGAGTTGTCAGAGCGCATGCAAATGCCTGAAGACAAAATACGTAAAGTACTTAAGATTGCCAAAGAACCAATCTCAATGGAAACCCCAGTCGGTGATGATGAAGATTCACATTTAGGGGACTTTATCGAGGATACGGCTCTTGAGCAACCATTAGATGCGGCAACATCTGAAAGTTTACGTAGCGCAACACGTGATATTCTTTCTGGATTAACCCCACGTGAAGCAAAAGTTTTACGTATGCGGTTTGGTATTGATATGAATACCGATCATACGCTTGAAGAAGTTGGTAAACAGTTTGATGTAACACGTGAACGTATTCGTCAAATTGAAGCCAAAGCACTGCGTAAATTGCGTCATCCTAGCCGTTCAGACGTATTACGTAGCTTTTTAGAATAGTATTTTTTTATTTGTAACTATATCGCCACAATTGTGGCGATTTTTTTAACGTGTAAACTGTTAATTATGAATATATTACAACGTTTTAAGATAGATCCATTTTTATTAATTCTGATTTGCGTTGTGCTGACTGCTAGCTTGTTTCCTTGTAAAGGTGAAACCAAAACTGCATTCGAACATTTGACCACCTTCGCCATTGGTTTACTGTTTTTTATGCATGGTGCAAAGCTTTCTTTTCAAGCAATCGTTGTTGGCATTAAAAATTGGCGATTACATTTGCTGATTTTTATCACCACTTTTGTGGTTTTTCCGATTTTGGGCGTCATGATGCAATTATTGGTGCCAACTTTCCTCTCTGAAAATCTTTATTTAGGATTTGTCTACCTTTGCGTTCTACCTGCCACCGTTCAATCCGCTATAGCTTTCACATCAATTGCAAAAGGTAATGTTGCAGCGGCTATTTGTAGTGCTTCAGCATCCACTTTATTAGGTGTCTTTATCACGCCTGTATTAGTTGGTTTATTGATGCATACACAGGCTGTTGCATCCATGAATATCATGGATGCCATTAGCTCAATTATGCTCAAATTAATGTTACCCTTTATTATTGGTCATTTATCCAGACGGTATATTGGCAAATGGGTAGACAAATATAAAAATATCATTTCGAAAACGGATCGTTTATCTATTCTTTTAGTGGTTTATGTGGCATTTAGTGACGCTGTTGTAAATGGAATTTGGTCTCAAGTTGGCGTGTTATCGCTATTTAGTGTCATCTTTTTTTCTATTTTATTATTAATTCTTGTATTATTGTTCACTACTTATAGCGCAAGATTATTGGGCTTTAATAAAGAAGATGAAATCACCATTGTATTTTGTGGGTCAAAAAAGAGTCTTGCTAGTGGTATTCCCATGGCAAGTGTTATTTTTCCTATCTCGATTATGGGAATAATGATTTTACCTTTAATGATTTTTCACCAAATTCAATTGATGATTTGTGCCTTTTTAGCCGCTCGTTATGCGAAGCGAAAAATATAAAAATTATTTTGCTCATTGCCTTATTCTCAAGGATAATAGAGCCGCCATTAACTACAGAAAGATATATTATGTTTCATCTATTTGCTGATTTAGAATTTTCAACAATTATATTATTAGTCTTTGCATTGCTTTTTGTCCTTTTTTACGAAGCAATTAATGGATTTCATGACACAGCTAATGCTGTGGCAACTGTCATTTATACAAGAGCATTGAAAGAACAACTCGCTGTTTTTATGGCTGGCGTGTTTAATTTTTTTGGTGTACTTTTGGGTGGGTTAAGTGTTGCTTACGCAATCGTTCACCTTTTACCAACCGATTTATTACTCAATGTTAGTTCAGCGCATGGACTGGCAATGGTCTTTTCAATTTTATTTGCTGCCATTATTTGGAATTTAGGGACATGGTATGTCGGTATTCCTGCATCAAGTTCGCACACCTTAATTGGTTCAATTATTGGGGTTGCGCTTGCTAACGCATTTATCATGGATACTTCAATTATTGAAGCACTTAATATTCCTAAAATGATTCAAATTTTCCTGTCATTAATTGTTTCCCCTCTTGTTGGGTTAATCATTGCGGGTTTAATGATATTTTTATTGCGTAAATATTGGACTCGTAAAGGTCAAAGTAAAAAAAGCAGTAAAAAAAGAGAACGTATTTTTATGACGCCAGAACAGCGTGAAAAGCTCTATGGTAAGAAGAAACCCCCTTTTTGGATCCGTATCATGTTAATTATATCAGCAGCAGGTGTTAGCTTTTCACATGGTGCGAATGATGGGCAAAAAGGCATTGGTTTGTTAATGTTAGTTTTAATGGGAATTGCACCAGCAGGCTTTATTGTTAATATGAGTGCGTCTACTTATGACATCACTAATACCCGTAATGCAATTCACAATATTGAAGAGTATTTTGTTTCACATCAAAAAGATTTAACCAGCGTAATTGGTCATCAACCCGTTATCGATTCGACAATTCCTACAACCGATATTAATCAATATCACTGCGACTACTCTCGTTCATTTATGACGATCGGTATTGCTAATTCATTATTTAATAAACTTAATGATTATGAAGCATTAACGGTCGATCAACGTTCACAAGCAAGACGTATTTTACTTTGTTTATCCGATACCGTATCGCATGTTGCAAAACAACCTAATGTTTCCACTGAAGATAAACAATATTTAAAATCTTTAAATAATGATTTACTCAAAACCGTTGAGTATGCACCTGTTTGGATTATTATTGCTGTTGCCTCAGCACTGGCATTAGGCACTATGATTGGTTGGCGACGTGTTGCAATCACTATTGGTGAAAAGATTGGTAAAAAAGGGATGACTTATGCACAAGGTGTGTCAGCGCAAATTACAACCGCATTATCAATTGGTATCGCCAGTTATACAGGAATGCCTGTATCAACAACACAGGTTCTTTCTTCATCGGTTGCCGGTACCATGATTGTTGATGGTGGTGGGGTACAAAGCAAAACGATAAAAAATATTGCATTAACTTGGATTTTAACATTGCCAATTTCAATTTTGCTATCTGGATCACTTTTTTGGCTTGCTCAAAAATTAATTTAGTAGTAAAAAAGAAGATATTAATTTTACTTTTAATCTGAGCGCCAAAAAAGAAAGGAGTAAAGAACAATGGCTTATAAACATATATTAGTCGCAGTGGATTTATCACCTGAAAGTGAAGTGCTTGTTGAAAAAGCGGTATCGATGGCAAGACCTTATAATGCTCAAGTCTCATTGATTCATGTTGGTATTAATTATTCTGATCTTTACACAGGTTTAGTTGATATTAATATGAATGATATGAAGGATAAAATTACCGAAGATGCCCATATTGCTTTAAATAAATTAGCCGATGATGCTGGTTATCCTATTGCTCATACATTATCAGGCAATGGGGAGTTTGGTCAGGTATTGATTGAAGCTATTCATGAATTCAACGTCGATCTTGTTGTATGTGGTCATCATCAAGATTTCTGGAGTAAATTAATGTCTTCCGCTCGTCAACTTATCAATAATACGCATATTGATACTTTGATTGTTCCATTAAAAGATGAAGAACCCGCTGAACAAACCGCCAAAGGAAAAGTTAATGATCAACCCGCTTAAATAGCGGGTTTTTTATTCTTTACACGTTACTGTAAAGAATACTTCCGATTCTTATTTCTTAAGTTAGATGAGTGTAACATGACTACTTTGCCATTTTTTGATAAGGCATGTTGACGTTTTCAGGGCTATACTCAAAG
>CALYQY010000040.1 GCA_945291235.1 uncultured Gilliamella sp.
TATTGGCAGTTTGGTAGTATATGGATGGAAAAAGTCTATTCAGATATTGAACTATCCAAAATAGTCGTTGCAAGCAAAGAGTTTATAGATAAATTGCTTTATGAGCTTCAATTAAAAAAAGTTGATTTTAGCAATTTATTCTAATAATCATAAACGTTATGAAAAGTTTAACTATAAAAAATATCTCAGTCAGATACTGAGATATTTTATTGCTTTTTAAATCTGCATCGCAAGTTCAATAATCAACTTGTTCTATTCAACTTTAATGATTACAGGTCGCCCAGCATAAAACCCTATCTGTTCCAGCCACCTGCCTTTAATGGTCAGTTGTGGTCTGGGATTGGGTAGCACATAACCGATGGTATAGAATCGCTCAGTAGGTTGTTGGAAGGAGAAGTAGTTAGACCTGATAACTAAAAGGTAATTATTAATATGTCTATAGAAGATATAAATAAATTAGATATGATTGGAATTCCTAAAAATATTAAAAATTTAGTTGAATTAGGATTAACTGATCATTTAACTTGGGATCTACCTTACGAATCTCATCTATTCAAATTACAAGAAAAACTAAATCTTTATATCAGTGTTATTGAAAGTAAAAAATATATAAACATTTCCCTGATGCTAAAGGAAGAAATAATTTTTTGATAAAAATATATTTTAAGTACCAAATACCAGACGAATGTATATGTTTTTTGGAGAAAGTTAACGAAGTTATAAAGTCAATTAATACTTCAATAGAGTATGAAATAGGTTGATTCTAAAAGTTACCCAGAATTTAGGTTGTTTATTATAACAAGCTATACACTATACCAATTATTTATGCACCTTTTTGATCTAATATTTTATAGTCAATTTTTGAATTACACTTCCAATTTACACGTTCAAAATTTATTGATAAACAATATCGACTAGGATTTTATTTAAAAATATAGAAATTTAATTTTAGAGAATCAAATAATGAATAACTTATTTGATCCTTCTAAACTCAAACATAATGGGCTAAATTAAATAAGATTTAGTCAAATATTAAAAAAGTATTAGGAACAGTATTAGTCAACCAAACACCGTTATCTGCCAAATAAAATTTAAAACCTTGTTGAGACATCTGTAAGGCTTTTACTTTTAATACTACCGGTTTCCCATGCCTTTCGCCTACTTTCTTAGCAGTCTTCTCATCGCTAGATAAATGGACATAATGGCGACTGCCAGCAATTAATCCTTGGTTTTTAATGGAATCAATAAATCGAGTGGCTGTGCCGTGATATAAAAATTCTGGGGGAATTTGTTCTACATGGCTTATTTTTACTTGCTCAGTTGAATGCCCTTGCGCTGCACGTATTTTTAGACCGTCATCCGAAATCGTAAAACGTTTTTTATCACTTGTTTTAACAACTTGCTCTATCAACTCTCTAGTAAGAGATTCATTATGTTGATTAGCTTGCATGATGAGTCTGTCAATATTAACCCAACCATCAGAATCTAATGTAATTCCAATAGCTTCTGGTTGATGTCTCAAAATATAACTTAAAAATTTACTTATTTTATCTAGTTGTTTACTCATCTTTATTTCCTTACTAATCCACGCTCTAACTCTGAGTTAGGATAATTTTTTATCTATTTTTAGATCCATATAACAAGTTCAATAATTAATTTGTTTTGATTAACTTTAATGATGATAGGCCATTTGGTATAAAAACGTATCTGTGCCAAACGCTAGCCCTTAATAGTGAGTTCTGAGCTGGGACTATTATGCCCGACATCATACATGTAACCCATGATATAAAAGTGCTTGTCAGGTTTAGTGCCCGTGCTTCAACTGGTGGTTAATTTTAGCACAACGTATACCTTAGTCATAATAATTACCTTGTTTAGTTGTTACGAGTAGTAGGTTAGCAATGGCGTCACTGCCTGCCCCAGAACGTCAACATTTTTTAAAGATAACGACAAACGGTTTTGCATCACAATAAAGCCGATCACCAAAAGCGCTATATTAGCTATCATTTAAGAAATTCGTTAAATAGATAAATAATTAACAAATCTGGACAATTACTTTATTCAATACAATAATAAAGATGCATCAAACAATAACTTATTGTTTATACCAATAAAAAATTATTTGATGAAATATAAATAAGTAAAAGGAAATATAAAATTATGGAAAAGATTAAATATGTTATTTTAAGTTGTTGCTTGCTTTTATTATTTGGATGTTCTGGCAACAGAGAACCATTGCCTAGAACACAGATTGTGGAAACAGAAGTAATAACTTTAAATAATGGTGCGAATATTAAGGTGTTAACGGAAAATGCCATTAATGGAGAAGTAGTTAAAGATACCAATAATTATTTAAATATTGTTACCCGAAGTAATACAGCACAAGTTGTTGGATTGAAAGTAGTTCAATTTGCCGCAGGCTTTTTTACTAGTCTTGGTGGCAACGTGAATACTTTTTCAAAGGAAGAATTAAAAGGTAGCTACGTAAATTCAGTACCAAATAATACCATGGAGCTTTTAAAACCTCAGTTATATACAATTTTAAAAAAAATAAAAGCCAACAAACAAAAAGAACACACTATCACCATTCAACCTTATAAATTTAAACTGATTTATGATGGTTTGACGGATAATAAATACAATTTTATTTATCAAACATCGATTAAAGCGGAAGGATTTTACTTTGCTTGTTCTAACAACAGTTTATCGGTAGAAGATAAAACCAAAACTTTTGACGAATGGGAAAGTAATAACTATCAGTTAGTTCAAGATATCACTTCACAATTAATCAATAATTGTATGACTCAATTAAATTCGACTGAAAATTTAACACAACTTGAAAATGCGCTGAAATAAGTATTAATTATCAGCAACATAGTACGCTAAACATAAAATAGATTGAATTTAGTTGATTATTGATAAAATTCTTTTTAAATATAAAAACCAGAAATTAAATAATAAATGTCTGGTTTTTTACTTTGCAAAATCGTAAATTATCCTATGTTAACTATCACCGTTTTGATTCAATTTAATTATCAATAGTAATCACTTACTTTATTAAAAATTATATTTATTACATACAGTTATATAAAAAACAGGGTTGTATGTTTTTTTTAGCCTAGAAATTTGCTTTCTATTCGCATTAAATCAGGAATTATTGCATAATACATGGCGTATTAAATACCGAACTTAAGTTAGGAATAATTATGGAACTTCTTTGTCCTGCTGGATCTTTACCATCGTTAAAAGTGGCGATTGATAATGGCGCTGATGCTGTCTATATTGGTTTGAAAGATGATACCAATGCCCGTCACTTTGCTGGTTTAAATTTTAATGAGAAGCGATTAATTGAAGCTGCGGATTATGTACATAAACGTGGTAAAAAATTGCATATTGCGATTAATACTTTTGCGCATCCTGAAAATTTTCAGCGGTGGCAACATGCGGTTGATACCGCTGCAAACATTGGCGCTGATGCTTTAATCATTGCCGATCTTGCAATGCTTGATTATGCAGCTGAAAAATATCCCAATTTAGAGCGCCATGTTTCGGTGCAAGCCTCTTCGACCAATGAAGAGTCAATTAAGTTTTATTATAATAATTTTCACGTACATCGAATTGTGTTGCCTCGTGTATTGTCAATGCATCAGGTAAAACAGCTTTCTCAAGTGTCGCCTGTTCCATTAGAAGTTTTTGCTTTTGGCAGTTTATGTATTATGGCAGAAGGCCGTTGTTACTTGTCTTCTTATTTAACTGGCGAATCACCTAACACTGTTGGTGCGTGCTCACCAGCAAAATTTGTGCGCTGGGAAGAGACCGAAAAGGGTCTTGAGTCAAGACTAAACAATGTTTTGATCGACTGTCATAAAAAAGGTGAAAATGCTGGCTATCCAACCTTATGTAAAGGTCGCTACTTTGTTGGTGAAGAGCTTTATCATCCGATTGAAGAGCCAACCAGTTTAAATACGATTGAACTTTTACCGGAATTATTTGCTGCTAATATTGCCTCGGTGAAAATCGAAGGTCGTCAACGTAGCCCGGCTTATGTTGAACAAGTGACCAAAGTATGGCGACAAGCTATTGACCGCTATAAAGCTAATCCACAATCCTATCAGGCAGAAAAAAATTGGATGGATACACTTGGTTCTGTTTCAGAAGGAACGCAAACCACATTAGGTGCTTATCACCGTAAATGGCAATAATGTAGAATTAACTTGCCAATTAGTCATTCACAATAAAGATGATTGAAATAGATTCATATTTTAATTAATGACAATGTAAATAAAATCGCTGTAGCGATTTTTAGTTAAATCAATCTAATATAAATATAGTGAGCAAAACGATGAAATACGCATTAGGACCAGTGCTGTACTATTGGCCTAAAATCGAAACTGAAGCTTTTTACCATGCTGCCACTAATAGTGAAGCAGACATTATTTATATGGGTGAAACGGTATGTACCAAACGCCGTGAAATGAAGGTGCCCAATTGGTTAGACTTAGCAAAAGAGATTGCCAAATCTGGCAAGCAAGTCGTCCTTTCCACTTTAGCATTACTTGAAGCGCCATCAGAACTTAATGATTTAAGGCAGCTGGTAAACAATGGTGATTTTTTAGTTGAAGCTAATGACTTAGCAGCAATTAACATTGCCCATGATAATCATTTACCTTTTGTGGCAGGTCCGGCTATTAACTGTTATAACGCTTTAACCTTAAAGTTATTACAAAAACAGGGTATGGTACGTTGGTGTATGCCTGTTGAACTTTCTCGCGATTGGTTAAACAATGTACTTAATCAATTTGATAGCTTGAATATAGCTCGAAATTTTGAAGTTGAAGTCTTTAGTTATGGCTACTTACCGTTAGCTTATTCTGCTCGCTGTTTTACCGCTCGTTCCGAAGATAGACCAAAAGATAAATGTGAAACCTGCTGTATTAAATACCCAACCGGCCGTGAAGTATTTTCACAAGAACAGCAAAAAGTATTTGTGTTAAACGGCATTCAAACGCAAAGTGGTTATTGTTATAATTTAGGCAATAATCTTAAAGAGATGAAAGGATTGGTTGATATTGTCCGCATCTCGCCATTAGGTGTTGAAACCTTAGATGTGGTCAAACAGTTTAAAGCCAATGAAGACGGATTAAATCCTTTGCACATTGAACATAAACGAGACTGTAATGGTTACTGGAATGGAATTGCAGGACTTGAACTTGCGCAATAAATATTTTGATGCCGAGCAATTTCGGGCCGATTTCCCCGCGCTCAATAATCAAAGTGTCTACCTTGATTCGGCAGCCACTGCGCTTAAGCCACAAGCGATGATTGATGCGACAGTACAATATTATGCGCACAACACCGCAACGGCTGAACGCAGTTTGCACCATAATGCGCTGCAGGTAACACAAACCATTCACACAACAAGAGAAAATGTTGCTAATCTGATTCATGCCAAACATAGCCATGAAATTATTTGGACGCGTGGCACAACTGAATCAATTAACTTAATTGCTCAAAGTTATGCTCGCCCCCTATTACAACCTGGCGATGAAATTATCGTTAGCGAATTAGAGCATCATAGCAATTTATTACCTTGGTTAATCGTTGCTAAGCAGACTGGAGCAAAAGTCATTCAATGGTCAGCGGATATTGATGAGCTTTCTTCACTCATCTCATCACGCACAAAAATCGTTGCGGTGACGCAAATGTCTAACGTAACGGGATTTTGTCCAGATTTAGCGCAAATTAGTCAACTTGTTCACCAAAATAATGCGATATTAGTGGTTGACGGGGCGCAAGGTATTGTTCATCAGCCAATCAATGTTGACAAGCTCAATATCGATTTTTATGCCTTTTCAGCACACAAGCTATATGCCCCAACTGGGCTAGGGGTGTTATATGGCAAAGCGGCGTTACTGGAACAAATGAGCGTTTGGCAAGGTGGCGGGAAAATGTTGAAGACAACCACATTTTCTGAATTTCAAGTTGCACAACTGCCCTACAAATTTGAAGCCGGAACGCAAAATATCGCTGGGATTGTTGGTCTAAATGCCTCGCTTAGCTGGTTAAATAAATGGGATGAAGTTCAGGCAGATAACTATTTAATTCAATTATCCAATTACGCAAGATCGCAATTAAAACAGTTTGATGATATTCAATTTTATAGCGTCGAAGGTAGCGCTATTATCAGTTTTAATTTTAAGCATATTCATCATAATGATATTGCAATCTTATTAGGCGATCAAAATATTGCCATACGTACTGGGGAGCTTTGCGCTCAACCGTTGATGAATAAACTTGGTTGTCACGGTGTGATTCGTATATCGCTTATGCCTTATAATAATCAACAAGATATTGATAAATTGATAACTGCCCTTAATAATGCCATTGAGATATTTGCATAAATTTATGCGAAAACATCTATCTAAACTGAACTAGCATGGCAAATTTTTATCACCCTAAACAGGTCTATAATATGGTTTCACAACAATCTTTAACTGAACTATTTTCTCAGCAACATAACTGGCAAGATCGCTACCGACAACTGATACTTTTAGCTAAGCAATTGCCTGATTTTCCTCCAGATCAAAAAAACGAGGAAAATCAAGTGAACGGTTGTGAAAACCGAGTATGGTTAACTTATCAAAAACAAGCTGACGGCACATTTATCTTTCAAGGTGATAGTGAAGGAAGGATTGTTAAAGGATTACTTGCTATTTTGATCTTGATAGCCAATAACAAAAATGCCACGCAAATTCATGCTATCGACTTTCCGGCATTATTTAAAGAACTGAAAATTGCTCAAGAACTTAGCCAATCACGACAGCAAGGTCTGGCAAAACTTATCGAACGGATCGAATCAATAAAATAAGATAAAAAAAGGGGGAAATCCCCCCTTCTTTTATAATTTTAACTGATTAGTTATCTGGGTAAGTGTAAAGCGTAATCACCTTTTTAACACCGGCTACTTTACTGGCAACTTCAGCAGCAAGTCTGCCTTGTTCTGGTGTTAAGATACCAATTAAGAAAACTTCACCATTTTCCGTCACCACTTTTATCTTACGTGATTTAACTTGTGAATTTAGCATTAACTGAGATTTTACTTTAGTGGTGATCCATGTGTCATTAGTTACTGTGCCAGCACCCACTGGCGTTCCGATACGAATTTGATTGTAAACTGTTTTTACACCTTCAACTTCATTTGCTAAGCTTTCAGCTTTCTCAATTTGTTCTTGATTTGCTTGCCCGGTTAACAAAATATTACCGTCATAAGTGCTAGTTGAAATACGTGAGCCAATAAACATAGGTCCGTTATCTCTTAATTTACTGGTAATTCGTGAATTAAGCGTTGTATCATCAACTTGGGTTCCAGCAGTACGAGGATCGGTTGCAATTGTCGCTGTAGCGCCGGCACCAACGCCAATCAATGCCGCAACACAGCCTTGTAGCATCAATACGCCTGACATTAATAGTACCATTAAGGCGAATTTTTTCATTATAACTCCTTTCTTTTGTGGCTAAATAATGTATAGATGATTACAAAAAAAATCGTATTTCATTATGCCTTGCACAAACCAATTTGCAAAACAATTTTGTTGCTTCTTGTAATAATTCCGCTATGCATTTTAATCACATTAAATTTCAAGACAATATGCCCTTTCAATTTATACATGATTCTGTTATCTTTCTACAACGCTATAAACAATATCTGTTATCAACTGAGTAGAAAATGGTTTCTCAAGATTTTATTGATTGGTTATACGCTTTATCGGCACCTATGGTTATGTTAAATAAAAAAAATGGTGCTATCTTTACGTCCCCTTATGTTTTCCCTGATGATACATTTATCGATTTAAGTGAGAATTGGGAGATCAATTCTCGGGAAACGTTTCTAAAACAAATATTTGACCTGGTTGATGACGGGCCAGCACAATTCATTTCACAACTCTATTTTAAATATTCACGATTTTCTGAAATTGAATGGCTTAACTATTGTGAAGAACAAACAGACATTCAGAAAATAATACTAAAATATGTGGAACAAACATTTCCAGCTTGTGGTGTTGCCGGTATTCGTAGTTGGGATTATGTAAGAGCCGCATATCTTATACGAATCGGCACAACCAATAAATATGTAACCGAACAAGAAGCTTTATGGATTTTAAATAGGATCAGTCTTCGAGCTCGATGTTTTTATGAATCATGGCAGCATTATCATATTGGCTGGTTTATTGGTCATCGATACAGGCAAACGTGGGGAATTGAGGACTTAGAGCAGTTGCATTGTCAATTAACCAGAACATCACAACGCCATGTAATGGCAGAACTATACACAGACAAAACATTGCCTTACAACTTATTACCTTGGTTTATTAATATTGAAGAATTAGAGAAACCAACATCATTAATGGAGTATGATTGGTCATGAATGATAACATATGGCAACTACTGGGCATTGAGAAAACGACTGATATTGCAACTATTCGTCAAGCATATCGTGCAAAATTACCCAATCATCATCCCGAAACCGATCCTGATGGATTTAAAGCGTTACGAGCCGCTTATGAAAATGCAATAGAATATGCCAAATCGCCTGAAAAATTTGCTGCTGAGTTAGAATCGGACAGCTCAGCACAAGACATTTCCCAGCCACTGACAGAAGAGCAGCTTAAAGAGAATGAAATTTGTACTGCTTATCAAATGCTTTTAAATGACCCAAAACGTCGCTTTAATGTCGATGAATGGCAATTATTTATCAGTTCATTTTATGACTATCCTATGGCAATTATTGATTCGGTAAAATGGCGTTTGTTAGAAATAAGCACTCAAGCAAAGAATATATCGCAATCATGCGCCAAATTACTCGCCGAAAGTTTACGTTGGCGACAACAGCTGATGATCGAAAAACCCGAACAATATGAAAAGTATGAGAATTTTCTTGAATATATTGATAGTGGCGATACTTTCAATTACGCATCCTTACCAACCACAAATATCGTACTACAAGATGCCACCATTGATTATATTTCTCACTGCCATTGGTTATATTGGTGGCGTTCACAAGATGAACTTGAGTCTTTTTTAATGCAAGATACAGTCAGCTGTTTACCTGATGATAAAGACTTAATGATGCAATTTGCCAATTTTTACCGTGTGGCAAATATACCAAATCAATCTATTTTAGACTATGCTTTACAACGTATCGCCCAAAACGATGATGATGAGCGTAATATTATCGAATGGCGGTTTTTAGCGGCAATTCAATATACCTTACTTACCGATAAACAAAATGCGCTACAAGCTTGGATTGATCTTTATAATACAGGTCATTATCAACAAAAAGCAGCCAGTTGGATAGCGGGTTGGTGTTTATATTTTGCGCAAGAGTATTTCCCACTATTATGTATCGCACTTAATGACTGTTATTGCCTAGCACCGACATCAACAGACAATAACTTTTATAATATAGTTCCTCAATGGTCTACGATAACAGTATCACGATTAGCCCAAATCGATCCTAGCGATTATTCACCAGAAATTGCTAGCTTTATAAATTGGGCGCTAGAAATAAATTGGAATTATCGCCAAATCCTGCCTTTGTTGTTACTGGACAATGGTACCAATCGTTTATATCGCTTATACCGACATGCCATTATGTTATGCCACGGTAATCAAACCTTATTACAGCAAATTCTTGAAGAACAAAGCGATGATATATTTGAACAATTCATTTTACAAAATCTACAACGTCAGGCTAAGCAACATTTAGTATGGCTAACCGAACTTGAACCGATAAAAGCATTTAAAGATTGGTTGTATAATAGTGATGAAGATCTTCCAATGCCAACCAGATTTGATATTGAAAGCGATAATGATGACGCGATATATGTGCGTTTATGGTTAGATAGGTTTGATTTAATTCCTAAGCACGCCAAAGTACATCTTTACAGATATATGAAATATTTTAATATGGAAATGTTTGACTGGCAGGTCTATTTTGACAATGAACAATATTACCAATTTCCATTTCCACCTAACGCCTTGATCGATAAAGAGGCCTATTGGCAATGGTATCGTAGCTGTATGCTCGTTCTCGCTATTACTAATAACCCTTTAGAAACAGCCAAGTTAATTAAAAAAGAGAACAGTGATTTTATTTTAACCGATGATGATCCATTTCTTCCATTGGTCAATATCTTTAAGTATGGTAATTGGCAAAATGAATCAGAACTGTATAACTTGATAATTAATAACAATGAGATCACTAATTGTGTTTTGAGTAATTATCCTAACTCAATTGAAAACATCATTACCAATCCATACGACACTGATTTTACCCAAATTCCACAACATTTAACCGGATTTTGGCAAACAAAATTAGCGAATGAAAATCCTATCTATTTGATGCTGCTATACAAAATTGTTTTAAATAAAACAGCACAACAGTCTCAATTAGAGCACACATTACAAACGATTGCCGGCGACAACCTAAATCTTCAAAAAATTGCACACACTTTAATAAATGAAAAGCGCTTAACACTTTTGGCCGTAGGCAGTAAAAGTAAAGCTGCAAAGCAAGCTATCTTCATTGCTAAGCTGGCAAAACATTTATCCAATCCTTATGGCATCTGTGTTCAAAAGCAAATTAATGCTTTGGATCAATTACGAACAGACGCGAGTAATAATTTAGTACTACGACTTTGCGCTGCATTGCTGTTAGCTGAAAATCAAGAAAATCAAGAAAAACTCAATGCACAATCACTACCTAAAAATGGGTATTTTCAGTTTTGGCGTTGGAATGGTCGCACAAATAATAAAGGCTTTTTTATACAGACCGTATGGATGACAATTTTTTTATTTCTCATTGAAACAAGGATACCTGCCTTCCTGAAAAATCTTGATCTACAAAATTTTAATTATCTCTTTCGAGGAATGTTATTTTGCCTAATATTCATTAATCTTATTTTTGCCATAAAAAGGCGTGTCAATGATACCGATACGGGGAAAGGGTTCAATATTTTTCGACTTTGGCAGCCAAGTATTGAACAAACAAATCGATACGGACCACCAATAAATGAGAAAGAAAACTAACAAAAACCCCTTTTATAAAAAAATAAAAGGGGATGTATTATAATCAATAGATTAATAATTCATTAAGTTATCTATTGAGGCTAGTTAAAGATGATTCAATTTCACAACGAATTGTTTCAATTTCCTCAGTATTTTGCCGATCTAATACGGTTAAAAAAGTTTCGATATACGAGCCAATCAAGCTGCGTTCATCACCTAATGATTGTGCCCATGCACGATCTAATCTAGCCAATAATGTACGATTTGGCATTTGATCTCGTGGATGAACTTTAAGCGATTTCAATCGTTCATGGCTTTCTTGTTTTTGTTTTTCTGTTAATCCTATCGGGCTATGATCGATGACTTTACCATGCTGTTGGCCGGTGGCATGTATTATCACATCGACTTCTAATAAACCATTTAAATCATAGCTAAATCGAACATCGATTCCTTGCAGCTCTTCGGTCGGCGTTAAAGGCACCTCAAACTGATCAATTAATACGTTGTTTTTAACAAGTGGGTGTTCGCCTTGATATACTGCAACAGAGATATATTTTTGCTGCGGATGTGTAGTATAAAAGGTTTTAACTTTTGAGGTCGGTACAATCGTATTACGTTCAATAATTGGGGAAAATAAACCACGAACATTATCGGAAGAACTTTCAATACCTAATGTGTAAGGGCAAACGTCGGTCAAGATAACTTCTTCCACATCTGCATTACGTAAACGACAAGCCGCTTGAACAGCCGCACCTTGTGCCACAATAGTGGTCGGATTAATATGACGATAAGGGAGTTTGCCAAATAACTTTGTCACTAACTCACGAACCACACCTAATTGCGATGAACCGCCAACTAACACAATATGTTCAAGCTGATTGGGCTTTAAACGGGCATCACTTAATGCTTGTTCAATCGGTGCTCGCAAACGGTTTAGCAAGGGTAACCAAATCATTCTAGCTCGACTTTCGTTAAGTGAAAATTGCCATTGTTTATCCTGCCAAAACCAAGTTAAATTATGCATTTTTTCGCCATTTAACTTACATTTTAACTGTTCAGCTAAATCTAATAATCGGGCATAGTCATCTGTTGCGATATCTTGTGGTTTAATATTCCACTCACTTAAGCAAGCTTTTACCAGTTCATGAGTAAAATCTTCCCCCCCAAGGTAATTATCACCTGCTGAAGCATGGACTTCGATAATTGGCAGGGAATACTCAAGTACTGTGACATCAAATGTACCACCACCCAAATCAAATACTAACGTATTTCCCGATTGCTCCTCGTGCAAGCCATATGCCATAGCTGCTGCGGTGGGTTCATTAATTAAACGTACAGCATTTAACCCGGCAAGCTCTGCGGCAAAACGGGTTTGCTTACGTTGCTCATCATTAAAATAAGCTGGTACAGAAATGACAACATCACAAATCTCCTGCCCTAAAAACGCTTGTGCATCAGCTTTTAACGATTTTAGTACCATTGCCGATAGTTCTGTTGGGGTAAATTTTTTATTGCCTAATTCAAAAACTTTACTCGACCCTAAATACCGTTTAAATGCAGCTGCTGTGCAATTGGGATGAGTGGTTAAGCGAGACAATGCTGCACGCCCAACTAAAATAGAATCATCATTATCAACACTGACAACTGAGGGGGTAACCAACTCGCCTATTGAGTTGGGAATTAAAGTTGGCTGACCGTCCTGCCAAACACAAATTAAACTATTTGTTGTACCTAAATCTATACCAATTGGAGGATGCATAACTTAACTATTCTCTTATGATTAATTCAATTAATAATGCGTTGATATTATATACATATAGCGGTTTTAGATACAATTTTTATCTAGAGACCAATTTGCAACATTTCTCAGCGCCTAAGTGATATATTTACGGGTAATCAGTCGGTCGGTTATTCAACTTTAACAATTTGGCTTACTAATTTCCCCGTTTTTAATTGCGTGGTGATATGCTCACCAATCACAACTTGGTCACAACTACGTATCACAATATTAGCTTGATTAGTTGTCACGCTATAACCACGCTCTAAAGTTGCCAGTGGGCTGACATTATTGAGTTGTGATGTTTGTAAAACAAACTGATGTTTAGCATGTGTAAGTTTCTGCTCCATTAAAGTCATGATTTGTTGCTGGCGTTTTTCAACTGTTTGGCGTAGAAGACGAATATCATTTTGCGGTGAGAGGCGTAATAATCTTCTATCTAAATAGTTATGAAGATTTGATTGCCGAAATAGGTATTGTTGAATGTTTTCAAATAGCGCATGACGGCAAGTTAACAGACGATTTGACTGTTTGGACAGCTTCGCTTGTGGGTGCTCAGCTTGCAATCGATGACGCCATTTATTAAGCATTTCCCGACGACGCATTAGATAATTGTCTATCGCCATAAAAAGATACTGTTCTTGCACTTGTAGACGCTTTATTTGATCTAGATTGTTAGTACTCACTAACTCAGCTGCGGCTGACGGCGTTGCCGCTCGAATATCAGCAACAAAATCAGCGATAGTAAAATCAATTTCGTGCCCGACTGCACTAACAATCGGTATTTGACTGGCAAAAATCGCTCTTGCGACCACTTCTTCATTAAATGACCAGAGATCTTCCAGCGAGCCCCCACCCCGACCAACAATTAATACATCACACTCTTGACGGTTATTAGCAATCTCAATCATTTTGGCTATTTGCCCTGCCGCTTCTGTGCCTTGCACTTGAGTTGGATAGATAATC
Organism: uncultured Gilliamella sp.; assembly: GCA_945291235.1. The sequence continues at coordinate 13,811 of CALYQY010000040.1, forward strand.
AAATGTAAAGAGGGATCACGGCGTTTTAATATCTGGCAGATATCATAAAGCGCAGCGCCGGTTGATGAAGTGATAATACCGATTGTGCGAATATTTTCAGGCAAGTTTTTTTTATAAATTGGATCGAATAATCCTTCGTCAGATAATCGTTGTTTTAACTGCTCAAATTTTTGTTGTAACAAGCCAGCGCCAGCGGGTTGCATTTTATCAATAACAAGTTGATATTCACCTCGAGCTTCATAAAGTGTTACGGAAGCATTAACTAAAACTTGTTGGCCATTTTGTGGTGTAAATCCGGTTCGAAAATTACTATTACGAAACATGGCACAACGCACTTGGGCGGTTTCATCTTTAAGTGTGAAGTACCAGTGACCGGAAGCTGGGCGTGAAAAGTTAGAAATCTCGCCAACTAACCAAATTTGACCAATAGCATCGGAAAGGAGATCTTTCACCATTTGGTTTAAATCTTTAACCGATAAAATCGAACGATTTTGCATGCTATTATCCTTATTATTCATAATATAAGCTTAGGCTAAATCAAAATCTGCCCAAATCGGCGCATGATCTGACGGTTTTTCCATACCCCGAATATCGTAATCAATACCGGTTTGCTGGCAGTGAGCAAGTAATTTTTGGCTGGCTAAAATCAAATCAATTCGAAGCCCGGTATAGCTATCAAAGCCTTTTGAACGATAATCAAACCACGAATAAGCTTGCTCAGTTGGATGAGCATGACGATAAGTATCAACAAACCCCAAAGACATAAGATTAGTCATCCATTGGCGCTCTTCCGGTAGAAACGAACATTTACCAGTACGCAACCAGCGTTTGCGGCTATCTTCAGAAATCCCGATATCCACATCAGCAGGACAGATGTTCATATCGCCCATAATTAAAGATAACTCATTGCTCAATTGATGCTCGGTAAGATAGTCAATCAGATCTTGATAAAACTTACGTTTTGCCGGGTATTTAATTTCGTGATGTAAACTCTCCCCTTGTGGAAAGTAACCATTAATCACGGTTAAATTACCTTCATTAGTGGGTAATTGTGCCATAATCAAACGGCACTGCGCATCGTCACTATCCGTTGGGAAGCCACAGCTAACCGTTATCGGTTTTTGTTTGGTTAACAACGCCACACCATAATGCCCTTTTTGACCATGATAATGTAAGTGATAACCAAATTGCGCCAGCTCTTCAACTGGGAATTGATCATTATGAACTTTTGTTTCTTGCAAACCGATAATATCTGGCTGATGTTTATCAATAATTGCGGCTAATTGATGAATGCGAGCACGCAGACTATTAATATTAAATGAGATTACTTTCATAATTAACTTATTGTATTTGATTTAACGTTGTCATTGATCCATGCTATCAAAAATACGGTATACTGTTAAGCAATTACAGTAAAAGTCACCACTTGTGATAAAGGAATCACGGAATATGTCTACGGAATTACTTAAACTGCGTGATGAAATTGATGAGATTGATAAATCAATTTTATCTTTAATTAATCAGCGATTAGCGTTAGTTGCCGAAGTCGGCGAAGTTAAAAGCCAACACGGTATTCCTATTTATGATCCTAAGCGTGAAGCTGATATGCTAGCGAAAAGACGGCAAGAAGCAGAAAAGCTAGGTATATCACCGGCATTAATTGAAGATATATTACGACGCTTAATGCGAGAGTCATACATTAGTGAAAATGACAAAGGTTTTAAAAAAGTCTATACCGGTAAAGGATCTGTTGTCATTATCGGTGGTAATGGTCAAATGGGGCGATTATTTGCCCGATTATTTACCTTATCAGGCTACCAAGTAAAAACATTAGGTTCAAAAACCATGCATCAAGCCGCTGAAGTTGTTGCTGATGCCGCAGTCGTAATTGTCACGGTGCCAATCAATAAAACTTGTGAAATTATTCAACAATTACCACCGCTGCCTAAAGATTGTATTTTGACTGATTTCACCTCGATAAAAGTAAAACCACTTCAAGCCATGTTAAATAAACATCCCGGCCCGGTTGTTGGTTTACATCCAATGTTTGGCCCGGATGTGCCTAATTTAGCCAAACAAATAATCGTCTATTGTGAAGGGCGTGAGCCAGCAAAATACCAATGGCTTATCGATCAAATGCGAATTTGGGGCGCAAATTTATGTGCGATCGATGCTAAAGAGCATGACAAATGTATGTCATTTATCCAAGCATTACGGCACTTTACCTCGTTTTCTTATGGGGTGAATTTGCAACGTGAACAAGCTGATTTAGAACAATTAATTGCGTTATCTTCTCCTATATACCGTCTGGAACTAATGATGGTAGGTCGTTTATTTGCTCAAGACCCTGAACTTTATGCCGATATCATTATGGCTTCAGATGATAATATCGAGCTAATCAAACACTATTATCAATGTTTTGGGCAAATGGTTGAGTTAATTGAAAAACGCAATAAAAAAGAGTTTATTGAGAATTTTAATCAAGTGACTAAATGGTTTGGTCCTTATGCAGAGCGATTTATTAAAGAGAGCCAAGTTTTACTAAAATTTGCTAATGATAATCGTGAATAATTTTATACTTAAACGTATATATTTTCTGAAAGTTCTTGACAAGATCCGGATTAAGATTACGTTTTAAATAATTTAATTGATGACTTTCAATGATACATTAGGCAATGATAACCCTTTAATATAATGAAAGTTATCAAATACAAGGCGTCAAAATGAGGGAATAACATGTCTAATCGAAAATATTTTGGGACTGACGGAATTCGAGGCAAAGTTGGGCAGTACCCTATCACCCCAGATTTTGCCCTTAAATTGGGTTGGGCCGCCGGAAGAGTGCTGGCCAAAGAGGGGGTAAAAAAAGTGCTGATTGGTAAAGATACCCGTATTTCCGGTTATATGCTTGAATCGGCACTTGAAGCAGGCTTCGCCTCAGCCGGTGTTGCCTCAGCCTTTACTGGTCCAATGCCGACACCGGCTATCGCCTATTTGACCCGAACATTTCGCGCCGATGCCGGCGTGGTGATTTCCGCCTCACACAACCCTTTTTATGATAATGGCATTAAATTCTTTTCAACCGAAGGGAAAAAGCTCGATGATGCGATCGAACTTGCAATCGAAGCGCAACTGGAAAAACAGATCGACTGCGTCGAATCAGAACAACTAGGACGAGCAAGCCGAATCACCGATGCCGCTGGTCGTTATATTGAGTTTTGTAAAAGCACATTTGATCACGATTTGAGTTTATCCGGTTTAAAAATTGTGGTGGATTGTGCTAATGGCGCAACCTACCATATCGCCCCGAAAGTATTGCGTGAATTAGGCGCTAAAGTTACAAAAATTGGCTGCGAGCCAGACGGTGTAAATATTAATCAAAATTGTGGTGCAACTGATATTAAAGCGTTATCTGAACGTGTTTTAAAAGAGAAAGCCGATGTCGGTTTTGCTTTAGACGGTGACGGCGATCGCATTATTATGGTTGACCATAAAGGCCGCAAAGTTGATGGTGACCAAATTATCTATATCATTGCCAGAGAAGCGCTAAGACAAGGGCAACTTAAAGGCGGTGTGGTAGGAACATTAATGAGTAATATGGGGCTTGAATTTGCCCTCAAAAACCTCGGCATCCCTTTTGCCCGGGCTAAAGTTGGCGATCGTTATGTTCTTGAAAAACTGATTGAAAATAATTGGCGGCTCGGTGCCGAAAATTCCGGGCATGTGTTACTTCTCGATAAAACCACAACCGGTGATGGTATTGTGGCAGGTTTACAAGTGCTGGCGGCAATGGTTCGCAACAATATGTCTTTAGCTGATTTATGTAGCGGAATGAAAATGTTACCGCAAGTATTAATCAATGTCCGTTTTGCCGGTGAAAATGACCCTTTACAAAATGCAGCCGTCAAATCTGCAATTGCTCAAGCTGAAGCACAACTGGCTAAAAATGGTCGTGTTTTAATTCGCAAGTCCGGAACAGAACCGCTTATTCGGGTCATGGTCGAAGGACGTGAAGAAGCTGAAGTACAAAAATTAGCAGAACAAATTGCCCAAACAGTGAAAACCTCTAATTAGCTCAATTTAACCCCATTAATTAAATAATCAATGGGGTTAAACTTCCTATAATATAATCGTTAATCGAACTGTTATTATTTACACAAAATTAGTAAAAAGTGTCTAAATCCTTTGATTTGTTAATCAAATCTTGACTTTATATAGGCAATTGGGTTTAAAATAGTGACTTCGGTTATTATAGCGATTGCTTATACCTATATGGTTTAACATAAGCAGTGTTTTTTTATTTTTAGGAATAGGTAAGAGGGTTTTATGTCAGTTTCCTCTCCAGCTTCACCACAAGCTTATATCAAGCATCACCTTGAGAACTTGCAGGTAGGTTCAGGTTTTTGGACCTTTAATCTTGATTCATTGTTCTTTTCAATTCTACTCGGCGCGCTCTTTTTATGGATTTTTTATTGTGTAGCCCGAAAAGCAACAAGCGGCGTACCAGGAAAATTACAATGCGCAGTAGAAATGATTTTTGAATTTGTCAACAACACCGTAAAAGACATGTTCACCGGTCAAAATAAACTCATTGCCCCGCTAGCATTAACGGTTTTTATTTGGGTCTTCTTAATGAATTTTATGGACCTTATCCCGGTTGATTTCTTACCTTATGCCGGTCAATATTTAGGTCTATCGCATTTAAGAGTGGTACCTACAGCGGATGTTAGTATTACCATGTCAATGTCTTTAGGCGTATTTGTGCTTATCATCATTTATTCAATCAAGTACAAAGGAATTTCCGGGTTTATTAAAGAATATACCCTTCACCCGTTCAATCACTGGGCATTTGCGCCTATCAATTTAGTACTTGAATTGGTCAGTCTATTAGCGAAACCTGTCTCTTTAGGGCTTCGATTATTTGGTAACATGTATGCAGGTGAACTTATCTTCATTCTAATTGCTGCATTATTACCATGGTGGTCGCAATGGGTACTATCTTTACCATGGGCTATTTTTCATATTTTAATTATTACGTTACAAGCATTTATTTTTATGGTGTTGACGATCGTCTATTTAGCTATGGCATCGGCAACGGAAGAACATTAATTTTAATTTAAATTTTTTTTGTCAATAAACTGGAGTATATAATGGATACTAGTATGTTATTTGTAGCCGCAGGCATAATGATGGGATTAGCTGCAATTGGTGGT
>CALYQY010000041.1 GCA_945291235.1 uncultured Gilliamella sp.
TTCCTCATTCTGGATTCGGTCTTGGATTTGAGCGCTTAATTGTTTATGTCACTGGCGTACAAAACGTAAGGGATGTGATTCCTTTCCCAAGAACGCCACGAAATGCAAATTTTTAACTGGTATAAATAAACAAACATTTTTGGATGTTTATGATAAAACGCAAATTAGTGATAATTAGCAAAAATGTATAAATTATAATCAAACGGTTTCGTTTTTAGGGTTAGACATCAAAATTAACGAAAAGTTCACTTGCTTTTAAAAAATTTTTATACATAATTTACACTACTGTAAAAAGTGGAAGAAAATAATAGTAATATTATTTTTGGATGAATAATCATTGTACATAAATAGGCACTAAACTTTTCAGTTAGTGTCTTTTAATAAATAACCATGAGGGTAAGAAATGAAACGTAATCTATTAGCAATCGCTATTCCTGCACTTTTAGTTGCAGCTAGCGCAAATGCATCTATTGAAGTTTGGAACAAAGATGGTAATAAAGTAGACTTTTACGGTCGTGTAAAAGCAGCTAACCACATCACTGATCGTGGTCAAAAAGATGAAGGTGACGATACTTCTGCTCGTTTAGGTATGTCAGGTCAAACTCAAATCACAGATTGGTTATCTGGTTATGGCCGTTGGGAATATGAAGCTAAATCTGGTAAAAATTCAGATAACGAAGTTCGTTATGCATTTGCTGGATTAAATTTTGGTGACTTCGGTTCATTTGATTATGGTCGTAATGATGGCGTATTAAAAGCAATTACTGCATATACTGACGTATTACCAGAGTTTGGTGGTGACGCTGCAAACAACAATTGGAACGTGCTTTCTGCTCGTACTAAAGCTGTAGCAACTTACCGTAACAATAACTTCTTTGGTTTAAATGATGATATCAGCTTTGCAGTACAATATGCTGATAATGGTGATAACTCACTTACTAAAGATAATATTCGTGGTGAATCAAGAGAAGCTTGGGGTACAAACGTTCAATGGAACATTTTTGACACAGGCTTAACTGCAGGTATTGGTTATGCTCAATCAACTTCAAGTGATCAACGTCACAATACTTGGGCTACTGGTATTAAATACGATAACTATAATTTATATTTAGCTGCTAACTATTTCCAAAGCAAGTTAAAAAATCGTTATATCGATCATAAAGGTCATATTGCAGATGAAAAAGTTAAAGGTATCGAATTAGTTGCTCAATATGGCATTGAATTAGATGTTGGTCGTTTAACTCCTTCTTTAGCTTATGTTCAACATAAACTAACAAGTGGTTATGATGGTGATAATAAAGCGCATTACCGTTCAGGATCTCATAGCTCACCTATGGCTAAATACGTATCTTTAGGTGCAACTTATGATCTTAACAAAAATTTCAGCGCTATCGTAGAATATAAATTTAATCTACTTGACCATAAAGACATTGGTGCAGCGATGAATACGACTAATAATCGTGGTCATAAGAAAGCAAATACTCCAGGTACAAAAGATGTGTTAGGTGTTGGTTTAATCTACCAATTCTAATTCTTCTTAAATTATAAAAAAGACACTTAGGTGTCTTTTTTATCGCCTTTTGAATTTATTCCCGCCCAAAAAAACATTTTATGCTTAAAAAAATTTATTGTAGGTACTAAAATAAACTAAATTTCGTAGAAATTTACTTATTTGCATTGTTTATCTGCAATGTAAGCAGAAATCTTATATCTAATACAAGATATCACAGTAATAATATAATTGCTTAATTTTGCAGTTATTTATTAACCGAGAGCAAAGTAATTTGCATCTTTAAAAATATAAATACCTATGAGGGTAACAAAATGAAACGTAATCTATTAGCAATCGCTATTCCTGCTCTTTTAATTGCAGGTACTGCAAACGCTTCTATTGAAGTGTGGAATAAAGACGGCAATAAAGTCGATTTTTATGGTCGAGTTTATGCATTAAACTATATTACTGACAGAAACAACCAAACAGGCGAAGGTGATAAAACGACTGCACGTTTAGGTATGTCAGGTCAAACTCAAGTTACTGACTGGTTATCTGGTTACGGACGTTGGGAATACGAAGCTAAAACTGGTAAAAATGCTGACAACGAAACTCGTTATGCATTTGCTGGTTTGAATTTTGGTGATTTTGGTTCATTCGATTATGGTCGTAATGACGGTGTGCTAAAAACTTTAACTTCTTATACAGACGTTTTACCAGAATTTGGTGGTGATGCTTCAAATAATGATCTTTATGCATTATCTGCACGTACTAAAGCTGTAGCAACTTATCGTAATACTGATCTATTCGGTTTAGTTGATGGTTTACGCTTTGCTGTTCAATATGCTGATAACGGTGATAACAGCTCAACTAGCCATTTCAATGCAGTGAATCGTAACAACGGTCATGATAGTGCGGAAGCATGGGGTTCTGTTATCGATTGGGATGTGCTTGATACTGGTTTATCTGTTGGTGCTGGTTACACTCAAACTAGTGGTCACAAAAATGCTAAAGCATGGTCAGCAGGTATCAAATACGACAATGACAATGTTTATTTAGCTGCGCTATATATTCAAGGTAAACAAAAATATGGTTGGGATAATGCATCATCTAACCACAATGCAGATGACTTAAAAACCAAAGGTATTGAAATTGTTGCTCAATACGGAATCGACTTTGATATTGGTCGTTTAACTCCATCTGTTGCTTATATCCAACACAAAGTTAAAGATGCTTCTAGCTATTCTAGCGATGCAGGGCTTAAAGGTAATGACCTTGTTAAATATGTTGATGTTGGTTTAACTTATGCATTCAACAAAAACTTACAAGCTATTGTAGATTATAAAATCAACTTGTTAGATAAAGATGATATCGGTGCACGTCGTGCATTATATGATAGCAGCACATTTAGCAAATCAGAAATTAAAGCGACAACAAAAGATACTGTTGCACTTGGTTTAATCTATCAATTCTAATTAATTGCAATTTGATATTTTTGAAAGGCACTTCGGTGCCTTTTTTATTGTCCCTAATTTAATCAAATAAAACTTGAATTTTAATTGATACTCTGTTAAAAACATCAGCAATAATAATAGATTAGGACAACATTATGCGTTATACCACTCGTCAGTTAGCTGCCAAAAAAAATATTGCTTTAGTCGCACATGATCACTTAAAAGAGTCATTATTAAATTGGTGTAAAAAAAATCGAGAAGAGCTTTCTCATCATCATTTATGTGGTACAGGAACTACGGGAACATTAATTAAACAAGAAACAGGTCTAAATATTACACCTATGCTTAGCGGCCCTATGGGTGGCGATCAACAAATAGGCGCATTAATTGCCGAAGGAAAAATTGATATTCTTATCTTTTTTTGGGATCCGCTCAATGCGGTACCACACGATCCTGATGTCAAAGCTTTACTTCGTTTATCAACGGTCTGGAATATTCCGGTTGCGACTAATCAAGCAACCGCTAATGCACTGATTCAATCCTCCATTTTTACGCAAGAAATAGAAATTGAAATTCCTGACTATCAAGGTTATTTAGCTGAAAGATTAAAATAATTGCCAATATAATCCCAAATATTACATAACAGAAAGGGCAAATATTGCCACAGAAAAAGGGTCTAACATGTCGGCTTTATTGTTAATGTCTTTTGGGATTCTGATTATTGGTATTACAAAAACATTATTGGTAGTACCACTTTTAATTGCATTGTTTAAATGAGGTATTTTTATTGCCAAGCCTGTAAGAGAATGTTGAACAACAAATCAGAGTAATTTAAAAGTAAAACTATTGCGTGGGATTGAATTAATTCGAATTGGCTATGGCGAAGTTTGTTGGCTTATACCTATCGCCGTTTATTTATATAAGTTGCTCGATATAAAAATCGGATTTTGATATGCAACTTTAATAATTTTAATACTAATCGAATTGACAGTTGTCGGCTTTCTACAGTATTAATTTAAAATGAAGAAAACGGATTAATTTCCCCTTTATTAAATAAAATCGCTTCTCCAGTATTCAGCTTGTACCATGTTTCATTAGAAGTTAATGGCAACGTTGAAATGATTGTGACGATATCATTAGGCGTAGTGTGTTTTTGAAAATCAATTTCAACATCTTCGTCAAGAAGTTTTGCTTTTCCGAAAGGTGCTTTACGTGTTATCCAATGTAAGTCAGTTGAACAATAAGCAAAAACATATTGACCGTCAGAGAGTAACATATTAAATACCCCAAGTTGGCTTAGTTTGTCAGCGCATTGCTTAATATAGCTGAATACTTCCAGATCATTACTGGGTTTTTGCGGATATTTCTTGTGAAGTTGATTAATGAGATAACAAAATGCATATTCACTATCAGTCAGACCTACAGGTTCAAATACCCCCATATCAAGATCTTCATAACCTGTTAGCTGCCCGTTATGGGCAAAAGTCCAATTTTTTCCCCATAACTCACGCGTAAAAGGATGCGTATTTTCAAGTGCTACGCCTCCTCGATTTGCTTGGCGAATGTGGGCTATGACTGCTTTTGACTTTATTGGATACTGTTGAACAAGTTTGGCAATAGGCGAATAACTGCAAGGTTCAGGATCTTTAAATGTACGGCACCCCTTACCTTCATAAAAAGTAATACCCCACCCATCTTTATGCGGGCCCTTTTCACCACCACGTTTGACTAAACTGGTGAAACTAAAACAGATATCTGTTGGCACATTCGCACTCATGCCCAATAATTCGCACATTTACTTGCTCATCTCTTTTTCGATTAGCATGATTAAAATATGAATCACTTTAATATGAATTTCTTGAACACGATCAGCATAACCAAAATGAGGAACTCGAATATCCACATCAGCAAGACCATGCATTTTACCGCCATCTTTACCAGTTAACGTAATCACTTTCATCCCTTTTTGTTTTGCTGCTTCAATTGCTTTTAGCACATTAGCAGAGTTACCTGAGGTAGAAATACCTAGTAGTACATCACCTTTTTGACCTACACCCTCGATATACCGAGAAAAAATCGAATCAAACCCAAAATCATTACCTACACACGAAATATGACTAACATCAGATATCGCTATTGCAGGATAAGCAGGGCGATTGTTGCGATAACGTCCTGTTAACTCTTCTGCAAAATGCATAGCATCACAGTGAGAACCGCCATTCCCACATGATAGCACTTTACCACCATGTTTGAACGAATCAGCCAATAATATAGCGGCTTGCTGAATATGTTCTAAATTTTTATCATCTGAAATAAATTTATTTAACACATCAGCTGCTTCATTTAACTCATTTCGAATATTATCAATATACATTAATCTTACCCTCATAAAAAATTTAGCCACCATTGTAATTCTTTCAAAATAGCTTGCAAGTACTAAAAAATAAATTTAATTCTCATTCATTTTTTTATTTTTCATGACTGGTCAATTAAAACATCGCCTTGAAAATAAAAACTAAAATGAGTGATCAGTCTTAAAACATCAATTATTCTAAATTGATTATCTACAATATGAGCTTAATTAAATTATTTTTAAAAATAGTACAGTCTTATTTTTAGATATTTGATGTAAAGATCTTGCTCGTAGCGCTATTTGCTAATAGGAGAAATCTGCAGTTTGTGATACAATTTGGCAGTTATTTTTTCACGAATAAAGATAGTGAAATTGCATTTAAAAATCAATTGATAAGGAATTAGTATGCAAACTATTGAAGCTAAAGTTATCGCACCAAAAGCAAAAGTTGCCATTATTGTGGCACGTTTTAATCATTTTATAAATGATAGTCTTGTTAATGGCGCTACCGATGCATTAAAACGTATTGGGCAAGTCGATGATAAAAACATTACAGTCATTTGGGTACCTGGTGCTTATGAGATCCCACTAGCGGCAAAAGTTGCAGCACAATCCAAAAAATATGATGCAATAGTTGCATTAGGAACCGTGATTCGAGGTAGTACGGCGCATTTTGATTTTGTTGCTGGCGAATCAAGTTCTGGTTTATTAAGTGCAAGCCTAGATTATTCGATCCCAGTTGGATTTGGTATTTTAACAACCGAATCTATAGAACAAGCTATCGAACGTGCAGGCACAAAAGCGGGTAATAAAGGTGCTGAAGCAGCATTAACTGCGCTTGAAATGCTAAACGTTATTAAAGCAATTAAGGAGTAAGTTAGTGGCATCAGTCAATCCTCGTCGTCGAGCAAGAGAGTGTGCGGTACAAGCAATATACTCTTGGCAAGTTTCCCGAAATGATCTTGCCGATGTTGAGACCAGTTTTATTGCAGAACAAGATATGAAAGGCGTTGACTCCAAGTATTTTCGAGAACTCTTAAATGGGGTGGGTAAAAATACAGCAGAGTTAGATGATAAAATGGCGCCATACCTCACTGAACGTACAGTTGAAGAGCTAGGTCTAATTGAATTAGCAATATTGCGAATTGCGCTATATGAATTAACCAAACGCCAAGATGTACCGTACAAAGTCGTGATTAATGAAGCAATCGATCTAACAAAAACGTTTGGTGCTGCTGATAGCCACAAATTTGTTAACGGTGTATTAGATAAAATAGCTCCAACCATTCGTACACGATAACTGACCAAAAGTGAGATTGAAATGAACAACAATTCTGAAAAAAATAAACCAACCATTTTTTATGCGAAGAACAGTGAACCTCAGAAACGTTCTCGCTCAACTCAGCAGAAAATGACGGGTCGTAAAGACAATTTTAAAAAAGATTCATTTCAGTCTAAAACCAAAATTAGACAATCAGTAAATGACCGTATTGAAGTATTTAAACCTAAAACCAATAAACCCGGGACAGAAAAACTGAATCGTAATTTAGAATCAAATTTTAAGTATGGTCAATTTGTCGAACATGATTCCCCATGGCAGAAAAAAGTTCGTGATAATGAGCAAACGCCTACTTATGGTTATGATGAATATCGTCAACGTAAAGAAGAAACTCTGGTTTATAGTGAAAACAGTTGTAAAGCTGTTTTCAAACATCGACGCTCAGCAATCGTCAAATTATTTATTACTCAAGATATGACCTATCAGTTTAAAGATTTAATTAGCTGGTTAGTCAATCAACGTTTAGGCTACGATGTCGTATCGGTTGAACAAATTGCGAAAATAACCCAAACGGAGCATCATGGTGGGATCTGTCTAATTGTTAAAAAACGTATACCACTTACATTAGTCGATTACCTCGAAAAAAATAGTGGCAAAAACCAAGATTGTGTTTTAGCAATTGATGATGTGAATAATCCCCATAACTTAGGTGGAATTATTCGAAGTGCCGCATTTTATGGTGTAAACGGTGTCATATTGCGTCAGACTAATTTACTCAATAGTGGCGCAGCAATGCGTATTGCCGAAGGGGGAATCGAAGCGATTGAGTCGATAAAGAGTGATGACTTTGTTGCTTCGCTTGAACGATTAAAACAACATGATTATCAGATTGTTGCCTTATTACCATGCCCGGTTAAGTCAATTAAATCGAGTGAATTACACCAAATTAAATTCAATAAAAAAGTCGCTATCGTTATTTTTCAACAAATTAATCGAAAACTGGTAGAATGTGCAGATGTAGTTGTACATTTACACGGTAATGATAATATGGCGGCACTAAATATTTCTGTTGCTACAGGTATCTTATTATCAACATTATAATTAAAAAATATGATTACTTTATTTTTGCTCAAAACATTAATACCTATAAAGGTTAATGGGATTTGATAAAATAGAGTATATGTTAAATAGCATCAATTGGTTAGAAAATGAATATTTTTTCTGTAGATTGTTAACAAGTTTTAAATGCATTGGTAAGTGGTATGGAGTCTAAACATAAAGTTGGTTTAATTTTTGGTAAGTTTTATCCTCTACATAGTGGACATATATATTTAATTGAAAAAGCGATGAGTCAGGTCAATGAATTACATATTTTTCTTGGCTGTGAACCATCACGTGATCAACAACTGTTTGACAAAAGCCATTTATCAAAACAACCTAAAGTCAGTGATCGATTCACGTGGCTGAAAGAAACCTTCAAAGACCGTCATAATATTCATATTCATGTTTTAGATGAAGCTGGAATCCAGTCTTATCCAAATGGCTGGAAAGACTGGAGTGATCGTGTCAAACTTATTTTGAATGAATATAAAATCAAACCAACGGTTATATTTACCAGTGAACCTCAAGATATAAAAAATCATGAGCTTTATTTCGGTTGCCCAGCAATTATTATTGATGCTGATCGCAACTTTATAAATATTAGTGCTACTCAAATACGCGAAAACCCCTACCAAAATTGGTCTTTTATTGCACAAGCTGCCAAGCCTTTTTTTGTCAGAAAAGTGGCGATTATAGGACAAGGAATATTTAAAGAACTTCCAATACAGCTCGCTAATATTTATAACACGCAATACGTATCAAATGGCTATATTAATTATATCGAGCGGGAATTAACAAACTCACATAATAAGCGTTATTTGAGTGAGGCTGATTACCTTAAAATTGCAATGTTACATGTTGAACGGATATCGAGTGCTGAAGTACAGGCTAATAAATTACTGTTTGCTTCAATCGATTTTGATACGTTAGCACATTATTATCAGCAAGTGTTTGATAAAGAACATCAAGTTTTAAACGCATTAAAAGAAAATTATCATTTTGATTTGGTCATCCATGAAAAAGATTTTGACCCAAATCTTTCATCATTAGAATATTTTGAAACCGTATCCAATATGGTCGAAAGGTTGTTGATTTAGTTCATCACTTTTATTCTGGCTTATGCTAAAATAGCCTAAATCTTTGTGATGGGTAAATTTTATGTCTCAATCTTCTGACAAACAAAATAACGATAATCAAGAAAAAATAGATTTTGGTTTTACGCAAGTTTTAAAACAAGATAAAGTTAAACGTGTTGCAGATGTTTTTCATTCTGTTGCTGACAAATATGATGTGATGAATGATCTGATGTCATTTGGTATTCATCGTATTTGGAAAAAAATTACCATTGAATATAGCAGTGTGCGTAAAGGTCAAAAAGTATTAGATCTTGCTGGTGGCACTGGAGATTTAACTGCAAAATTCTCACAATTAGTCGGCGATGACGGATTAGTGGTGCTCGCTGATATCAATGAATCCATGTTAAAAGTTGGACGCGAAAAGCTTCGAGACAAAGGATTATTCAAAAATATTGAATATGTGCAAGCTAACGCTGAAGAGTTACCTTTTGCGGACAATTTTTTTGACTGTATTACCATTTCTTTTGGTCTACGTAATGTGACTGACAAAAATAAAGCATTACAATCCATGTGGCGAGTATTAAAACCAGGTGGTCGTTTATTAATTCTTGAATTTTCCAAACCGCAATACCCAATTTTAAATAAAGCTTATGATCTTTATTCATTTACTATGTTACCGTTAATGGGCAAAGTTATTGCGAATGATGCTGACAGTTACCGTTATTTAGCCGAATCAATTCGGATGCATCCTGATCAAAAAACATTGAAAAAAATGATGGAAGATGCAGGATTTGTAGATGTCAAATATCACAACATGACAGGTGGTATTGTGGCGTTACATACTGGTTTTAAATTTTAAGCGATGAAATCTAATGACATTTTTCAGACTCTATAAAATATTAACCGTTTTTCGTGCATATCAATTAAATGAATTATTGCCAACTAATCGATTTTCAAAGTGGTTACCAATTTTAATATCATGTTTATTTTGGATAAGGCCGAAAGCAAAACATGAAGAAATTGGCGAGCGATTACGTCAAGCATTGCAAGAGCTTGGGCCAGTATGGATAAAATTTGGTCAAATGATATCAACTCGTCGAGATGTGCTTTCTAAAGATATTGCAGACAGTTTAGCTAAATTACAAGACCAAGTTGATCCTTTTGACGGGAAGGTGGCAAAACAATTAATCGAAAAAGCACTAGGTCAGCCAATTGATCATTATTTTTCAGATTTTGATGAACAACCATTGGCATCGGCATCGATTGCACAAGTTCATACAGCCATATTAAAACGCAGCCAAGCTGAAATTGTCATTAAAGTATTGCGTCCTAACATTATACCAGTCATAAAAGCGGATATTGGCTTAATGTATTGGCTTGCCAAACAGTTTACTAAACGTATTAAGTTCGGTGCAAAGTTGCGAGCAATTGAAATCGTACGTGATTATGAACTTACCTTAATGAAAGAGTTAGACTTAAAACAAGAAGCTTATAATACCATACGCTTACGTGACAATTTTATTAATAGTAACATATTATATATACCTTACATTTTTCAAGAACTCTGTCGAGAAAACATCTTAGTTGAGGAACGCATTAAAGGTGTGCCAATTGGTGATAGCCAAACACTTAAACAACACAACATTGATATGAAGCTGCTAGCTGAACGAGGTGTTCAAGCTTTTTTCACGCAGGTTTTCAAAGATAATTTTTTCCATGCTGATATGCATCCGGGCAATATTTTTGTTGACATTACCGAGCCACAAAACCCCCGTTACATTGGAATTGATTGCGCTATTATTGGAATTTTAACAGAAGATGATCAGTACTATCTTGCTGAAAATTTCCTTGCCTTTTTTAATCAAGATTATCGCAAAATAGCTGAAACCTATATTGCATCGGGTTGGGTTCCTGAATCTACCGATCCGATTGCTTTTGAAATGGCTATGCGCAACGTATGTGAACCTGCATTTGCAAAACCGTTGGCTGAAATCTCATTCTCACAAATTTTACTAAAACTATTTGATGTTGCCAGACGATTTGAAATGGAAATTCAACCACAATTAATCTTATTGCAAAAAACGCTATTTTATATTGAAGGTTTGGGGCGTCAACTATATCCAGAACTCGATTTATGGCAAACCGCTAAACCATTCTTAGAAAAATGGTATGAAGACAAATATAGTGCTAAAACTATTATTCAGCAAGCATGGGCTTCATTACCACAATGGCGAACACTTTTGCCTGAACTGCCTGCAAAACTTAATGATTACGCACGCATGACAAAACAGATGAATCATCAAATTAAACAGATTAATCACGAACTAACGTGTCGAAAAAAACGAGAACGAATTTTATACAGTGCAATAGGAATACTCATTATATTATTTATCTCTATGCTAATTATTCATTAGATGAGTTATTTGGGAATCTGATAATTTAAGTGTATAATCAAATCACAAATGACGTCGGAGATAATTATCATGATGCCAAGTTGGCCTCAATTACTCATATTAATTGCAGTTATTGTATTACTGTTTGGAACCAAAAAATTACGCTCATTAGGTTCGGATCTTGGTGCATCAATTAAAGGCTTTAAAAAAGCAATGAATGAGGATGATGATAAAAAAACATCAACAGAACAACCAAATAAAGTTGAAACTGTAGACTCCTCTAACGATGAACAAACGACAAAAAAAGAGTAGGTTGTGTTCGATATCAGCTTTGGTCAATTATTATTAGTTTTAATTATTGGACTGGTTGTATTAGGGCCGGAGCGTTTGCCTATTGCAATTAAAACCGTTGCAGGTTGGATTAAAGTATTACGACGAATGTCGGCAACGGTTCAACTTGAACTCAACAAAGAGCTAAAACTGCAAGAGTTACAAGATAGTTTAAAAAAAGCAGAACAAAGTGGTTTAACCAACTTAACACCTGAAATTCAAGAATCAATTGATGATTTAAAACGTGTGACAGAATCGTTACAAAAAGAGATTGATTCAGCAACCCAAACCGATATTGAAAACCCAAATAAAGACAAACCATGACAGACGACGCATCTCAACCTTTAATTGGACACCTTGTTGAACTCAGAACACGACTTTTACGTTGTATTATCTGCATTTTATTGGTTTTAATTTGTCTACTTTACTTTTCTAATGATATTTATCACATCGTTGCTAATCCGTTAATTAGTCAATTACCTACAGGTAGTAGCATGATTGCAACTGATATCGCAGCCCCTTTTTTTACACCCATTAAATTAACGGCAGTGGTGGCGATATTTATTTCTATTCCCTATGTACTTTATCAAGTGTGGGGATTTGTTGCACCCGCGTTATATCAAAATGAAAAACGTTTAGTCGTGCCACTGATTATATCAAGCACAGTGTTATTTTATATAGGTATTGCTTTTGCTTATTTTGTGGTATTCCCACTTGCATTTTACTTTTTTATCCACACAGCACCGATTGATGTTGCAATCAATACCGATATCACCAAATATCTTGATTTTGTTATGACGTTATTTGTGGTATTCGGATTTGCTTTTGAAGTCCCTGTCGCCATTATACTACTCTGTTGGACTGGCGTGACCACACCAAAAAGTTTACGGAAAAAAAGACCTTACATCATTGTGGCTGTGTTTGCCGTTGCTATGTTTGTAACCCCACCTGATGTGTTTTCACAAATATTATTAGCGATACCAATTTGTTTACTTTTCGAAATTGGGACTTTTTTCGCCCGTTTTTATCAACCCCGTAAACATGATGAAGACGAAAATAATGAATAACAAACACAATAAATACGGACTTTGATGCAAGCAAAAAAAGCACAAAAATACAAATATTGAGACTGGCATAAAATTACGTCAACAATGGGAACACTTGTCCCTTCTACAAACCGATCCTAAGGGCGGCATCGACCAATACCGACAAAAAACGAACGCTTTAACATAGTCCCTAATTTTTGATATTTTTATGTATTACTAAAAAACCTATCACAATAACTGGGAAACAACGCTGTTAAAAAATCATTTAAAACCAATAAATTATTATTAAAAATTAACCCATTAGAAAAATGATTTATTAAATAAAAATCTACTAATTGTAATTATTAATCGTTAATAACTATTATTAAATTTTAAAATAAATACTTTTTTTATTTTTCACTTTATGCAAAGCTAATAGCTAATTTTAGTAATCAGCACGAAGGAAATTTAATGACTAAACATTATGATTATATTGCAATCGGTGGTGGTAGTGGTGGCATTGCATCGGTAAACCGAGCGGCTTCATATGGCAAAAAATGCGCAATCATCGAAGCAAAATCTTTAGGTGGGACTTGCGTGAACGTGGGTTGTGTACCCAAAAAAATCATGTGGTATGGCGCTCAAATTGCTGAAGCAATCAATCATTATGGTTCTGATTATGGATTCGATACGACTATCAATCAATTTAGTTGGGATAAACTATTGGCTAGCCGAAACGCCTACATCGACCGAATACATCAATCTTATGACCGTGTACTAACTAATAATAAAGTTGATGTCATTTATGGTTATGCCAAATTTGTTGATTCTCACACTATTGAAGTTAATGGCGAACAATATACCGCCGATCACATATTAATAGCGGTTGGTGGAAAACCGAGTATACCAAATATTCCTGGTGCGGAACATGGTATTACATCGGATGGTTTTTTTGCGCTCAAAGCTTTACCTAAACGTGTAGCTGTCGTGGGGGCAGGGTATATTGCTTGTGAAATAGCCAGCGTATTACATTCATTAGGTTCTCGAACTCATCAATTTATACGCCAAGCGACACCATTACGCAGTTTTGATCCACTCATCATTGAAACCTTAATGGAAGTCATAGCCAGCGAAGGTCAACAACTCCACACGTTTGCGATACCAAAATCAGTGACTAAAAATAGTGATGACTCGTTAACATTACACCTTGAAAATGGAGAAAGTTATACTGTTGATTGTCTAATTTGGGCAATTGGTCGTGAACCTGCAACACAAAATATGAATTTAGCAGCGGCAGGTATTAAGGTTAACGATAATGGATTTATTGTTGTAGACAAGTACCAAAACACTAATGTTGCCGGTGTTTACTCGGTTGGCGATGATACAGGCGCAACAGCCCTAACCCCTGTTGCTGTGGCTGCAGGACGTCGTTTATCTGAACGGTTATTTAATAATAAACCTGATGAACATCTAGATTATAACAATATTCCAACTGTTGTCTTTACGCATCCTGCAATTGGTACTGTTGGATTAACAGAACCTGAAGCGATTTTGCAATATGGACAAGAAAACGTTAAAGTCTATAAATCAACATTTACCGCGATGTATACAGCTGTAACACAGCATCGCCAACCTTGTCGAATGAAATTAGTCTGTGTTGGTGATGAAGAAAAAATTATCGGTATTCATGGTATCGGTTATGGTATGGATGAAATATTACAAGGTTTTGCGGTAGCACTCAAAATGGGCGCAACCAAAAAAGATTTTGATAACACCATAGCCATTCATCCAACCGCCGCAGAAGAATTTGTCACCATGCGGTAAATGTCGATTTGTCTGGATTTAAAATAGAATAAAAAAGCAGGAAACATCCTGCTTTTTTATTGATAGAATTATTTATTATTGGGTTTATTTGACCAACCTTTTTTTGCTAACGGATAAAAACCCACCGCAACTGCAATTAACGCGACAAACGAGATATAAATACCTGCACCAAGATAACTATATTGACCCAGTAAATGGTCGGGGCTTAAAAGATAAATTGTTAAAGTTGGTGTAATGGCACTAAATAAAGCGTAGGCTAAATTATAAGAAAACGATAAACCCGAATAACGAATTGCAGGTGGAAAAGTTCTTGTACCAATGATTGGTGTCATGGCGACAGCGCCAATAAATAAACCAAATATTGCCCAAGTTAAATATAATTCAGTAAGTGAAATTGTTGGTGACAAAGTACTATAAAAATAGATACTCATCACAGCCAAACCACCCCATGTTATGATCACTGTTTTTGTTGTCCCCAGTTTGTCTTCTAACCAACCAGAAATAACACAACCGATAGTTAAGGTTAATGCTGCAATACAACCACCAATTCGCCAATCCAGATTAGCAAAATGATACATCCCACCAACAATACGACCAGGTGTTATTAAGATACCCACCATAATCGCAGTGGATAATGACCAAGTTAAAAGTGCTACAATCAAACACGCCGTTTTATGATTTTTTAAAACAGAGATAACAGGAATATTTTTTTCAATTGCCTTACGGGCAGCTAATTCTTTGAAAATAGGGGTTTCGGATAAAAACCGACGCAAATAAACCGAAATGACACCAAAAATACCACCAACAATAAAAGGGATCCGCCAAGCATAATCTAAAATATTTTGTTGGTTAAAACAAAGATCAATAATAATGGTCACAATAAAACCAAGTAAAATACCCCCAGTAATACCCGAAGTTAAGGTTCCGACACCAAAGCCATAACGTTGTTTTGGCACGTGTTCAGCAATAAAAACCCAAGCGCCCGGCATTTCACCGCCAATGGCTGCTCCTTGCAACATACGCATCACTAATAATAACAACGGTGCAAAAATTCCAATGGTTTCGTAGGTGGGTAAAATACCAATAATAAATGTGGGTAAAGCCATCATTGCCACGCTAAGTGTGAACATTTTTTTGCGACCGACTTTATCGCCAAAATGAGCCATAATGATACCGCCAACAGGGCGAACCAAGTAGCCAGCAGCAAAAATTCCCCATGCAAAAAGATCTAAAGTTAAAGGTGATAACGTATGAGGTAAAAAAAGAGGTTTGACAATCGTATCGATATACAGGGCATAGATGACAAAATCATAAAATTCTAACGTTCCCCCCAAAGAAGACAAAACTAATGTTTTTAAATCTTTACTGTTTAATGGCCTTGCAGCAGGCTGCCATTCTGCGTTAATTTCAGATTGACTCATGAAAAAACCTTAATTGTATGGTTAATATAAAATATAAAATAGAAAATAAAGAAAATGACTCTTTTATAACTAAAACTTGTTATAAAAATAACATTCTGCCATAAAAAATTGTATTTAATTTCATCATAAAAAAATTTAATGAATGCGGTAAAACTGAACATTTGATTTATAATAATTAAAACATTTAATTATTATATGTTGTACTATCAATAAACTATTTTAACTAAGGATGAATTTGGGGATGATGACTAAAACAAAAATACGCTGTGACTGGGTTTCAAACGATCCTTTATACATAAATTATCACGACAACGAATGGGGAATTGCCCAGTATGATAGTCTAAAATTATTTGAAAAAATCTGCTTAGAAGGACAACAAGCGGGATTATCTTGGATCACGGTATTGAAAAAACGTGAAGAATATCGGCGCTGTTTTTTTGATTTTAACCCTGAAAAAATTATTACATTAACCCAAAAAGATGTTGAACGTTTACTCGAAAACAAAGGACTGATTCGAAATCGATTAAAACTTAATAGTATTATAAAAAATGCACAAGCTTATCTAACAATGAAAAGTAATAATGAAGATTTTTCGACATTTATTTGGTCTTTTGTCGACGGTAAACCAATTATCAATCACTACAAAGACCTTAGTGAAGTGCCTGTCAGTACCGATATATCTGATAAACTATCAAAGGCATTAAAAAAACGAGGCTTTTCTTTTGTTGGGTCAACAATTTGTTACGCTTTTATGCAATCAATGGGATTAGTCAATGACCATTTTGAACATTGTTATAAAAAATAGGAGTTAAAAGAAATGATCGCCAAATTATTTAAGTATGGCTTAGCGTTAATATTGACTTATTTTGTTATCACTAACATCGTTATTTATCTTTATTCTAAACAAAAGCCAGAGCCAGATGCCGACACCTTAGTTGTATTAGGCGCACTTGTTGTAGGTAAGCCTGCTGTTCCTCATTACACCTTAGCCCAACGATTAGATGTTGCCTACGATTATTTACAACGTAATCCACGAACGAAAGTTGTTATGTGTGGGGGACAAGGTAATAATGAGTCGGCGACCGAAGCAAGTGTGATGGCACAATATCTAATTAATAAAGGTATTGATCCAAAACGGGTATACCAAGAAGATAAATCGACGCGAACAGCTCAACAATTTGTCTATGCCAATCGTGTATTGCCGTTAGGCAAGACAGTTGTGGTAACTAATGATTTTCATATGCTGCGTTCGCTAATGCTGGCTAAACGTTCAGGCTTTAACGAAATATCAGGTTTATCGGCACCATTAGGGTGGGGAAATGAAGAAAAATATGTCGCATTAATCCGAGAACCCCTAGCATTGGCAAATTCTTGGTTATTCGATCATCCAAAGAAAGATGAATAATCAGCCGACTGATTCTATCACTTAAATAATCAATGAATAACGGCAAAACCCATAGTCACTACTGTTTTTGCCGTGCGTCCATGCTATTATTAGGCATTCAAATTTAAATCAGCTACAAACATATATGAAAACAGATACCATTGTTGCACAAGCAACGCCACCCGGTCGAGGTGGTGTGGGCATTTTGCGAATTTCGGGGCCACAGGCGCAAACCGTTGCGCAAGCGATACTCGGTAAAATACCAAAACCTCGCTATGCGGAGTATCTTCCTTTTTTAGCTTCTGACGGCACAACCTTAGACGAAGGAATAGCGCTATTTTTTCATAATCCTCACTCTTTTACGGGCGAAGATGTACTAGAGTTACAAGGGCATGGTGGGCCTGTCATTTTAGATTTGCTTTTAAAACGGGTATTAGAGATTGCTAACGTCCGTATTGCAAAGCCGGGTGAATTTTCAGAGCGTGCTTTTTTGAATGATAAATTAGATTTAGCCCAAGCCGAAGCCATAGCCGATTTAATTGATGCAAGTTCTGAGCAAGCTGCAAAATCAGCGATTTCATCTTTGCAAGGTGTGTTTTCGAAAAAAATTAATGAATTGGTTGAATCATTAATTCATTTACGCATTTTTACCGAAGCCGCAATAGACTTTCCTGAAGAAGAGATCGACTTTTTATCAGATGGCAAAATAGAAGCACAACTTAATGAAGTGATTACTCGCTTAAACGAAGTTCGCCAAGAAGCAAAACAAGGCTCACTGTTACGAGAAGGGATGAAAGTGGTGATAGCTGGTCGTCCAAATGCCGGTAAATCAAGCTTACTGAATGCGCTGGCGGGTCGTGATGCGGCGATTGTTACCGATATTGCAGGCACAACGCGTGACGTATTACGTGAACATATTCATATCGATGGTATGCCCCTACATATTATTGATACTGCGGGTTTACGTGATGCCAGTGACGAAGTTGAACGCATTGGTATTGAACGAGCTTGGCAAGAAATTGAACAAGCAGATAGGGTACTATTTATGGTCGATAGCACCACCACAACCGAAACCAATCCCGAAAAGTTATGGCCAGAATTTATAGAACGGCTACCCAAAAATATGCCTGTTACAGTCATACGCAACAAAGCAGATTTAACTGGTGAAGCATTAGGTTACAATCAAGTCAATGGTTACTCACTTATCCAACTTTCTGCACGAACAGGGGAAGGGGTAACGTTACTTCGTGATCACTTAAAACAAGCCATGGGTTTTACCAGTAGTACTGAAGGCGGCTTTTTAGCACGTCGACGACACCTGCAAGCACTCGAAAAAGCGTCAGAACACCTCAACAATGGTAAGTACCAACTGACGGCTTTCCATGCTGGTGAACTTCTTGCCGAAGAACTCAGACTTGCCCAAGAAGCGCTAAGCGAAATCACTGGTGAATTCACTTCAGATGATTTATTAGGTCGTATCTTCAGTTCGTTTTGTATTGGGAAATAAGACTTAACTAGGTTACTGCATTTAAATTTAATGAATTTTCATAGTGTTACTCTTTAAAATTAACTATTGCAAAATGTTCAAAAAAAGGGTAATTTTACGTTTAGATATTGTTAACAATTTTTAAAGAATATTTAAAATATAAAATTGTATAAATTTGAAAGCAGTAACTGAAAAACTAGAAAAATTTTTAGATTATTGATTTTTTAACTAATATTAAATCAATTAAGCTTAATTTGTGAATACAAAATAAATCATAATATCTTGCCTTAAGGTCAGATATATTAAT
>CALYQY010000042.1 GCA_945291235.1 uncultured Gilliamella sp.
AACTGAGAGAGGTTAGCACGCCAAACAGGGATGTTTGGCGAGGCGCTGCTTTGTCAGGAACAAATCAGCGTCGGTGCGTTAAAACCGAACGAAGGCGGAGGGCAGTCGAAGACCGCTTTGGGCGGTGCTGCGAGGGGGTTATTAGGGGGATTTCGCATAAAATCCCCTTATTCGGACGCTGATACCGTATTGAAAATATCGACTAATTAACAGCGTCCGAAACCAGCGGACTAAAAACCTGCAACTTTCAAAGAAAGTAAAAAACCTTGTCAAGAAGTTTCAGAAAACACCCACGTTTCAGTATAAAAACAAACGTTTTAGATATTTCAAAAATACCCTAAACCCCTTATGCAGCCATAAAAGGCTCTATCTTACGACAGACACATATGACTTTTTTTAAACGGCTTATGCAGCTGTAAAGCCAGCGTTGTTGATTTGCAAAAGAGCGTGAAATTTCTAAACAGCTTATGCAGCTTTCAAGCTTCAGCCTCCGCGCCCATTCCGGTGCAAGCTTTTCTAAACAGCTTATGCAGCTTTCAAGATTTAGAAAGTGGTTACAATCCGTATGCCATTTTTCTAAACAGCTTATGCAGCTTTCAAGTAGAATCTCACATACTATAAACATCGTTTATAAAAACACAAAGGGCAATTTTAGGCTTAAAAACCCTTTTTTCTAACGCTTTTGCAATATATTGATTTTTAATGGTTTTATTTTTAGCTAAAAAAAAGGGTTTAAAAAGTTAGTATTTTAAACACCACTACTATTTTTAAACCGCTTACCATTACCTTCCACAAAAGCAAACAAATGCACCAACCCGCACCTTCACAAAGCGCCGACAACTGAGTGAGGTTAGCACGCCAAACAAGGATGTTTGGCGAGGCGCTGCTTTGTCCGGAACAAATCAGCGCCGGTGCGTTAAGACCGAACGAAGGCGGAGGGCAGTCGAAGACCGCTTTGGGTGGTGCTGCGAGGGGGTTATTAGGGGGATTTCGCATAAAATCCCCCTAATTCGGACGCAGACACTGAACTGAAAATATCAATCAATTAACAGCGTCCGAAACCAGCGGATCAAAAAAATGTAACTTTTAATAAAAGTAAAAACCTTGTCAAAAAGTTTCAGAAAATATAGATGTTTAAGCAAAAAACACAAAACCTTGCCAAAAACTTTCAGAAAACACCCACGTTTAAGTATAAAAAAGGAAAGAAAATTTTTTTAACACTATAAAAAAATTTACGTTGCTGATTGTTTTCATCGTTCACAATCAGCAACGCATTAAATAAAAAACCGACCGTTATAAGCTTTACTGTGGAAGTTTATAAGCTTGACGGGCTAAAAGTTTCCACTCGCCATCGGCGTTTTTAAACACTAACATCACACCAATTTTCACCTTACCGATTATGCCGCTATTATTGGTGTCGGCAACAAAAGTATGGCGTACAATCGCTGTATCACCGTCAGTGATGATAGACTGATCTTGAAAAGCAAGGGTGGTAAATCCTGATCGGCCGCTGACAATCGCATCGACAAATTCGGCCTTGTTTTCAACCATTGCATTGGAATGACCATAGCTTAAATTGGTTGAAGCAAGCTGTTCTAACTGTGCTTTATCGGCATTTAACATAGCTAAGCGCAAGCTTTCAACGGTTTGTTCGACAGTGGTTTGATTAGGTGTTGCAGCAAAACTTTGACTGACAGATAGCACCAGCAATAATACCATTGTTAATATTTTTTTCATTCTTGATCTCCTTTATCAATTGATTTTCTGTTTTCTATTCATTTTTTGCTGACGTAAGCAAATCGGTATCAATAGTTTGTTTACTCTCGCTTATTCCAAACTTTTTAGCCCAAATTGACGTAATAATTGGCACAACAACCGATGTCACAATCACACTGGTGGCAACCATAGCGGTAGCAGCGGATGCTACCGGGGCAAATTCCGGTACCATTTCGGCAATTAATAACGGTGTGGCAACCGCAGCCCCAGCCGAACTTGAGGCCGCCACCCCGGCGGTACCATTACCTTTACCTAAGAATTTGTCGGCTAAGATAAGCGGCACGCCGGTTATCACTATCACTAATAATCCTAATAAAATACCGGCTAAGCCTGTCTCAAAAATAACTTGCAGTTTGATGCTATTACCTAGCGCAAAGGCAAAAAACGGAATGAGAGTTTGCACAGCACTACCAAATAATTTGCGTAGATCGGAATCTAAATTGCCTAATAAAAAGCCAATTAGAAATGGCAACACCGCCCCGATAAATAGTCTAGGCTCGAATGAAGCCACGCCAGATGTCCCTAAAATCACCATTGTCATTAAAGGCCCTGACTCAAGAGACATAAGAACAAAAGCGCCGGCTTCTTCTTTGGTGCCATATTGATTCATCAGTGCGGCATATAATCCGCCATTAGTCATATCCATTGAAGCAACTAAGGCAATAATTGAAAAACCGGCAAAGATGCCCCCTTCTACCATATAACCATTGGTCCAGAATGTGCCGGCAATCAGCGCAACGACCCAGGCTGTGGCAATTTTGGTCACCACTAAAACGCCGGATTTTCTTAACATCATGCCGGTCGCTTTCAGCTCTATCGATGCGCCCATACAGAAAAACCAAACAGCCAAAATAGGTACCGTTCCGGAGATTAAGCCATTGGTAAATGATCCTAAATATTTGCCCCCGCCGGGAAAAAAGGTATTACATAATGCACCAAGAAACAGTGGGATCAGCATTAATCCACCGGGTACGCGATCTATAAATTTTTTTATTTTCATCATCCATTCCTCAAGAAAAATAACCATATGATTTAAATATATTAATTTGTCTTTTCCGGCATACAGCCAAAGCAAATATAAAATATTCGGAATATCATTCCTTTTTTGAACATATAAAATAACCAAAATAAAATCAATTTTGATTCGCCATTTTGTGATAAACATCACCAAATAAAAATTAACCACATGAATATCAATAATATTTTCATATTGATTTTCTAAAAACGATCCAGAAAGGCAAAATAATGGCAACAGAAAATAACCGATTACGGACAATTAAATAAAAGGAGATAACGAGTTAATTCGACTGTAAAAGTCATATAAAAATCATAAATATAGTCTGGATTTTATTAATCTTTTTATTAAGTTAGCGTTTAAATATTCTGTGATGACGATCACATTATTCAATAAATGAAATATCATTCTTTAAATTTCTTAATTAATATTATTTCGGAATGCTATTCCGTTTTAATTGAGGTAAACAAATGAAGATTTATATAACAGATTGTGATCATGAATCAATGGCGATAGAAAAAGCCATTTTTGCCGAGCAGGGAATCGATTTTGAGATACTTAACATTACTCAACCCGATGATATTGTTCGAGATTGTCAGGATGCTGATGCGCTGATTTTACAATATGCCACCATTTCAGATAAGGTTTTAAGTTCGTTAAAAAAATTAAAAGGCGTTGTCCGTTATGGCGTAGGGGTGAATACCATTGATATACAGTCAGCAACCCAAAATAATGTTGCCGTTTGTAATGTGCCGGATTATGGCACCAATGAGGTTGCTGATCATGCTTTAGCTCTGATTATGGCTTTAGCCAGAAAATTGCCTTTACTCACTAGTGACACCAAAAATGCAATTTGGGCTTATGAAAAAGCGATACCTATTTACCGCTTACAAGAACAGACCGCCGGTATTATTGGCTTAGGTCGAATAGGTTTATCGTTAGCGAAAAAATTGCATGGTATAGGTTTGAAGGTGATCGGTTTTGATCCGCTGGCAAAACAAGAAGATCTGCCTGATTTTATTGAAATTGTCAGCTTACAGACGCTGTTAAGCCAATCGGATATTATTTCACTCAATCTGCCACTAGTTAAACAGACCCAAAACTTGATTAGTCATCAAGAGTTTTCGATGATGAAAAAAAATTGCTATCTCGTTAACACTGCACGAGGCGGCATTGTCAATGAACAAGCGCTTTATCAAGCTTTAGTGACAAACACTATTGCCGGCGCTGCGCTCGATGTGTTTGAGCAAGAGCCACCGACTGATAGGGCACTATTTGCACTCGATAACTTTATCGCGACCCCGCACGCTGCCTGGTATTCAGAGCAATCACAGCAAGATCTAAAACGCAAAGCCGCTCAAGAGGCGATTCGATTGGCGAAAGGTGAGCAGCCTTTGTATTGTTTAAATCGATAAAATTTTAGCGCAGAAAGGATATAAACATGAAAGCAATCATATATAAAAGCCCAAATGAAGTGGTTTGTGAACAAATTGACAAGCCGGTTTTGAACAACAATGAAGTCTTAATCAAAGTGAGCCATGCCGGCATTTGTGGATCGGATTTAAATATTTATCTGGGTGTTCATCCAAGAGCCAAAGCGCCATTAGTTATGGGGCATGAGTTTTCCGGTTACATTGTTGACGGTGATGATCAGCTGCCGACCGGTACCAAAGTCTGCGTCCGTCCGCTTATCTCCTGCGGTCAGTGTAGCCCTTGTCAATCCGGAAACAGTCATGTTTGCCAAACACTAAAACTTTATGGCATTGATACCGCTGGCGGTATGGCTGAGTATGTCAAAGTCGATCGCCGGAAAGTGCATGTCTTGCCCGATAATATGCCTATGGATTTAGGAGCATTCGTCGAGCCACTGGCGGTCGGTATTCATGCGGTGTCAAGAACGCCATTTAAAATCGGTGATTCGGTTGTGGTGTTTGGCGCCGGTACTATTGGGCTTTGTGTGGCAAGCGTTTTACAACACGCTGGCGCTAAACAAGTGATTGTCATTGAAACGAATGATTTTCGCATTAATTTAGCCAAAGAGCTTGGTTTTACCGTGATTAATCCTAAACAAGAAGATGTGTTAAAAACGGTGTTAAACCTTACCCATAATGTTGGTGCTGACATTGTTTATGACTGCGCAGCACATCCTCAAGTTGCTTTGCAATTAACCGATCTGGTTAAAGTGCAAGGTACTATCGAGATTGTCGGCTCTTATAAAAAACCGACCGAATTTAAGTTACTCGATATCGAATTTAAAGAACTTAATATTATCGGGACTCGAGTTTATCAGGCAAGAGATTTTGATACAGCGATTGCCTTGATAAATAAAGGTTTCCCCTATAAAAAACTATTAACTATATTGCCTCCGGAACAAGCCAAAGCAGGTTTTGCTAATGCATTAGTGGGCGAAAATGTGATTAAAACACTGTTTAAATTTAGTGATTAATTACGCAAAATTTATTAAGGAATATGATGATGAAAAATAAAAATCCCTTTGATTTAACAGGCAAAAATGCCATTGTAACCGGTGCTTCTCGTGGTATTGGAAAATCGTTAGCGCTCAGTTTGGCCAACGCCGGGGCAAATATTATTATTATTGATGTTTGCCGTGATGAACAAACCGAACAAGAAATAAAAAGCTATCAAGTATCGTGTGAAACGTTTATTTTTGATTTGGCAAACTTTGAACAGTACCAAAGCTTAATTTCAACCATTATCGAAAAATATCAACATATTGATATATTGATCAATAATGCCGGCATTCAACGGCGTCACCCTGCTGCGACCTTCCCTAAAGCGGATTGGGATCTTGTGATTGATATCAATATGAATGCGGTATTTTTTATGTGCCAACAAGTTGGCCGGCATATGTTAGAACGAGGCTACGGTAAAATTGTCAATATTGCCTCGTTACTTGCCTTTCAAGGGGGATTCACTATCCCGGCTTATACCGCAGCGAAGTCGGCGGTGTCTGGCTTTTCTAAATCGTTATCCAATGAGTGGGCATCAAAAGGGATCACCATTAACTGTATTGCACCGGGTTATATTGCCACTGAAATGAATACTGCATTAATGAATGATGAAACCCGTAACCGTCAAATCTTAGAACGTATCCCCGCTGGGCGCTGGGGCGATCCGCAAGATTTGGGCGGCGCAGCGGTGTTTTTATCATCTTCAGCTTCTGATTATATTAATGGATTTACCTTGGCCGTTGACGGTGGTTGGTTAGGTCGATAAGTCAATCGGATTGAATATATTTTATCTGAATTATTGGCTAACTTTTCTACCAATAATTCAGTATTTAAGGAGGATTTTATGATTATTGGCAATATTGAACATCTTGATTTAGTGCCCTATTTACCTGAAAAACTAAGACAAGCCATTGAGACAGTTAAACAACAGGTGAACGATAAGACCGATAACGGTCGCTACGTAATCGATGAGGATAATGTTTTTTATATGGTGTCTGAAACACTATCACGCACGCAAGAAGTCGGGCAATACGAGTATCATGCAAAATATATTGATATTCAAATTGTGTTATCCGGTCAGGAAGGCATGGCAGTATCAACACTTCCGCCCCATACTGAGGTGATCGAAGACCGGTTACTTAACGGGGATATCGCCTTTGTTAAAGCACCAAATGAAGAGACGCTATTTGTACTGCAACCGAATGACTTTGTTATCTTCTATCCGCATGAAGTGCATAAACCACTGTGTATTGTGGCCGGCAAGGCAGAAAAAATCCGTAAAGTGGTGGTAAAAGTCGCAATCGATTAATCGGTTATTTATTGAAGAAATATCACCGAACCAAATAAAGATTTGGTGTATTTCAAAGGTAACAAATAAGGACACATGATGACAATAAATATAGCCGTAATTGGCGAATGTATGATTGAACTGTCGATTAAAGGCAACGTAACCAACAGAAGTTTTGGCGGGGATACTTTAAATACGGCAACTTATCTAGCCCGGTTGTTGGCGAATAATCAAGCCAATATTCACTATGTGACAGCACTAGGCAGCGATCCTTTTAGCCAAGAGATGTTACAGCAATGGCAACAAGAGCGAATCGACACTCAGCTTATCCAACAAATCGATAATAAAATGCCAGGTTTATATGCCATTGTGACCGATGATTGTGGGGAGCGTTCATTCTATTATTGGCGCAATGATGCAGCAGCAAAATTCTGGCTTAAAACAGCGCAAACCGCCTCGATTTGCCAGCAAATTGCTACCTTTGATTATATCTATTTAAGTGGCATCAGTATTGCGATTCTTGATGAGCATAGCATCGACAGGCTGATCGAGCTTTTAGAAAGCTTTAAAGCCAATGGCGGTAAAGTGATTTTTGATAATAACTATCGCCCTCGACTATGGCGCACTCAAGAGTATGCAAAAAACGTCTATTCAAAAATCTTGTCTTATACCGATATCGCATTTTTAACTCAAGATGATGAAACCCTGCTTTGGGGAGATAATGATTATCAAGATAGTATTTTGCGCAGTCAAAAACTCGGCATCAGTGAAATCATTATTAAACGGGGCAGCGAAAGTTGTATTGTCGTCACCGATAAGGAGCGAGTCGAGTTACCGGCTAATGTGATTGCTCAACAAAATATTGTGGATACCACAGCGGCTGGAGATTCGTTTAGTGCCGGCTACTTATCTGTCAGGCTGACGGGCGGATCGATTCAAGCGGCGATTAAGCAAGGGCACGATCTGGCTGGCGAAGTGATTCAGCACCGTGGCGCAATTATCCCTTCTTGTGCCATGCGTCATTTAACATTAATGCCAAATACTCTATGATGCGCATCATATCCTCATCACCCTATGTTTATGATGATGAGGGTATATAGCCTAATCGACGGGAAATTGCGTTAGTTGTCTCTTGCAATAAACAGGCACACTTTTCTATCTGATTTTGCATGCGATGACTAGGGCCTGCAATACTTAATGCCGCCACCACATCATTACTATAATTGAAAATACCGGATGCAACGCAGACTAATCCCTCTTCAACCTCTTCCCAATCGTAAGCGATATTTTCCTGCCGAACTGTAGTTAATAGTTGATTGAGTTTATTGGGGTCAGTGATGGTTTTTGCGGTATATTGCGGTAAAGGGGAATGTAAAATACGGTCAATTTCTTCGGCCGATTGGTGAGCAAGTAATATACGACCTAAGCCGGTGCAGTATGCTGGTCGCATATGCCCTAAATTTGAGCTGGTATGAATGGCGTTATTCCCTTCGCTTTTATATAAATAAACCACATTTCCACTATTGTAAACGCCTAAAAAACAGGTCTCATTAATGGTGTTCGATAGTGATTTTACAAAAGGGATAACCACATCAACAATATTAACATTGACTAAACTTGATATGCCTAACTCTAACGATTTAAAACCTAAAGTGTACTTTTCTGATTTGGCATCATAAAACACATACTCTCTATCAAGTAAGGTTTTTAAAATCTTTTTTATTATCATTTTATTGAGTTTTGTTGCGCCAATCATTTGGTTAATGGTGACACCTGCTGCGCAATCACTAATCACATCTAACACAGCAATGGCTTTATCAATTGCTGAAGTTGTCTCTTTTTGGGTCATGATAATAAGCCTTTACAATATAGGGTAGCTATAAATTTACTCTATAGCCGTAAGTTAATTTTTCTTCTTTAATTCAACGGATATCGATGCGGCAATATTTTTCAGTTCATGAATAATCATTGCCTTTTTCTGGATTATTCGAAATGAAGAGCCGGCAACGCTGATTGCTCCAACCACCTTATTTTGTTTAATAAAGATTGGAACAGCAATGCAGGTTAATCCCTCTTCTACTTCTTCATCATCCATTGAGTAACCGTCGATGCACACTTTAGCTAAACTGTTGTGTATGGCTTCACGATCAACAACCGTTTTACTGGTGAATTGAACCAATGGGCGACTTAACACCTTGTTAATTTCAACTAATGGTTGATAGGCTAATAATGCTTTTCCTAAACCGGTGCAGTATACCGGCATTCGACTACCAATATGGGAGTTAGTTTTAACCGCCAGCTCACCTTCAGCTTTGTATAAATAAATCACACTGCCGTCATGATATACCGCTAAAAAACAGGTTTCGTTGAGTATTGCAGCCAGCTTTTTTAAAAAAGGAATCGATACCCCAACTAAAGAGATATTCATTAATCCTTTAACACCTAATTGAAAGGCTTTGACATCTAAAAAATATTTTTCTGTGGCAGCGTCATAACTCAGATACTGTCTTTTTTTTAATATATCTAAGATTCTAAATACCGTGGTTTTTGCCATTCGACTGAGTTTAACAATTTCTGCCAGCGAAATCCCCGAAGAATAATGGCTAATAATTTCGAGCAACGTTAGGGCATTATCTAAAGTGGATTGCTGTTTTTGAGATGACATTTGTTCTACTCCACATAAAGGTACGATTTTTTACCGCAGTACTGTTAATTTTTTCTTTAAAAACAGTATAATAAACATTCAAAATCGGACTTTAAAAGAAATCTTTCATTATACTATTTTATCTAATGACATGGATAATTTAAGCTTAGCGGCTACATATTACTTGATTAATGGCTTTTTTTCTATAAATTCAAGTACATCTTTCTATTTTTAATCCGCTTAAAAGGCGATAAACTAATGTGTTTTTAGCATGCTTTTTTAGATAGATATGATATCGGTAATTTTCATAATTATTACAAATAATTATCGTTAGTTAGCCAAACCAAATAATTTAATACGATACAATGTTAAAAAATATAACAAAATTTAAGGATGAAACAGATTGTTAAAGTACATTAAACTGAAATACCTATTAATAGCGATCATCGTTTTTGTCGTTATTTATGTTGCAAAATTAATCCTTTCCCCTTCGCAATCCACCGTTAACTACATTACTTCCCCGGTTATTAAAGGAAACGTCGAAAAAACCGTGCTTGCCGACGGCACTATCAGCGCTTTCAAACAAGTCAGCGTAGGTGCTCAAGTTTCAGGGCAGATAAAAAAGCTGTATGTGGAATTAGGTGATGAGATTAAGCAAGGCGATATGATAGCTGAGATTGATGATCTTAAACAGAGCAATGATCTTAAACAATCTGAAGCAAAGCTAAATAGTTTAGAGGCGCAGCGCACATCAAAGCAAGCCAAATTAGTCAATTATCAGCTTACTTATGAGCGCCAACTTAAGTTAGTGAAAAAAGGGGTGGGTGCACAGGCGGATTTAGATTCGTCAAAAGCCGATCTCGATGCAATTAAAGCCGATATTGCTGCACTTGATGCCGATATTGTTAGTGCGCAAGTCGCCGTTGATACCGCTAAAGTCAACTTAGGTTATACCAAAATCCGCTCACCAATTGACGGCGTTATCGTCGCCATTCCGGTTGATGAAGGACAAACCGTCAACTCAGTACAAAGTGCGCCGACCATTGTTAAAGTCGCTCAACTGGATAAAATGACGATCGAAGCGCAAATTTCAGAAGCCGATGTCATTAATGTTAAAAAAGGAATGCCGGTTTATTTTACTATTTTAGGGCAACCAAATAAGCGGTTTGACGGGCTAACATTAAGAGCCATTCAACCGGCGCCCGAATCAATCAATAGTGAGAGTTCTTTAGCTACAAGCGCTTCATCTTCATCATCAAAAACGGCAATTTACTACAATGGGCTGTTTGATGTTGATAATCCCGAACATATTTTACGCATTTCGATGACAGCGCAAGTCTACATTGTACTGGCTGAAGCGAAAGATGTGCTATCAATTCCGTCTCAAGCCATTGTACAGACTTTAGCAGACAATAAAGCAATTGTTTACCTGCTAAATAGCGATAACACTGTTGAAGAGCGACAAGTCACTTTAGGGATAAATAATAATGTGAGTGTCGAAATTCAATCCGGACTTAAAGAGGGTGAGATTGTGATAGTGAGTAGTACCAATGGCTCGCAATTTAGTCCTAACGGGCGATCACCAAGGATAAAATTCTAATATGACTAATTATCCTAATCCGCTTATTAAACTGGAGAAGATCACTCGGCAATTCCCGGCTGGCGATTCAACAATTGAGGTATTAAAAGGGATTGATTTAACCATTAATGCCGGTGAAATGGTGGCGATTATTGGTGCGTCAGGCTCCGGTAAATCAACATTAATGAATATTCTGGGTTGTTTAGATAAGCCAACCAGTGGTACCTATACCATTGGCAATCGCACCACCAGCAAGCTATCACCCGACGAATTAGCCGAATTACGACGGGAACATTTCGGCTTTATTTTTCAGCGATATCATCTATTAAACGCCTTAACCGCACAAGGCAATGTTGAAATTCCGGCAATCTACGCTGGCATGACAGCAGATCAGCGCCAAACTCGCGCTAAAGATATTTTGACTCGTTTAGGTCTGGCGGAAAAAATCAATAACAAACCTAACCAATTATCCGGCGGTCAGCAACAACGTGTCAGTATTGGGCGGGCTTTAATTAATGGCGGGCAAATTATTCTGGCCGATGAGCCAACCGGTGCATTAGACCGTAAAAGTGGCACCGAAGTAATGGCTATTTTACGTGAACTTCATCAACAAGGTCATACGGTAATTATTGTCACCCACGATAACAATATTGCTCAAAGCGCCGAACGTATTATTGAAATTAGTGACGGCAATATTATTTCCGATGCGATTAATCCTAATTATCAAACCGAACAAGGGAGTCATCGTCAGGTAAAACAGATCGAAATTACCAAAACGCAAGACAATCTACGTGCCAAATACTATCGTTTTCGTGATGCATTTAAAATGGCGTTACTTTCTATGGCATCACAACGCTTACGAACTTTTCTCACCATGCTCGGCATTATCATTGGTATTGCTTCAGTTGTTTCTATGGTGGCATTAGGGCAAGGTACCAAACAAAAGATTTTAGCCAATATCAACTCGTTAGGCACCAGCACGTTAGAAATTTATGCCGGAAGTGGATTTGGTGATCGTAATGCTGACAAAATTACCACGCTCAGATCTGCCGATGCTGACTTTTTGGCAAAACAAAGTTTTGTGCATAGCACCACACCGAATTTAGCAACAAGTGCCTATTTTCGTATCAATAATTTGGCCGTGACCGGAACGGTAAATGGTGTTGGAGAGCAGTTTTTTGCGGTGCGAGGCTACACTATCAGCAAAGGGATTGCTTTCGATAAGCAGAGCGTGGATACCTCTGCGCAAGATGCCGTGATTGATGAAAATACCGTTAAACGACTATTTACCAATCAAGACCCGATTGGCAAAATTTTAATTGTCGGACAATTGCCGGTTAGGATCATCGGGGTTGCTACCAAACAGCAACAAGGTTTTGGCAATAACGAAAGTTTAAATATTTGGCTCCCTTATACCACCGTTATTAATCGTATGGTCGGTCAAACGTCTTTAAAGAGTATTACCGTTCGTGTAAATGATAATGTTGATTTATCAATTGCCGAAAAAGCTATCGAAAACATCATGTTACAACGGCATGGTAGTAAAGATTTCTTTATTTTCAATTCAGATAGCATACGGGAAACCGTCAATTCGTCAGCCTGGGTGTTAACACTTTTAATTTCAACCATTGCTTTAATTTCGTTAGTGGTTGGTGGAATTGGTGTGATGAATATTATGTTGGTGTCTGTAACAGAAAGAACCCGTGAAATTGGGGTAAGAATGGCTGTCGGTGCTCGCTCAAGTGATATTTTGCAACAATTTTTAATTGAGGCAGTATTAGTTTGCCTAATTGGTGGCGCTTTAGGGATCTTATTGTCGTTTGTAATTGGTTTTATTTTTAACTATTTCGTGACTTCATTTGCAATGAGTTTTTCTATTGCTTCTATTATTGCTGCATTTAGCTGTTCAAGCGTCATTGGCGTTATTTTTGGCTATTTCCCGGCTAAACGAGCGGCAAAACTTGATCCTATTTACGCTTTAGAACGTGAATAGTTCGCCTAGAAAAATCCCTTTACTTAATGTTAGCACTAAGTAAAGGGATATAAATGATGTTAAGCTATTTATCGCTAAAAAAGATAACCTTGATCAGTGATTTAACTCAGCAAGGCAATTATTCTATCGGCTTTTCTTCTTCATTTTTTACATTATGCGGATCTAACGTCGTTAAAAAAGCCGTTACTTTAGCATAGTCGTTAATAAATGCTTCGTTACTGTCTTTATTCAATCCACTAGAGTTGACAAAGAATTTTCGATTTACCACAACCAGCGGTATCGAACCCGGTTGTAATTCATTAATAGCGTCAGCTTGTTGGGATAAAAAAGTTTTAACTAAAAAACTATCTTTGGTTTTATCATAAGTTTGAGCATCAACACCTAAATCAGCAAATACGGTCTTGATATCTTCCGCTGTTTTGATTTTCTTATCTGTTTGCATCGCTTTATAAAAAACGTCTTCAACTTTATCTTCAATGCCAAGTACATTGGCAACCGCCCATGCTTCAGATAACTCTTTCGCTAGTGGACCAAAATTATTTAAATGGTAACGTTTAAAATTAACATCTTTTGGCAACGTTTTTGCGATTAATTGAGCACCATGGTAGTCATTTTCAAATACCCGACAACTAGGGCAGTTAAACGAAAAGAACTCAACGACTTCTTTATCCGGTGAGGGACTAGTCGGTAAAACGCCATATTGAATACCTTTAGTAATTGACTCTTCAGCCGGTGTCGATACCGATGTTGCTTGTTGGCTTTCAGAATTAGTATCGGCGGGTACTGACTCAGCAAAGCAACTCATACTGTAAGCTAGTACTCCAATGGCAATAAGCGTTTTTTTCATGGTGTTAATTCTCCTTTAATTATTCTTTAATTAATCCGCGCGCTTTTAGTAGTGCGGTTTTAAAATCATCTTCATAATCTTTTTTTAACCCGGGAATGGCTTCATTTTTATCAGCGTCTCGCATTTTAAGATGATAAATTAAGACTTCATCACTCAGATCCTTTAATTCACCTTCAAAACCAGCTTCTTGACCAAGTTTAGCCAAAAATTGTAATAAATTGAGATCAGAATCTTTTTCCCACGCTGCTTGTAATAACTCCATTACTTCATCGATACGATGACATTTCATAATTGATACCTTTTTAAGTCTTCAATCAAATTGAAGATGATGATGTGAATTTTATTTAAAATATCCATATTTCATCAGGTTTATTGTCATTATTTAATTGATTTGCAACTACAGCTTAAAAACAGCTTAGTATATACTCAATAATAATTATTCGCCCATAAAACCTGTCATTATTGAATTATTTATTTTATTTTGTATTTTACGACTAGATTAACATTGCTATATAGTAATGTTATTTTGATTTTTCGCAATGTTAAAGAGAAATAATTTATGGAAAATCTGCCTATTACAGCAATAATCTTAGCAGGTGGTCAAAGCTTGCGGATGCATGGCGAAGATAAAGGTTTAATGATGTTGAACAATAAACCGCTTTTTCAACATGTTATTGACCATATCAAACCGCAAGTGAGTAATATTATGATCAACTGTAATCGTCATTGCGATCAATACCAAAAAGCAGGCTACCCGACTTTTAGCGATGATCATAAGGGCTATTTGGGTCCACTTTCGGGCATATATAGCGGCTTATTGCGTAGCACTACACCGTGGAACTTATTTGTTAGTTGCGATACCCCTTTTTTACCCAATGATTTAATCGCACGTTTAGCCATTTATACCCCAACTCATCATGCGATTTATCCGTTTGATGGCCAACATAGCCACCCCACTATCTTATTAATACATCGTAGTATTACGCCACAACTGAAAACTTATTTAGCGCAAGGCGAGCGAAAATTGATGTTATTTTTAAGTAGCATCAAAGCGCAAGCTGTCGATTTTAGTGATAAGCCAACCAGTTTTATCAACGTTAATACCCCTGAAATGCTTGAAAGCCTTAACCAAAAAAGCAGTAGCTAGTCACAATACGCAATAATTTAATCTTTTATCACACACTTTGCCGTTACAGCCATTTTTTAATCTGTTTAGCAAACGCTTCGATCTCGTTGTCTTGCGTTGCCCATGATGTACAAAAACGTAAGCCGATATGATCGCTATCTGTCTGGCCTAAATTATCGACCGCATAATGGTTAACAATTTTTTTGGCTATTGCGTTAGGAAAATTGACAAAAAGTTGATTGGTTTGTGGTTTTGCCATAAAGTTGAATCCGGCCTCTTCAAATAGATTGACTAATTTTTCAGCCATTTGGTTACCATGTTTGCCAAGCTCAAGATAGAGATTATCAGTCATTAATGTATCGAGTTGTACGGCAACAACCCAACTTTTAGCTAAAATTGCGCCTTTTTGTTTCATGCTAAAACGGAAATCTTGATTAATGGTTAAATTATTAAATACCACCGCTTCACCGGCAAAAGCACCGACTTTGGTACCGCCGATATAAAATACGTCAGTGTATTTAGCTAAATCGGGAAAAGTGATATCGTTTTCTTTAGCGGCTAAGGCCATGGCTAATCGTGCGCCGTCTAAATAGAGATATAGATAATTTTTTTGACAAAATTGATAAAGCTCTTTGAGCTCTTGCTTAGTGTATATTGTACCTAACTCTGTTGAATTAGAGATATAGACTAACTTTGGTTGCACCATATGTTCATCACTGTGCTGCGCTAATATCGGTTTAATGAGTTCTGATGTCAATTTGCCATTCGAACTTTTGACCGTTAATACTTTGTGTCCGGTCGCCTCAATGGCGCCTGTTTCGTGAACATTAATATGGCCGGTTTGGGTTGCAATTACCGCTTGATAAGGCCGTAATAGATGAGAGATAACCGTTAAATTGGTCAGCGTCCCACCCGGCATAAAATGAATATCAGCATTAGGTGATTTGAGTTTTTTTTGAATGGTTTCTCTCGCTTGATAACTACAAGCATCTAAACCATAACCGCTTAATTTTTGGTTGGTAATATCAAGAAAACGTTGCAGTAAACGTGGGTGCACAGTTTGGTTATAATCATTCAAAAAATCATACATATCATTACCTTTTTTATTCATCCAACATCATAAAATGATGTAATATTAATCTTACTTTTAATATAACATGCTTGAACAAAGAGTCTATGAACAATCGAAAAATAGTGGCGATCGCAGGCTACAGCGGTAGTGGTAAAACCACGTTATTAAAAAAGATTATCGCGTTATTAGTTAAACAAGGGATAAAAGTTGGTAGCTTAAAACATGCCCACCACGATATCGAAGTGGATATTGCCGGTAAAGATAGTTATGAGTTACGAAAAGCAGGCGCTTTGCAAACGATTGTTGCTTGCGATAATCGATACGCTTTTATTGAAGAAACCCCTAATGAGCCAGCCAGCTTATCCAATCTCATTGAGCGTTTTGATAACGTTGATGTGATTTTGGTTGAAGGGTTTAAAGATGAAAAAATCCCGAAGATTGTCTGTCATAGACAAGCAAACAATAAACCTTTTTATATCGATGAGTTTACTATCGCTGTTGCCTGTGATCAGCCTGTAAAAATGGCTTTGCCACTATTAGATATCAATCAGCCCGAGCAAATTGTCCAATTTTTAAAAAAATATTTATTTAATTCTTAATATATCGTATCTTATTTACCTAATTTTTACTCAGTTCCTATTAAAGATTTGCATGAATCGAATACTAAAAAAACTATTACGCATCACGATAAAAGTCACCCTTGGATTTATGCTGTTATCTTTCTTTCTGGTATTAATCATGCGTTGGGTCGATCCGTTTGGCTCAATGATTATGGTCGAAAGAAAATTAGCTAATTGGAATGTTCAGCAAGAACATGAATGGAAAGATTGGGATGAAATTTCCGATAATATAAAAATTGCGGTTATTGCCGCCGAGGATCAAAAATTTTCTTCTCATTGGGGATTTGATTTTAGTGCCATAGTTCATGCAGTTAAACATAATTTAAAGAATAATAAAAAGCGTGGCGGTAGTACCATTACCCAGCAAGTGGCTAAGAATGTATTTTTGTGGTCTGCACGTAGCTTCGTGCGTAAAGGCGTTGAGTCTTGGATTACGCTTTGTATTGAGCTAAGTTGGTCAAAAAAACGCACCCTTGAAATCTATTTAAATAGTATCGAATGGGGAGAAGGTATTTTTGGTATTGAGGCAGCCTCCCGCCACTACTTTGGTGTCAGTGCAAAGCAATTAACCAAAGAGCAAGCTAGTTTACTGGCTGCAATTTTACCTAATCCTAGAAAATGGAGTCCAGTTAATCCTAATATCCTTACACAAAAAAAAGCAAAATGGATCCTAGGCCAAATGGAAAATTTAGATACGAAAAAATATTTGAAGAAACTTAATTAATTAACGCTTAATGTTTTTACAAATTCAGGCACAATTTTACTTGCAGGGCCGTAAATTTTGGTTTGAAATAAACTTTCCCCCAAACTCGGCTCTAAATTGAGCTCAACAGTTTTTGCCCCCGATTGATTAGCAACCTCTACAAAACCCGCTGCCGGGTAAACATTGCCCGATGTACCAATCGAAATAAAATAGTCAGCTTGTGAAAGCGCATGGTAAATTTTATTCATCTCTAATGGGATTTCACCAAACCATACTATGTGTGGACGAATAAGCTTATTTTTTACATAATCCACATCTTGATGACAATCAATGATTTGCCCGGTTTGCTCATTACGAACTTTCAATAATTCGCCATGCATGTGAATAATATTTTTAGAACCCGCCCGCTCATGAAGATTATCAACATTTTGTGTCACAATTAATACATTTTCACTACCGAGCTTATGTTCAAGCTCAGCTAAAGCAAAATGCGCTAAGTTTGGTTTTACCTCAGGGCTTTGTAATTTTTTTCTTAGCATATTATAGAAGCTGTGAACCGCAATGGGATCGCGACTATAACCCTCGTAGGTTGCAACATCGTTAACATCATACCCTTCCCACAATCCATTTTGTGCTCGGAATGTCGATAACCCGGATTCAGCAGAAATACCCGCACCGGTTAAAATCACAATTTTAGGTGTTTTCATCATACCTTAAATCTTTATCATTCTAATCATACAGGTTTAATTAATTTACTATTGTTTATATTCGGTTGTAAACATGCTCATAGCCGGTTTTTTTAACTTTTGATACTTACTGTAAGCGCTAGCCACTTTTGATCTGACGTTTGCTTTGCTTTCACCATTTAACCAACTATTAATCATGGCGTGCACGCTATATGCTTCCGGGGCCATATACTGCATGGTTAAAATCAATGGCGAAATACCAGTACCTAATAACGGTTTAGAAAAATATTTTTGACTTTTACAAGCAAAAACGGCCGCATAGCGTGTTTTTTGCTTTTCTTGCTCTTGTTTTGAGTTAGCCGCCCAACTCGTTTCATAACCAAAGAATTTACGCCAAGACCATTCCATTAAACCATTGTGACCGATGTATACAACTAAATCAGCTTTACCACCCGCGATTATTTCTTTGTTATTTATGGTAAATGTTGATTGTTTTTTGCCTGCCGAGTAATTAATAAAATCATCAATCGTATTATCAATATATTTACCGTCATAGGCTTGCGCAACGATATAAACATCTTTGCTTTGATGCTTATAGATAATCTCTTCTAATATATAACCCTTTTCAGGTTTATTGACTTGTACTACTTGCCACTCTTTTTGTTTACTAAAAAAGGTTTTAAAGCCATAGGCGGCGCCCCAATAAAGATTATTTTTTGGATCTTGACCATTACCGATTGCAGCCGGAACTGGTGCAATGCCTTGATACTTATTATCACATAATGCAACAACGACATGAATCACTTTGGGATCAACAAAACATGAAAAAGATAAAACTAAACACATTAATGGCATTAATAATAGATATTTACTCGTTTTCTTCATTTGTTATCAATTCTCCATTCACTTCGTATTTTACAATTACATTATTTTTATACATCATTTCTGAACAAATACATGCCGGGGCGCCGCCGACATTGTTTTTGGTCATAGTGTCTCTCCAGATTTCATTTTTTCTATAGATAACACCTTGCCTTTTAATAAAGG